>JALOLH010000025.1 GCA_025456065.1 Candidatus Nanopelagicales bacterium | reverse complement strand
GTCTCGCAGGCCGTGATCGGCACGCTCGTCGCCTTCGTCGTGATGCTGGCGCTCTACAAGAGCCGCATCGTGAAGGTCAACGGCCGGTTCATGAAGATCATGATGGTCGCGATGGTCTCCTACGCGGTCATCGCGCTGGCCTCGCTGGTCTCGGCCCTCTTCGGCGTCGGCGGCGGCTGGGGCTTCTACGGGGTCGGCATGCTGGGGATCGGGCTGGCCATGATCGGCGTGGCCCTGGCCTCCTTCAGCCTCATGATCGACTTCGAGTCGATCACCCAGGGCGTCGCGGCGGGCCTGCCGCGCCAGGAGTCCTGGCGCATGACGTTCGGCCTGCTGGTCACCCTGATCTGGCTGTACCTGGAGATCCTGCGCCTGCTGGCCCTGCTGGCGGCCAACCGCGAGTAGCGCGTCGGACGAAGGGGCCCCGTCGGATCACCGACGGGGCCCCTTCATGTCCGCGTGCTACCGGACGCGGCGCGCCGCCCGGTTCTTGTCCATCTCGTGGATGATCGCCGTCGCGTAGCCGTGCGGGAGGTCGTGCTCGTCCCGCAACCAGTTGACGCGGTCCTCGAAGCGCGTGAACGACGGACCCTGCTCCACGAGGGCGAACCAGTCCTTCATGGGCTTGCCGGTCGCGTCGGGGACGCGGTCGACGAGCAGCTGGTGGGTCTCCTCGGAGTGGTGCAGGGTCATGGCCTCTCCTGTTCTGCCGGCTTCAGGTCCTACCGTAACGCCCGGGCCGCCGGGGCGGTAGCGCGCATCGGCCCGACCACCGGGGGCCGACGGTACTGTCGGCGGGTGCCCCTGCTCGCCGACGACCCCGACCCGGCCGAGCCGGAGCGGCTGCGCCTCGAGGTGGCCCGCACGGCCGATCGGCTGCGGACCATGTCCCTGGTGCGGCTGGGGGCCCCGCTGCCGGCCGGCAGCAGTCGCGCCGGCGCGGCCCTCGCGCTCGCCCAGGAGCTCGCCGACGCCGCTGCCCGGCTCGCCGGACGCCCCCGGCGGCTCCTCCCGGCCCTCCCCGAGCCGTCGGCCGGCGACGTGCTGGCCGTGTGCGGCCTCGACCTCGCCGAGGAGGCCGCCGCGCGCGCCGGGGAGCCGGCGGCGCAGGAGGCGTGCCGGGCGGCCGTCACGGCGCTGGTGGCACTGCGCCGGGTCCTGTAGGGGCCCGCGGGTCAGGAGGGGGTCGGGGCGGCGGTGATCGCCCGACGGGCGAGGTCGGGCCGGACGCCCAGCGCGTCGAGCACGGCCGGCAGGATCGCCAGGCCGATCCGCCGGTAGCCAAGGCCGGAGGGATGGAACCGGTCAGGGGCGAAGAAGGACTCGGCGTTCGCGACGAACTCGGGGCCCAGCAAGGTGTGGATGTCGACCGCCGTCGCGCCAGCGGTCCGGGCGGCCCGCCGCTGGGCCGCGGCCAGCGCCCGGGAGTTGCGCCGCGCGAGGTTGCGCAGCGGAGGGCCGACGGGGCGGATGGTGCCGAGGTCCGGGCAGGTCCCGACCACGACGGCGCAGCCCGCTTCGCGCAGCCGGCGCATCTGGTCGCGCAGGTGGCCCACCGCGACCCGGGTCGTCACGAGGTTGGTCACGTCGTTGGCCCCCACGATGATCACGGCGACGTGCGGGCGCTGGCTCAGGGCGCGGGTCACCTGCCGCTCGAGGTCGGCCGACCGCGCCCCCACCACCGCGTGGTTGGTCATGAGGACCGGGCGGCCGGTCGCCGTGAGCACGCCGCGCACGAGCACGCCCGCCACGGTGTCCGCGGCCGCCTCGGCGCCGAGCCCCGCCGCGGCCGAGTCGCCGAGGACGGCGAGCCGGATGGACGTGCCGGTGGTCGGGCCGAACCGACCGTCCTGGTAGGGCGGCACCTGGTGCAGCCGCCCGATCGTCCGCCTGGCCATCCGGGCCTGTGCGGCGAGCACCCCGACCCCGACCGCGGCCAGCACCGCCGACGCCCCCCCGATCCCGGCCCCCCACTGCGCGGGCTGCCGGTGGAACCCCGTCACGGCTCCAGGTCCGGCAGCAGCACCCCGGTGTGGGCGTGGCAGTCGTAGCCGTGCGGGTGCTTCGTCGGAGCCAGGTACTGCTGGTGGTAGGCCTCGGCGTAGTAGAACGGCCGGACCACCGTCCCGTCGTCGATCGCGGGCGCCAGCTCGGTGGTGATCGGGTCGAACCCCTCGGCCCGCAGCACCTCGTCGTAGGCCCGCGCGGTCCGCTCCGCCAGCGTCGCCTGCTCGGCCGTGGTCCAGTAGACCGCGCTGCGGTACTGCGTGCCGACGTCGTTGCCCTGGCGCATCCCCTGGGTCGGGTCGTGGTGCTCCCAGAACAGGCGCAGCACGTCCAGCGTGCTGACCGCGGCCGGGTCGTAGGCCACCAGCACCATCTCGGCATGGCCGGTCCGCCCGGTGCAGACCTCGTGGTAGGTGGGGTGCGGGGTGGTGCCGCCCTGGTAGCCGACGGCGGTGGTGAACACCCCGGGCAGGGCCCACAGCCGCTTCTCGGCGCCCCAGAAGCAGCCCATGCCCAGGTACAGGCGCACGACGCCCGGCGGGAACGGCTCGAGCAGGGGACTGCCGAGCACCTCATGGGTGCGCGCGAGCGGGAAGTCGTAGTCCGGCCGGCCCGGCAGGGCGTGCTCCGGGGCGACCACGGCCAGGCGCCGGGAGGTCAGCCACATGCGTCAAGGGTCCCCCTGCGACCGGTTCGTCGCAAGCGCCCGGGTTGCCGCACCGCCATCGGGGATACTGGCGACGGACCGACGAGGGAGGCGGGTGCGATGCGTGGACCCAGGGGCGTGCTCGTGACGGCCCTCGTCGCGGTGCTGGCCCTGGCCGCCTGCGGCGGTGGGGAGCCGTCCGAGGCCGACCCCCTGCCCCGGCCGAGCGCCGAGGCCGCCGGGGCGCTGACCGTCTGGCTCATGGACCCCAGCCAGCCGAGGGCGCTGGTGGATCGCGTCAACGAGCGCTTCGCCGAGGCCTACCCGAACGTGGACGTCCGGGTGGAGTACCAGCAGTGGGCCGACGTCCAGGAGCGACTCGCCGCGACGTTGGACACCGACACGGCCCCGGACGTGGTCGAGCTGGGCAACGTCCTGACCGCGCGCTACGCCGCCCAGGGCCTGCTGACCGACCTCACCGCCGAGGCCGGGGGACTCGGCATCGATGCCATGCTGCCCGGCCTCGCGGCCACCGGCGCCTGGGAGGGCCGCCGCTACGGGGTGCCCTACTACGGTGGCACCCAGGTGCTGGTCTACCGGATCGACCAGCTCGCCGACGCCGACCTCGAGGCGCCGACCACGCTCGATGCGCTGGAGGCGGCTGCCGCCGCGCTGCAGGAGGCGAACGGGGCGCTCCCGGCCTACTCCGCCTTCTGGTTCCCCGGGCATGCCTGGCAGGCGGCGGTGCCCTTCGTCTGGGCGCACGGGGGCGACGTGGCCCGCCAGGACGGGGACGGGGCGTGGACGGGGACGTTGGACAGCCCGGAGTCCCGGGCGGGCCTGAGCCGCCTGTCGAGCCTCGCCGAGCGGCACTCGGCGGCGCCCCCGGACGGTGACGCCCGCGGCAACGTCGAGGCGTTCGCCGAGGGTCGCGTCGGCATGATGATCGACTCCTGGTGGGTGCCCGGCGCCCTGGACCGGGATCGGCTGCGCGGCAAGGTCGGCGCCGCCGTGATCCCCGGGCTGGTCGAGGACCAGGCCGCTCCGGTGTCCATGGGGGGCTCCGACCTCGTGGTGCCCGCCCGCAGCGTCAACCCCGGCCTCGCGGTCGAGTGGATCGCCCTGCTGACCGGGGAAGCCGCCCAGGTCGAGCTCGCGCGGGCCGGCGTGATCCCCAACCAGGAGGCGGCCTTCCGCGGCCACGAGGGCAACGCGTTCCTGAAGGTCGCCGACCGCGCGGCGCTCGGCTCCCGCGCCCTGCCGGTCAGTCCCCAGTGGCCCGAGGTGCTGCGGGCCCAGGTCCTCGAGACCATGCTGGAGGACATCCTCACCGGGGAGGCGAGCATCGACGAGGCCACCGGCCGGGCGTCGCAGGCGATCACCGACATCCTGAACGGATGAGCGCGCTCCCCTCGCGTGGTTCGGCGCCGGCCGTCGTCTGCGTCGACGTGGGCTCGACCTTCACGAAGGCGGCCGCCATCGGGCCGGACGGCACCCTGCTGGCGTCCGCACAGCACCCGACGTCGGTCGCCACCGACGTGCTCGAGGGCCTCGACGCCGCGGTCGCCGCGCTCGGGGTGGGCGCCGTGCCGGACGACGCGGTGGTCGCCTGCTCGTCGGCGGGGGGCGGGCTGCGGCTGGCGGTGGTCGGCCAGGAGCGCGTCATCTCCGCGGAGGCGGGTCGGCGGGTGGCGCTGTCCGCGGGCGCGCGGGTCGTGGCGGTGTCCGCCGGTCCCCTCGACGACGCCGGCGTCGCCGCCCTGGCCGACGGGCGGCCGGACGTGCTGCTGCTGGTGGGGGGCACGGACGGCGGCGACACCGAGGTGCTGCTGCACAACGCGCGGGCGCTCGGCCGGTCCGCGCTCGCGGCGCCCGTCGTGGTCGCTGGCAACGCCGCGGCGGCCGAGCGGGCCGCCCGGCTGGCGCGACGGCGCGGGCGCGCCGTCCACGTCGCCGGCAACGTCATCCCGCGCATCGGGACCCTCGCCCCAGGTGCGGCCCGGCGCACCATCCGGGAGGTCTTCATCGGCCACGTGATCGGGGGCAAGGGACTGTCGAGGGGCCCGCGGTTCCCCCGCCTGGTCGCCTGTGCCACGCCGGACGCGGTGCTCGCCGGCGTCGAGGTCGTGGCCGAGGTGCTCGGCGCGCGCCCCGGGTCGGCTGGCGACGTGCTGGTGGTCGACGTCGGCGGGGCGACGACCGACGTGTACTCGGTCCTCGACCCGGGCGAGGACGCCGGTGGCGACGTCGTCGAGCCGCTGTGGCACGGGCGCACCGTCGAGGGCGACCTCGGGATGCGCTGGAGCGCACCGGACGTGGTCGACGCCGCTGAGCGCGAGCGCCTCCTGGTCGACCTCGGCCCGGCGGCCGGGCCGCTCGCGGCGGCCGCCGAGCGCCGGCACGACGACGTGGGACTCCTTCCGGCCGACGCGCAGGAGCGGATGCTCGACCTCGCGCTGGCACGACTGTCCGCGGTGATCGCCGTGCGCCGGCACGCCCGCCCGGCCCCGGACGGCGGACGGGACCTCACGAGGGTCGGGCTGCTGGTCGGCTCGGGCGGCGTGCTGCGGCACGCCGATCCCACCGCCGCCGCGAGCGTCCTCGACGCGGTGCTCGGCGACCTCGCCGGGGGCTGGCGCCTGCCGGAGCGTGCCGCCACGACCGTGGACCGCCACTACCTGCTGGCACCCATCGGGCTGCTCTCCCTCACCGGCCGCGGGCAGCAGGCCCAGGCCCTCGCCGCCCGGCTGCTGGCGGAGGCGGGGCTGTCCTGATCGCGCCTCCCACGATCTTGGTCGGGATCCCGCCAAGGGGTGTCGCGTTCCACGCAGCGGATGGCGGCGGCACTACCGGCCGCCGCCGGACGCGCCGGCGCCCTCGCCCTACCGCAGGCACCAGTCGATCGGATCGGCCCCCTGCGCCGCGAGGGCCGCGTTCGCGCGGCTGAACGGCCGTGAGCCGAAGAACCCGCGGTCGGCGGACATCGGGCTCGGGTGGGCGGACTCGATCCGCGGCACCACACCGAGCAGGGGCCCGAGGCCCTGCGCGTCGCGGCCCCACAGGATCGCCACGAGGGGCCCGCCGCGGTCGACCAGGGCGCGGATCGCGGCCTCGGTGACCGGCTCCCACCCCTTGCCGCGATGGGAGCCGGACAGTCCGGGCTGGACCGTGAGCACCCTGTTCAGCAGCAGCACGCCCCGGTCGGCCCACGGCGTGAGGTCGCCGTTGCCCGGCGGGGGGCACCCCAGGTCGGACTGCAGCTCCCGGTAGATGTTGGCCAGGCTCCGCGGGACGGGCCGGACGTCCGGGGCCACCGAGAACGACAGCCCCACGGCGTGCCCGGGGGTGGGGTACGGGTCCTGGCCGACGATGAGCACGCGGACCTCGCGCATCGGCCGCTCGAACGCGCGCAGCACGTTCCGGCCGGCCGGGAGGTACGCACGCCCGGCGGCGAGCTCTGCGCGCAGGAAGTCACCCATCGCGGTGATCCGGTCGGCGACCGGCGCGAGGGCCTCGGCCCAGTCGGGCGCCATCAACTCGCCCGGAGCCTGCCGGTTCGCCGGCACCGGTGCCGGCGCCGGTGCGAGCGGAGTCGCCTGCTCCGGGTGCGCCGCCGGCTCCGGGTGCGCACCCGGCTCTGGGTGCGCACCCGACTCTGGGCCTTCCCCCACCCCCTGATCAGCCACCCGCGCAGCCTAGGGCGATCCGCCGTCCCTCCGTGGCGATCTTGGTGCGATCCCCGCCACCCCGTGGCGGGATCCGCACGCTGGTTGGCGGCAGCCCACCCCCGGTGCGGCCTCGGGGATCAGGCCGCCAGCCGCTCCAGCGCAGCCACGATGCGTGCGAGGACCTCGTGCGGTGCACGCGCCAGGTCGTCCCACGTGAACCGCAGCACCGTCCAGCCGTCCGCGACCAGGTCGTTCTGCTTGCGTCGATCCCGCTGGAAGCTGCCGGAGTCCGAGTGGAACGCTCGGCCGTCGACCTCGATCGCCAGGCGTGCGGCCGGGAAGGCCACATCGACCTCCCAGCCGCGGTTGCCCACGCGCACACGGTGATTCGCGACCCACCCCTGGATGCCGGACTCGCGGAGCAGCCGCACGAGCCTGCGCTCGGCCTCGGACCGTGTCCCGTCCGACATGGCCGCGATCACCTTCGCCAGCTGGGCGTTGCCCGCGAATCCCGGCATGGCCGCGTGCGCCGCGAGCAGGTCCTCCCAGCGGACGGTCCGCAGCTGCAGTGCCCGCTGGGCCACAGCGACGGCGTCGTGCCACGGCCAGAGCCGGATGAGGTCCACGACCACCTCTCGCGGGTGCGCAATGTCCAGGCCGGCGGCTCTGACGGTGCGAACGCCCGGTCGTGACACGTATCGCGCGGTGACCCCCTGCCGGCGCGGGTGCACCAGCCACGGGACCTCGCCCAGGTCCATGCCATCCCAGGGCCCGGGGCCGAGCAGGGCGGCCGCGGCAGGACCGGTGGGCACCGCGTCCGGGAGGGCGAGCACCGCGGCCCGGGTCAGGGTCGCGAGGTCCAGCGGCGCACCGGGCAGGGCGACGACGCGCGCGTTGACCCGAACGAGCAGCCCCTGGGCCGTGCGGCGCTCGAGGGTCCGCGCCGAGAGCCCGCGTGCCACGAGCGCCTCACGGGTGGCCAGGCCGTCGTGCCGGGCCATCCAGCGCACGGCGTCGAGCCACGCGGGGTTGGGCATGGATGGATCCTCACCCCATCGGCCCGTTCCGGGGAGTCGTCGTCCACAGGCCCGGGACAGGGGACGCTCGCGCGCGAGACCTACGGCAGCACGCCCGGCGCTTCGGGTGCGAGGACGCCGCCAGCGGCCGTTCGATTCCCGACACCCCTTGGCGGCTTCCGCACCAAGATCATGGGGAGGGGGCGGCCCCAGCCTCGGCTGCCTGCGCCGGCCGGCGCAGCGTCTCGGGCATCGCGAGCACCATCGCGAGGGTGAGCAGGGCGACGGCGAGGCCGGTGCCGAACGCCCAGTGGAAGCCCAGCGCATCGGCCAGCGCCCCGGCCGCCAGCGGACCGAGGATCCCGCCGAGGTCGCCGACCATCTGGTAGGCCGACACCACGCGCCCGCCGGACTGCCCGCGGGTCACGTCGCCGACCACGGCTGCGGCGGGTGCGCCCAGGAACGCCGCCGCGAGGCCGCTGGCCGCCATCGCGACCAGCAGCCCGATCCAGCCCGTGTCGAGCACGAGCAGCAGCATCGAGGCGATCAGGGCGGCGGCACCGAGCAGCAGCGAGGGCCGCCGGCCGACGCTGTCCGTCCGTCGCCCGGCCGGCACCAGGGCGGCCGCCTGGACCGCGGTCGCCACCACGAACCCCGCCCCCAC
The DNA here is from genome assembly GCA_025456065.1 of Candidatus Nanopelagicales bacterium. Classification (GTDB taxonomy): domain Bacteria; phylum Actinomycetota; class Actinomycetes; order S36-B12; family CAIYMF01; genus Prado023. The sequence continues at coordinate 33,765 of JALOLH010000025.1, read as the reverse complement.
CAGGCCCACCCCGCGCTGCAGCGACTCGGTGACGAAGAGCGGCACCAGCGAGATGCGCAGGCCGAAGAACACGAAGCCGGTGGTGAGGCTCACCACGAGCGCTGCGCGGAAGGCCGCCATCCGCAGCGCAGCCCCGAGGGCGGCCGGTGCCGCGGGCACGTCGTGGACGGGGTCGTCGGGTGGGTCGTGGACGGGGTCGTCGGGTGGGTCGTCGGCGGGGTCGTCGGGGGGAGGCTCGACGGGGTCGACGGGCGGGGTGACGACGTCCTCGCGCGACAGGTACCGGGCGGCGATCAGCCCTGCCACCAGGAGCGTGCCGCCGTAGACCACGAACGGCGCCCGGATGGAGACCGCCGTCACGAGGCCACCCACCGCCGGCCCGGCGATGCCGCCGAACAGGAAGCCCGCCTGCCACGCCCCCGCCGCCCGCCCGCGCTGCTGCGGCCCGGCACGCCGGAGCAGCAGCGCCATGGCCGAGACGGTGAACATCGACGACCCGATGCCACCCAGCCCGCGCAGCACGAGCAGCTGCGGGAACGTCTGCGCGGCCGCGGTGAGCAGCGAGGACCCGGCCACGATCCAGATGCCCAGCGACATCACCCGGCGCTCGCCGAACCGGTCCACCGCCAGTCCGGCCGGGGCCGCGGTGAGCAGCCGCATGAGCGCGAAGCCCGAGATGACCGTGGAGGCCCAGAGCGCCGAGACGCCGAACGTGCGCGCGTACACCGGGATCACGGGCGCGGCGATGCCGTAGCCGAGGGCGACCGCGAAGGCCACGAAGGACAGCACCGCCACGTCGCGGGGCAGGTCGGCGAGGTAGGGGCTGCGCCGCGCCCATGCGAACACGCGACCGGCCACCACGGAGCGCCATCCTGCCAGCGTGGGCCACGATGGGCCCATGGCCGTGACGCTCGAGCGGATCCTCGCCGCCCGCGACCAGCTGCGTGGCGTCGCCCGCGTCACGCCCATGGTGCCGGCGGCGTGGCTGGTCGACCGGGTCGGCGGCCCGGTGCACCTCAAGTGCGAGAACATGCAGGTGGCCGGCTCGTTCAAGGTCCGGGGCGCCTACGTGCGCCTCACCGGCCTGTCCGCCGAGCAGCGGGCCCGCGGCGTGGTGGCGGCCAGCGCCGGCAACCATGCCCAGGGCGTGGCCGTGGCCGCCCGCGAGCTCGGCATCGGCGCCACGGTGTTCATGCCGACCAGCGCGCCGCTGCCGAAGGTCGCCGCCACCAAGGGCTACGGCGCCGAGGTCCGCTTCGTCGGCGACACCATCGACGACGCCCTGGTCGCGGCTGGGGCGTTCGAGGCCCAGACCGGGGCCACGCTCGTGCACCCGTTCGACCACGAGGACATCGTGGTCGGGCAGGGCACCCTGGGCCCCGAGCTGCTCGAGCAGGTCCCCGACGTGCGGACCGTCCTGGTCTGCACCGGTGGGGGCGGCCTGGTCGCGGGGATCGCCACGGCCCTGGCCGAGCTGGCCCCGACCGTGCGCGTGATCGGGGTGCAGGCCGCAGGCGCGGCGGCGTACCCGCCCTCGCTGGCCGCCGGCCAACCGGTCGCCCTGGCGACGATGCAGACGATGGCCGACGGCATCGCGGTCGGCCGGCCGGGCCGCGTCCCCTTCGACCTGATCGCCGAGCACGGCGTGGAGATCCGGACCGTGGACGAGGAGGCGTTGTCCCGGGGCCTGCTGCTGGTGCTCGAGCGCGGCAAGCTGCTCGTCGAGCCGGCCGGCGCCGCCGGGGTGGCGGCGCTGCTGCAGGACGCGAGCGGGATCGAGCCGCCGGTCGTGGTGGTGCTCTCCGGCGGCAACGTCGACCCGCTGCTGCTCTCCCGCGTCCTGCAGCACGGCCTGGTCGCGGCCGGGCGCTACCTGCACCTCCAGCTGCGCATCCCGGACCACCCCGGCGGGCTGGCGACGCTGCTGCGCGAGGTCGCCGGGCTGCGCGCCAACGTGATCTCCGTGGAGCACGTGCGGACCGCGCCGGACCTCGGCATGGGCGAGGTGGACGTCTCGCTGCACCTGGAGACGCGCGGCCCCGAGCACTGCGCCCGGGTGCGCAGCGGGCTCGCCGACGGCGGGTTCCGCCTGCTGCGGGGGTAGCCGGGGACCCGCCCGTAGGGCTCAGCCGGCGTACGGCTCCACGTGGGTGAGCCGCACGCTCATGTCCTTGCCGGCCGGCGTCGTGTAGGTGACCTCGTCGCCGACCATGGCGCCGTCGACCGCCTGGCCCATGGGCGAGGTGGGGGAGACCACCTGCAGGTCGGCCGGGGCGTGCGCAGCCTCCTCGCGCGAGCCGAGCAGGAAGCGCATGCTCCGTCCGGCCCCCACGACCTCGACGGAGACGATCATCCCGTGCGCGGCCTGGCCCTCCTCGGTGGGCGGGGTGCCGATCTCGGCGTGCTCGAGCATGTGCCGCAGCTGGCGGATGCGGGCCTCGTTCTTGCCCTGCTCGTCCTTCGCGGCGTGGTAGCCGCCGTTCTCGCGGAGGTCGCCCTCCTCGCGGGCGGCCGCGATGCGGCGGGTGATCTCGGTGCGCGTGGTGCTCTGGCGCTCGGCGAGCTCGGCGGCGAGGCGGTCGTAGGCCTCCTGGGTGAGCCAGGTGGTCTGGGCAGTCTCGGACATGGGGGCGAGCGTACGGGAATCAGGCGCCAGGGGCGGTCCACGGCTGCTCGGGGGGCACGACCCCGGGCCGGAACTGGGCGCCCGGGATGCCCGGTGGCGGCCCGTCCGCGCCACATCCGAGCAGCTCGCCCACGAACGGCCGGTAGGCGGTGCGCATCTCGAACACGTGACTCGTCCGTCCCTGCGCGGGGGGCAGCTGCACGGTGGCGTAGCCGACGTCGAAGCCGTCCTCGGCGCGCGAGCGCAGCACGCACGTCGCCGGGCCGGTCGTGCGCCGCTGCACCTCGTAGCGCAGCGTCATGCGCTCGTCGGACACGGTGACGTAGCCGGTGATGGCCGCGTCGAGCGCCGGGTTGGCCAGGCGCCACCCGACGATCGTCACCGCCGCGAGGAAGCCGAGGAGGAGCGCACCGAGCAGCCAGGGCAACCAGCGGGGTCGGTCCGAGACGCCGTACCGGGCCCGGATGTGGGGTGGCCAGGTGCTGGGGTCACCAGCGGTACCGGGTCCGGACATGATGCTGCGACACTAGTACCCGTCACCTGGCAGCTTGGAGGTTGGGATGCACGGGGTCGTGGGCGGGATCGCCGCCGCAGTCGGGAGCGTCGCCGCGGAGGTGGACCCGACGAAGCAGCCGGTCCGCGCCTCGGCCTACGTGTCCCTGTTCCTCACCGCAGCGCTGGTCCTGCTGCTCCTGTCGTTCCTGCGCCACCTGCGCCGGGCCAACCAGAACCTCGGCTCGGCGCGGCTCCCGGCGCCCGGGGCAGCCGACCGCGAGGCGACCGACGGCGAGGTGCCGCCCCCCGATGCGCCCGCCACCGGCCGGTCCGGCGCCGACGGCCGCTGACCGCGCATGCCCCAGGACGGCGACCGGCGCGGCCCGCGCCACCTGGCCTTCCACGCGCTGACCGTGCTCGCGGTCCTCGTGTGCCTGGTCGCCGCCCGGTGGCAGTGGGAGCGCGCCCACCGCAGCGAGGCCGAGGCGGTCCCGGACACCCCGGTGGTCGCCCTGGCCGATCTGGACCCGACCACTGCCTACGCCGGCATGCGCGTGGGCCTGGTCGGCACGTTCGACGCCGATGGTGAGGTCCTCGTCGCCCCCCGGGCGCGCGAGGGGCAGGCGGGTGCCTGGGTCCTGACCCCGCTGCAGCCGAGCAGCCCGGCCGGCGCGGCCGCCGTGGCCGTGGTCCGTGGCTGGGTGCCCGACGGCGCACCACCCGCCGAGCCGCCGGCCGGGCCCGTGTCGGTCGTCGCGGTCCTGGTCGCGGACAGCCGCCAGCCCGGTGCCGGGGTCGCCGGCGATCCCCCGACGATGCCCGTGGTGGACACCGGCGCCCTGGCCGCCCACGCCGGCTACCCGGTGCGCTCGGGCTGGTTCGCCCTGCAGGCGCCCATCCCGGCGGCCACCGACCAGCCCCAGCCGCTGCAGGTGACAGAATTGCCGGGAGCCGACGTGGGCCTGAACTGGCGCAACGCGTCGTACGCGCTCCAGTGGATCGCGTTCGCCGGGTTCGTGCTGTTCTTCTGGGTCCGGTTCCGGCGCGACCTCGTCCGATCCGAGCAGGAGTCCTCCCGATGAGCACCTCTCCCGCCGCTGCCGCCGCCCTGCTGCGCTCGGGGGCCTACAAGCGCTTCCAGGTGATGGCCTGGGTGACCGGCGTGCTGCTCGCGTTCATGACGATCGTCGGACTGCCCTGGAAGTACCTGCTCGGCAACGAGGGGTCGCTGTGGTACGCGATCGGCTGGCAGCTGCACGGGTTCCTGTACATGGCCTACCTGGTGACCGTGCTCGACGCGGCGATCCGCGGCCGGTGGAGCCCCGGGCGCACGGTCCTGGTCGCGCTGGCCGGCACGATCCCGTTCGCCTCGTTCTGGTTCGAGCGGCGGATCACCCACGAGCTCGAGCGCACCGCGGCCGCGGCGGCCACCACCGAGGTGCCGACGTGACCCTGCCCGACGTCCCGGCCGGCCGGGAGCCCGAGGGCCCGTACGGCGCCGCGGCCAGGGTGCTCGTCTCCGACGCCGACCGCGGCCGGTTCGCCGACGTCATCGGTGACGCGTTCGCCGAGGGTCGGCTGACCCGCGAGGAGTACGAGGACCGGTTGACCGCGGCGATGGCCGCCCGGACGGTCGGCGACCTGGTCCCCGTGCTGGAGGGCCTGCCGCCGGCCACCCAGGCGGCCGCGCTCGCCCCGCTCGTGGGCCTGGCCGACCTGCCCGTGCCGGCCCCGGGCCAGGCGGTGGCGAGCTCCCAGTGGTTCCCGCCCGAGGGGACCGCGAGCTCGTCCTCCGGCGTGGTGGCGATCTTCGGCGGGGCGACCCGCAAGGGCGAGTGGGTCGTGCCGGCGCAGATGACGGCCTTCGCGATGTTCGGCGGCGTGGAGCTGGACCTGCGGTCGGCGACCTTCGCCGGCCCGGAGGCCGAGATCGTCGCCGTGGCCGTGATGGGCGGGGTCGACATCACGGTGCCCGAGGGCCTGACGGTCCAGGTCGATGGGATGGGCATCTTCGGAGGCTTCGACCAGCGGGCCGAGGGCCCCGGTCGGCCCGGCGCGCCGGTGCTGCGGATCAAGGGCGTCGCCCTCTTCGGCGGCGTGGACGTCAAGCGCAAGCCGCGCAAGAAGGGGATCGCGGGCGGCGGGGCGCCCCAGCAGCTGCCCCCGTCCTGAGTCGCTCCCGTCAGGCGACGGGGACCCGCAGACCGCCATCCGAGTCCGGGTCCGGGTCCTCCCCGGTCCTCCCGTCCTGCCTCGGGGTCAGGCGGCGGCCCAGGCGCAGGGCCAGCACGGCGGCGACCAGGCAGCCGGTGGCCAGCGTGAGGGTCCAGACGGTGCCCTCGACCGGGGTGAGGAGCCCGCCGACCAGCAAGGGTCCGAGTGCGCCGGCGACGCCCCACAGCAGCGACTGGAACGCGTTGTACCGGCCCCGCAGGTGCTCGGGGGCCAGGTCGTTGAGCAGGGCCGGGGCGACCGGGGACCAGACCGTCTCGCCGAGGGCGAAGATGCCGAACGCGAGCATGAGCAGCCCGACGGCCATCCACATGGGTGCCACGCCGCCCGCCGCGGCGAACAGCAGCCAGGCCACCCCCCACAGCAGGCCCACCAGGGCCAGGGCCCGGCTGCGCGAGCGGCCCTTGAGCAGCGAGAGCACGACCAGCTGCAGCAGGACGATCATGGTCGTGTTCGTCGCGAAGACGACCCCGACGACCGCCTCGGGCAGGCCCAGGGTCCTGACGATGTAGAAGGACAGGCCGGCGTCCACGCTGCCGTAGCCGCAGGTGAGCAGCACCAGGCCGAACGCCACGAACCGCAGCAGCGTGCGGTCGCGCAGGACGTCGCGCCAGCTGCCCTCGTCGCGCGCCGCCCCGGCCGCGTCCTCGACCGGCCGGTTGCCGACGTCGCCCATCGAGAGCACGGCGACGAACAGCAGCAGGTAGGCCAGGGCCGTGAGCGTGTAGAGCAGCTCGAAGGTCCCCGGCCGCTGCAGGTCGACGATCGTGGCGGAGATCAGGCCCCCCAGCCCCAGGCCCAGGTTGAGCAGCATGAAGCTGAAGCCGAACGCCGCCGGTCGGTCGTCTGCAGGCACCAGCCGCGCGGTCAGCGCTGCGGCCGGCCCCCAGATCCCCGCGCCGCCGATCGCGACGAGCGTGGTCGCGGCCACGGCCTGCGGGACGGAGCCGGTCTGGATCTGGCCGTACGCGAACACGCCGACCGCCGCGAAGAGCACCCCGGACATGAGCACCCGCCGGGGGCCGTACCGGTCCACCAGCGTGCCCGCGACCGGTGAGACGGCCAGGGCGAGGATGGCCTGCCACGCCAGCAGCCCGGTGGCCACCTCGAAGGGGAGCCGGCGCACCTCGCGCAGGTAGGGCACCAGCCAGGCCAGCGTCAGGCCGTTGCCCAGGGCGTTCAGCAGCTGGCCGACGAACAGCCTGCGCATCGGCCCGCGCGCGATGCGGCGGACGTCCCCGACGGACGTGGCCACTGACACGGCGCACATCTTCGCATCCGGATCCGGTGGGAGGATGGCGCCGTGCGGATCGCCACGTGGAATGTCAACTCGCTGGCCGCCCGGATGCCCAGGCTGCTGGGGTGGCTGACCGCGGCCCAGCCCGACGTGCTCGTGCTGCAGGAGACGAAGCTGGCCCAGGAGGCGTTCCCCTCCGAGGTGCTCGCGGACGCCGGCTACGGGTCGGTCCACCGCGGCCAGGGCCAGTGGAACGGCGTCGCGGTGCTGTCCCGGGTGGGGATCGACGACGTGGAGGTCGACCTGCCGGCCTGTCCCGGGTTCCCCGACCCGGCGCAGCCCGCTGAGGCCCGCTACCTGGCCGCGACCTGTGGCGGCGTGCGGGTCGCCGCGGTCTACGTCCCGAACGGCCGCACGCCGGCGGACCCGCACTACGACTACAAGCTGCGCTGGCTGGCCGCCCTCGCCGAGCACCTCGGCCCGGCCGCGGCCGGGCCCATCCCCTTCGCGGTGATGGGGGACTTCAACATCGCCCCGACCGACGCCGACGTCTGGGATCCGGAGGCCTTCGTGGGCAGCACCCACGTGACGGCTCGGGAGCGGGCCGCGCTGGCCGACCTGCAGGCGCTCGGCCTGGCCGACGTGGTGCCGACGATCAGCAAGGGACCGCACCCCTACACCTACTGGGACTACCGGGCGGGCGCCTTCCACAAGGCGATGGGCATGCGGATCGACCTCGTCTACGGCAATGCGCCGTTCGTCGCGCGCGTGCGCGGCGCCTGGGTCGACCGGGAGGCGCGCAAGACCGGGGTCAAGGGGACCCCGCCGCCCAGCGACCACGCCCCGGTCGTCGTGGACCTGGACTGATCTGGACGATGGGCCCGCACTCCGGTTCACTACGCCCATGGGCCGGCGGACGGAGATCCTCGCGCAGGCGGCGGCTGCCAAGCCGCGGCTGCGCGGATGGCTCCACGCGGTCGCGGCCCCCATCGCAGGTCTGGCCACCGTGGTCCTGGCGCTGCTGGCGCCGGCGCACCTGCGCGTGCCTGCGGTCGTCTTCGCGGTGACGACGATCCTGCTCTTCGCCGTCTCGGCGGTCTACCACCGCGGCCGGTTCGGCCCGCGGGCGACCGCCTGGCTGCAGCGGTGGGACCACGCGAACATCTTCCTGGTGATCGCCGGCAGCGCGACGCCCTTCGCCGTGGCCCTCCTCGAGCCGGGCCCGGCCCGGTCGCTGCTGTTCGTGCTCTGGTTCGGGGCGATCGGCGGCGCGCTCGTCCGGCTGGTGTGGGCCCGGGCCCCCCGCTGGCTGTTCGTCCCGATGTACCTGGCGCTGGGCTGGGCCTCGGTCATGTTCCTGCCGGGGTTCCTCGCCTCGCCGATGCTCAGCGGGACCAGCGCCGCGGTGGTGCTCGGCCTGGTGGTGCTGGGCGGGGTGCTCTACACGATCGGCGCGCTGGTCTTCGCCACCACCTGGCCCAACCCCTCGCCGCGCTGGTTCGGCTTCCACGAGGTGTTCCACTCCTTCACCATCGGCGGATGGGTCAGCCACTACGTGGCGGCCGCCGTCGTCGTCGCCGCTGCCACGTAGTCGTGCGATAGCCTCGGGACCCGCCGGCGCCACCTGCACGGCGGCCGGGGTGGATCGGGAGGCGCGATGGGGCTCGACGACCTCGTCTACGGCCTCTACGAACGTCGCCTCGCGCACGACCTGACCGAGCGGGAGGTCCCCCGGCACGTGGGGGTCATCCTCGACGGCAACCGGCGCTGGGCCAGCGAGCAGGGGTCGACCAGCGCTGCCGGCCACCGCGCCGGCGCGGCCAAGATCCGGGAGTTCCTGGGGTGGTGCGACGAGGTCGGCATCCGGGTGGTGACCCTCTGGCTGCTGTCGACGGACAACCTGGCCCGGCCGCCTGCCGAGCTGGACCCGCTGCTGGCGATCATCGAGGACGCGGTGCACGAGCTCGCGTCGGCGGGGAGGTGGCGGATCCGTCACGTCGGCTCGCGCGACCGTCTGCCCGAGCGCACCCGACGCGTGCTCGCCGAGGCCGAGCAGGGCACTGGTGCCATCGAGGGGATGACCGTGAACGTGGCGGTCGGCTACGGCGGCCGGCAGGAGCTCGTGGACGCGGTGCGCGGACTGCTGCACGAGCACGCGGTGGCGGGCACCTCCCTGGAGGACCTGGCCGAGCAGCTCGACGTCGAGCACATCGCGGCGCACCTCTACACCAAGGGCCAGCCCGACCCCGACCTGGTGATCCGCACGTCGGGGGAGCAGCGGCTCTCCGGCTTCCTGCTCTGGCAGAGCGCGCACTCCGAGTTCTGGTTCTGCGAGGCGTACTGGCCCGACTTCCGCCGGGTGGACTTCCTGCGGGCCCTGCGCGACTACGCCGCGCGGGAGCGGCGGTACGGCGGCTGAGGGTCCCCCCCGGGGATCCGGCCGGCCCGACCCCCGCACCCCGGCGTGTCGCGCCATGCGGGTGCCGTGCCGCCGGCCTAGATTCGTGCGGTATCGGGGCCGCGACCCGAGCGCCCCGGCCACCTTGGAGGCGTGCGTGCCAACTGCCACGAAGCCCCGGTCCCGGACCTCGCGAGCGACCTCCCGCCGCTGCTACGTCCTGGACACGTCGGTCCTGCTCAGCGACCCGCGGGCCGTCTTCCGCTTCGACGAGCACGAGGTGGTCCTGCCCCTCGTGGTCGTCATCGAGCTCGAGGCCAAGCGCACCCATCCCGAGCTGGGCTACTTCGCCCGCCAGGCGCTGCGCCTCCTCGACGACTTCCGCATCGAGCACGGCCGCCTCGACGAGCCCATCCCGCTCAACGACCAGGGCGGCACCCTGCGCGTGGAGCTCAACCACTCCGACCTGTCCCGGCTGCCGACCGGCATGCAGCTCGGCGACAACGACACCCGCATCCTCGCCGTCGCCCGCAACATGGCCGCCGAGGGCCGCGACGTCGTCGTCGTGAGCAAGGACCTGCCCCTGCGGGTGAAGGCCTCGACGCTGGGCCTGCAGGCCGAGGAGTACCGGGCCGAGCTCGTGGTGTCCACCGGCTGGACCGGCATCGAGGAGCTCGAGGTCGGGTCCGCCGTGGTCAACGCGCTCTACGACCACGAGCGGGTGGACTGCGACGCCGCCCGCGACCTGCCGTGCAACACCGGCGTCGTGCTGCTCTCCGAGCGGGGATCGGCGCTGGCCCGGGTCACGCCGGACAAGCGCCTGCGCCTCGTGCGCGGGGACCGCGAGGCGTTCGGCCTGCACGGGCGCTCGGCCGAGCAGCGGATCGCCCTGGACCTGCTCCTCGACCCCGAGATCGGCATCGTCAGCCTCGGCGGGCGGGCGGGCACCGGCAAGAGCGCGCTGGCGCTCTGCGCAGGCCTCGAGGCGGTGCTCGAGCGCCGGCAGCACCGCAAGGTCATGGTGTTCCGGCCGCTGTACGCGGTCGGTGGCCAGGAGCTCGGGTACCTGCCGGGCAGCGAGCACGAGAAGATGTCGCCCTGGGGCCAGGCGGTGTTCGACACCCTGACCGCGGTGACCACCCAGGAGGTCGTCGAGGAGGTGCTCGACCGCGGGATGCTCGAGGTGCTCCCGCTCACCCACATCCGGGGCCGCTCGTTGCACGACGCCTTCGTGATCGTGGACGAGGCGCAGTCCCTGGAGCGCAACGTGCTGCTCACGGTGCTCTCCCGGATCGGCAGGGACTCGCGGGTGGTGCTGACCCACGACATCGCGCAGCGGGACAACCTGCGGGTGGGCCGCTACGACGGCGTGGTCGCGGTGGTCGAGAAGCTCAAGGGGCATCCACTCTTCGCGCACGTCACGCTGACCCGCAGCGAGCGCTCGCCGATCGCCGCCCTGGTGACCGAGATGCTCGAGGACCTGCCGAGCTGACTCGGGAGGGCCCGCCGGGCGGTGTGGCAAAGATCACAATCCTGGGGTGACCATCCGTGACGGATGTCCGATTTGTCGTCCCGGTACGCCCGACTGGCTGTGATCTGGATCACAAGATCAGCCCTGCTTGTGGACAAGCCCGGTTGGATTCCGCCGGTGCTCCCTTGGCAGGCTCCGGGACCCATGACCGCACCCTCCCGCCTGCGCCGCCGTGCCGGCGCCGCCCTCCTCGGCACCTGCCTCGTGCTCTCGGCGCCCGCCGGTGCCGCGTGGGCGACCGACCCCGCCGACCCCGCTGCCACCGGCTCGACCGGGTCGGCGACCGCGACCGCGCCCGGCGCGACCGCTCCGGCCACCGACGAGCCCCGCACCCTGGGTTCGCGGGTGCTGCGCCGCGGCGACACCGGCCGCGACGTCGTCGCGCTGCAGAAGCTGCTGCGGGTCAAGCGGACCGGCACCTTCAACAAGGCCACCAAGCGGGCCGTGCAGCAGGTCCAGCGCAAGGCCGGGATCAGGGCGCACGGCGTCGTCGGCCCGGTGACCCTCAAGGCCATCCGCAAGGCCGACCGGGCCCTCAAGGCACGGGCCAGCTCGCGCTCGCTGCCGCGGGCCGGCTCCCCGGCGGCGAGCCAGCGCTACGCCGCGGCGTACATCGCCCAGCGCTACGGGTGGGGCGCCGGCCAGATGTCGTGCCTGCGCGCGCTGTGGACGCGGGAGAGCGGCTGGCGCTACTGGGTGAGCAACCCGAACGGCATCTACCGCGGCATCCCGCAGACGTCCGCACGGGTCTGGGGTGCGATGGGCTACACGACGGCGCAGTACATGCGCAGCCCCGAGATCCAGATCAAGGTGGGCGCGCAGTACATCCGGGGCCGCTACGGCACGCCGTGCAACGCCTGGGCGTTCTGGCGCTCCCACCACTGGTACTGAGCTGGTGCTGAGCCTGGTGCTGAGCGGCTGAGGGCCGGCCTCAGCCCTGCGGGGGGCCGACCGGGATCGACGTGATCGTCGGCTTCGAGGTCTCGGCGAAGAAGTCGTTGCCCTTGTCGTCGACCACGACGAACGCCGGGAAGTCGACCACCTCGATGCGCCAGACCGCCTCCATGCCGAGCTCGGGGAAGTCGAGGACCTCGACCCTGGTGATGTTGTCCTTGGCCAATCGGGCCGCGGGGCCGCCGATCGAGCCGAGGTAGAAGCCGCCGTTCGCCTGGCAGGCCTGGGTGACCGCGGAGGAGCGGTTGCCCTTGGCCAGCATCACCAGCGAGCCGCCGGCCTTCTGGAACTGGTCCACGTAGGCGTCCATCCGCCCAGCCGTCGTCGGTCCGAAGGAGCCCGAGGCGTAGCCCTCGGGGGTCTTCGCCGGGCCGGCGTAGTACACGGCGTGGTCGCGCAGGTAGGCGGGCATCGGCTCACCCCGGTCGAGCATCTCCTTGACCTTCGCGTGCGCGATGTCGCGGGCCACGACCAGCGGACCGGTCAGCGAGACCCGCGTGCGCACCGGCAGCCGCGCCAGCTCGGCGCGCACCGCGTCCATGGGCTGGTTCAGGTCGATGCGCACGACCGTGTCGTCGAGGTGCTCGTCGGTCACCTCGGGCAGGTAGCGGGCCGGGTCGGTCTCGAGCTGCTCGAGGAACACGCCCTCGGCGGTGACCTTCGCCAGGGCCTGCCGGTCGGCCGAGCAGGACACGGCGATGGCGACCGGGCAGCTCGCCCCGTGCCGGGGCAGCCGGACCACCCGGACGTCGTGGCAGAAGTACTTGCCGCCGAACTGCGCCCCGATGCCGAACTGCTGGGTGAGCCTGAGCACCTCGGCCTCCATGTCGAGGTCGCGGAAGGCGTGCCCGCCCATGCTGCCGGCCGTGGGCAGGCCGTCGAGGTACTTCGCGGAGGCGTACTTGGCGACCTTGAGCGCGTACTCGGCGCTCGTGCCGCCGATCACCACCGCGAGGTGGTAGGGCGGGCAGGCAGCGGTGCCGAGGCTGCGCAGCTTCTCGTCCAGGAAGCGCGTCATGCTGGCCGGGTTCAGCAGGGCCTTGGTCTCCTGGAACAGGAAGCTCTTGTTGGCGCTGCCGCCGCCCTTGGCCATGACGAGGAACTTGTACGTGGTCTCGTGCCCCGGCTCGGTGTCGGCGTAGAGCTCGATCTGGGCCGGCAGGTTGGTCCCGGTGTTGCGCTCCTCCCACATGGTGAGCGGGGCGAGCTGCGAGTACCGCAGGTTGAGCTGCTGGTACGCGTCGAAGATGCCGCGGGAGAGGGCGGCCTCGTCGGGGCCCTCGGTGAGCACCTGCTGGCCCCGCTTGCCCATGACGATCGCCGTGCCGGTGTCCTGGCACATCGGCAGCACGCCGCCGGCCGCGATGTTCGCGTTCTTCAGCAGGTCCAGGGCCACGAAGCGGTCGTTGGGGCTCGCCTCGGGGTCGTCGAGGATGCGGCGCAGCTGGGCGAGGTGCGCCGGGCGCAGCAGGTGCTGGATGTCGTGGATGGCCTCGTACGCGAGCAGTCGCAGGGCCTCCGGGGCCACCTGCAGGAACGTGCGCCCTCCCGCCTCGACCGTGCTGACACCCTCGGTGGTGAGCAGGCGGTACGGGGTCTGGTCCGGACCGATGGGCAGCAGGTCGGTGTAGGCGAAGTCGGCCATGGCGGCAACAGTAGCCCGGAGGCGATGGTGCGCTGCCGACGTCCATGGGTCACCCTTGTCCCATGGCGGAGCAGGCAGCGGGGCGGTCCCGGTCGCGGATGCGCGGGACCGGCATGGACATGGTCCGCTCCCTGGGCCTGGTCGCGATCGCCCTGCTGGTCTGGCTGTGGTTCTCGCACCCGCGCACGCCCGACGAGATCCGCTCGGTGGAGTGGTACCCGGTCGCGGCGTCGGCGGCCAGCGCCGGCGCCTACGAGGTGCTCGCCCCCCCGGCCGCGTTCCCCTGGACCGCGACGAGCGCCCGCGTGGAGCCCCAGCCCGACGGGACGACGGTCTGGCGCGTGGGCTACGTCACCGCCCAGGACGCCTACGCCGGGCTCCTGCAGCGCGGGGTGTTCCCCGCGCAGGCCGAGGGCAGCATCGAGGACTGGGTCGCCCAGGAGACCCGCAACGGGCGGCCCGAGGGCACGGTGACGATCGGGGGCCGCGCGTGGGAGCGCTCGGTCGGGGACCCCGAGCCGGACGATCGACGCTCACTGGTCACGCGGGAGGACGGCACGGTCACCGTCGTGACCGGGTCCGCCGACTGGTCCGAACTCGAGCAGCTCGCGGCGAGCCTGCAGCCGGTGTCGACGGACTAGGGCGGGAGCGGCGCGGCCCCTCCCGTCCGGTCAGAAGGGCGCGTCGGCGGTGCCACCCCCGGGTTCCGGCGTGGGAGTCCCGGTGAGGCCGGGCCGCGCGGCCTCGATGCGCTCCCGGGCCCCGTCGAGATGGCGCTGGCAGAGGTCGGCCAGCGCGTTGCCGCGCTCCCACAGGGCGACCGACAGCTCCAGGTCCACGGTGCTCGACTCGAGCCGGCGGACGACCTCGTCGAGCGCGGCGCGGGCCTGCTCGTAGCTCAGGGCGGCCAGGGCGTCGTCGGCGCCCCCGGGCAGGTCCACGTCGGCGGCTGGCTGGCTCGGGCGCTCGGTCACGTCGATGATGCTACGTCGGTCACGTGCGCCCCGAAGTGCCCCGCCGCGACCGCGACACGGACCGCGTCCCCGGGCTGCAACGCCCCGGCGTCGCGCACGTAGTGGCCGTCGGGACCCTTGACGATCGCGTACCCCCGGTCCAGCGTGGCCAGCGGCGACAGGGCGCGGGCCCGGGCGCGCACGTGGGCCAGCTCGCGCTGCTCGCCGGCGACCCGGTGGTCCAGGGCGCGCAGCGCGCGGGTGCGCAGCACCTGCAGCTCGTGCTCGAGCCGGGGGAGCAGCCCGGCCGGATCGGCCAGCGCCGGACGGCTGCGGGTCTGCTCCAGCCAGGTCTGGGCCTGCTCCAGCTGCGCCAGGATCACCCGGTCGAGCCGGGTGCGGCTCTCGGCCGTGCGGCGGGACTCCTCGGCCCAGTCGGGCACCACCCGCCTGCCCGCGTCCGTCGGGGTGGAGGCGCGCACGTCGGCCACCAGGTCCAGGATCGGCGAGTCCTGCTCGTGGCCGATGGCGCTGACGACCGGCGTCCGGGCTGCGGCCACGGCCCGGACCAGGGCCTCGTCGCTGAAGGGCAGCAGGTCCTCGAGGCTGCCCCCGCCGCGGGCGATGACGATGACGTCGACGTCCTCGATCGCGTCGAGCTCCGCGAGGGCGGCGATCACCGTCGGGACGGCCTGGGCCCCCTGCACGGCACCCTCGCGCACCTCGAAGCGCACCCCGGGCCAGCGCTGCCGGGCGTTCGTGACGACGTCGTGCCTGGCCTGGGCGTCCACCCCGGTGATCAGGCCGATCCGCCGGGGCAGCAGGGGCAGGCGACGCTTGCGGGCCTGGTCGAACAGCCCCTCGGCGGCGAGCTGCTGCTTGCGGCGCTCGAGCATGGCCAGGAGCTCACCGATGCCGACGGGGCGGACCTCCGACGCCCGGAGCATGAGCCGGCCGTGCTTCATCCAGAACTCGAACTGCCCGTGCAGGAGCACCCGCTGGCCGGGCTCGAGCGGGCTGGCCATGGCGCGCTCGGCACCGGCCGGCAGGACCACGGACAGGGAGGCCTCGACCTCCGGGTCGCGCAGCTCGAGCCAGACCAGGCCGCCGCGTCGGTTGCACTGCAGCAACTGGCCCTCGACCCAGATGCGCCCGAGTCGCCCGATGTAGTCGCGGATCCGCGTGCTCACCTCGCGGACGGGGAAGGCCTGCTCGGGGCTCTTCCCGTCCCGCGCGGCGGCGCGCGCTGCGGGCTCGGCGGTCACGTCGGCGAGCGTACGGCAGGGGGCGGACATCGCCCGGCCGACCTACCATGGGGGCCATGGTCTCCCGAGGCAAGGTCCTGCTGGCCGCCCCCCGTGGCTACTGCGCGGGTGTGGACCGTGCCGTCGTCACCGTCGAGAAGGCGCTCGAGCTGTACGGGCCGCCGGTGTACGTGCGCAAGGAGATCGTGCACAACCGCTACGTCGTGGACACGCTGGCGGCCCGCGGCGCGGTGTTCGTCTCGGAGACCGACGAGGTGCCCGAGGGTGCGGTCGTCGTCTTCAGCGCGCACGGCGTCGCGCCGGTCGTCCACGAGCAGGCCGCCGCGCGGCACCTGCGGACGATCGACGCGACCTGCCCCCTGGTCACCAAGGTGCACAACGAGGCCAGGCGGTTCGCCGACGAGGGCTACCGGATCCTGCTCATCGGCCACGAGGGCCACGAGGAGGTCGAGGGCACGATGGGGGAGGCGCCCGAGGTCATGACGCTGGTCGAGGGCCCCGACGCCGTCGCCGACCTCGACCTGGCCGAGGACGAGAAGGTCGTCTGGCTGTCCCAGACCACGCTGTCGGTGGACGAGACGATGCAGACCGTCGAGGCGCTGCAGGAGCGGTTGCCCGGGCTGGTGAGCCCGCCGAGCGACGACATCTGCTACGCCACGCAGAACCGCCAGGTGGCGGTGAAGGCGGTGGCACCGCGCAGTGACGTCCTCATCGTCGTGGGCTCGGCGAACTCGTCGAACTCGGTGCGCCTGCTGGAGGTGGGCCTGCAGGTGGGGGCCCCGGTGGGCTACCGGGTCGACACCGCCGCCGAGCTGCAGCCCGAGTGGTTCGACGGGGCGGCGACGATCGGCCTGACCAGCGGGGCGTCCGTGCCGGAGATCCTCGTCCGCGACGTCATCGCGAGGCTGGCCGAGCTCGGCTTCGACGAGGTCGAGGAGGTCGACGTGGTCGAGGAGCGGCTGGTCTTCGCGCTGCCCCCGGAGCTGCGCCGGGAGATGAAGGCGGCCGGCACGGCGTGAGGCCGCGTGGGGGGCCATGGGCATGGGGTCGCCGCGCGGCCGAGCACCCAGACGCCCCGCAGTCGGCGCTCAGCCGCGGACCGGTGGGTCGGCCAGGTGGCGGACCAGGGCGATCAGCACGGCCACGACCGTGGCTACCACGACGAACAGGGCGTTGCGACCCAGCACCTCGACCAGCATGGCGCCCTGGCGGGCCCACCACGGCTCGGACCCGTCGGTGACCAGCAGCTGACCGGCGACGAGTGCCGCGGCGAGGAACGCCAGCGGCGGCATCATCGCGGGCAGGGATCGATCGCCAGCGCGCGTGACGAGGGCCGCGACCACCGACGCCGCGATGAGCGTCCCCCCGGCCCACACGCCGATCCGGTCCCGCACGATCGCCTCGACCCCGGCCGCGGTCACCACGACCAGGGTTCCCACGGTGACGACCCGGCCGCCCGGCAGGCCACGCTGCCGGCGCGAGGGACGACCCCCGCCGTCGGCATCCGCACCCTGGACGGGACCGCCGGCGACGGCTCCCGCTGCCGGCCCAGCGCTGTTGCCGGCGGCGGACTCGTTCACGGGAGCGAATGCTAGACCTCCCGCGGATCGGCCCCGCTGCTGCTCGTCGGCCAGGGGTCACGCCCCGACGTCGACCACCTCCGGCCCCCGGGCCGCCATGTCGATGACGGAGGCCTCGCCCTGCGGCTCCTGGGCCCGACCGCCACCGATGGCCCGGGGCGTCACCTCGACCTGCCGCGGCGACTCCGGCTCGGGCAGCCCCTGCAGGCCCGCGAACCTGCGGCCCGTCACCAGCACCCGGGTCTCCATCGAGGCGATGGTCCGGTTGTAGGCCGTGACGCTCGCGCCGAGGGAGGCGCCGAGCCGGTCGAGGTGACCGACCATGACGCCGAGGCGCTCGGTGAGCTCGCGTCCCAGGGCCTGCAGCTCGCGCGCGTTCTCGGCCAGCGCGTCCTGGCGCCAGATGTGGGCCACGGTACGCGTCAGGGCCATGAACGTGGTGGGGCTGGCCAGCACGACGTTGCGGGTGAAGGCGTCCTCGAGCAGCGAGGCGTCCCACGCCAGCGCCTCGGCGAGCAGTGACTCGGCCGGCAGGAACATCACCACGAACTCGGGAGCGGTGTCGAACTGCCGGGCGTACTCCTTGCTCGCCAGCCGCTCGACGTGGGCGCGCACCTCGCGGGCGTGCGCCGCGCGGGCGGCGGCCTGCTCGTGCTCGGGATCGCCCGCCTCGACGGCGAGGATCGCGCGCAGCGAGACCTTCGCGTCGACCACGACCGTCTTGTCGACGCCGAGGTGCAGCACCACGTCCGGGCGCAGCCGGCCCTCGTCGGTCGCGACCGTCACCTGCTCGGTGAAGTGCACGTCCCGGACGAGCCCCGAGGTCTCCAGCAGGCGGCGCAGCTGGAACTCCCCCCAGCGGCCGCGCACCTCGCTGTGGCCAAGTGCCCCGACCAGCCGGGCGGTCTCGCGGCGCAGGCCCTCCGACGACGTGCTCGCGTGCTCCGACACCGCTCGCAGCTGCTCGGCGAGCTGCGCGACCGCGCCGGCCTGCCCGCCGGCTGCCCTCGCCACCGCGGCCTCCAGCCGATCGAGTGCCGTCTGCACCGGGGCCATGGCCGCTGCCACCTGCGCCGGCGCCTCGGCCCGGGCTGCTGCGGCCTCCCGCGCCTGCTCCAGCTCCGCGGCCAGCCGGGCGACCCGCTCGGTGGCGACTGCCCGCTCGGCGGCCAGCCGTCGGCCCTCGACGAGCCCGCGCAGCAGCCAGCCGGCCACCGCCACGAGCACCAGGACGGCCACCAGCCCGGTCCACACCCACACCGTCGTCTGCATGTCCCCGTCCTATCCCCACGGTCTGACATCGCGACGCTCGGCGGACGCCGCCACCCGCCGTCAGCCCGTGGCGCCGAGCGCGGTCCACGTGTCGTCGGGCCAGGTCGTCGCCGTCGCTCCCTGCGGGCTGGTCCAGCGCAACCCGTGCGCCTCGACCTGGTCCACGCGCCATCCGCCCTCGTGCTTGAGGCCGTGGTGGCGCCTGCACAACGCGTGCAGGTTGGTCGCAGCCGTTGGGCCTTCGGGGAACGGCACGAGGTGGTCGAGGTCGCACTCGGCAGCGGGGACGGCGCATCCCGGGAAGCGGCACGTGCCGTCCCGCAGGCGCACGTGCCTGGCCAGTGCAGCGGGGGGACGGTAGGACAGGGTCCCCACGTCGAGCAGCGCACCGGTGGTCCGGCAGGTGAGGACGTGCCGCCAGCGCGCGTCACCCCCGGCCAGCCGGCGCGCCGTGTCCGCCGAGATGGCCCCGAATCCGTTGAGCACGCCCGGTTCGTCGCTGAGCCCGGCCAGCGACATGATCGGGATCGTCACGTTGACCACGGTCTGCACCGGCTGCCCCGTCGAGCCGTGACTGGGCCTGCGGGTCGTGTCAGCTGTGTCCGATGGCCACGACCAGACGCTGCCGCACCCGAGCACGGCATCGACCAGCGCTGCCGCCATCCAGACGTCCAGCGGCTCGACGGGATCGCGGCAGCCGTCGTCGTCCACCTCCCCATTGCGATCCGCCAGGGCGATGCCGCGGAGCGTGGTGTAGACGCGCTCGGCGTCCTCACTGCTGAGCCGCGCGGTGAGCTCGGCCATGCCTTCCCCGTCATGGGCGACCCAGACGCCGCGCTCGGCCAGCGCACGCCGGCGCCGCCGGGCACGCTCCGGGCAGCCCAGGGCGAGCAGCCGCCGACGCAGGAACCGCTCCAGCTGCCGCGCGGTGTGCTCCTGGCCGTACGCGAGCCCGGCCTCCGTCAGGTCCGCGCACTCCTCGGCGTACCCGCCACGCGGTGCTCCGTCCTCGTCGGTGACCGCATCGGCGAGGATCGCCGCCCGGGTCGTGTCGATGACCCCATTGGCCAGGGCCGTCCAGACCCTCGGCCAGAAGCGGACGGACTCGGCCTGCCGATGCGCGTACTGGGCGGAGCGTCGGGACACCAGCAGCTGGGCCATGAGCTCGTCGAGCACCCGGTCGCTCGCGATCGCGTCCCTTGACTGGGCATGGTCGGCGACCGCGCTCACGCAGGCGATGCGCAGCGCGGCGACCTGCCGTGTCGCGTGCTCCACCGCCTCGAGGGCGAGGCGTGCCGCCCCGAAGGCGGTGACGTCGAGCGCGAGGTCGGATCCGGGCGGTGCCTGCTCGTCGGGCGGTCTGGCGCGAACGAGATCGACGAGCCCGCCGACCTCGGTCGCGGCGAGGTCGATCCGACGCCCCGCGCCATCGCGCACGATCACTTCCACGCTGATCACACCCGGACCCCCGTCCATGAGGCGAACACCTGTTCGACGTGCCCCACACGCTACCCCCGCCCACCGACAACGCCAACGCTGGGGCGCGAGGCGTCGCGGTGCCTGGCGAGCGGCGCGCGCGAAGGGTCCGCCGTGGAGGACTTGCCGTGCGTGCGCGCGGGGGCGTAGGCAGGGGCCGTGCCCACGCGCCCGACCAAGCGGGACCGCCACGTCGCCGACCTCGACGCCATCGCTGGCGACGGCGCCGCCGTGCGCACCTACCTCCTCGAGCACTCGAACCTGCCCGGTCCCCGGGGCAACCTGGAGCTCGCGCACGCGTTCGCCGACTGGGCCCCCGACCCCCTGGTCGATGCGCTGGCACCCGACGACGACGAGTTCGTGCGCTGCTGCACGGTCCTGGCGCTCGGGGAGCGACTGGCGCGTCGGGAGGATCCCGTCCTCGTGATGACGCTGCACCGCCACGCCCGGGACCCGCGGTGGCGCATCCGCGAGGCCGTCGCGACAGGGCTGCAGCGCGTGGGGGACCGCGACCTGCCCCGCCTGGTCCGGATCGTCGGAGCCTGGGTTCGTGACGAGGACCCGCTGGTGCAACGAGCGGCGGTGGCGGGGATCTGCGAGCCGCGGTTGCTCGCCGGGGTGAACGGCGCCACCCCGGCGCTGGCTGCCTGTCGGGTGGCGACCGACTCGCTCGCGTCACTGCCGGAGCCCGCCCGGCGCCGCGACGACGTCCGCACGCTGCGGCAGGCGCTCGGCTACTGCTGGAGCGTCGCGATCGCGGCCGATCCCGCACCCGGGCTGGCGGAGCTCATGCGGCTGGAGGCGTCCACCGACCCCGACGTGCAGTGGATCGTGCGGGAGAACCGGCGCAAGGCCAGGCTGCAGCGCGTCCTGGAAGCGGCCCAGCGCTGATCGAGGGCGGAGCCCGGGCTACGACGTGCCCGGCTCGCGCGTGGCGACGTACACGAGGAACGCGTCGTCCGGGGTGGGCGGGAGGTCGTTGTACTCCCCGCGCACCGCGACCTCGGCGAAGCCGGCCCGCTCGAGCATCAGCACGAGCTCGCTGCGGAAGTAGAGGTTGGAGGTGAGCCGGTGGTGCTCCTCGGCGACGAGCGACCCCGCTCGCCACCGGGACGCGCGGATCTCCCGGGCCACCTGCTGTCCCAGCGGGTCCACGGCGAGGAGCCGCGACTCGAGCGCGTACTCGTCGCCGTCGGGCCCGAGCTGCCGGGCACCGGGAGGCCGCGGCTGCTCGGGCAGGCCGCCCCGCCGGCCTGAGGGCCACAGGTCCCAGACGGCGGCGTCGGCATAGGGGACCTCGTTGTCCAGCACCAGGCGCCCTCCCGGCTCGAGGTGCTCGTACAGGCGGCGCAGCGCCAGCTGGTCCTGATCCCGCGTGGAGCCCAACCCGAACCCACCACAGACGAGGATCGTGCGGTACCGACGGGGCAGGTCGAGCGCGTGCATCGCCTGGCAGGTCAGCTGCGCGGAAGCGCCCACCGCCTCGACCGCCAGCGCGCAGAGCGCCACCATGTCCGGTGACACGTCGCACCCGTCGACGTCCAGGCCGGCCTGGAGGTACGGCACGAGCAGGCGGCCAGTCCCGCAGGCGACATCGAGCGCTGGCTGCCCTGCCTCGACGAACTGCCGGAAGTAGGCGATCTCCGGCCCCGAGTCGCGGAACAGCGACCACCAGCGCGCCACCAGGCCGTGGTGCCAGGTCTGCGGCTCCACCTGCTCCACCGTCGGCAGGGTACTCATCGGCGGCGCAGCCCGCTGCCGTCGGCCGCCCGTGACCCGCTCCGCCGGGCGATCGGGGGCCCGGTTGGCGGATCATCGCCGGACGAGGCGCGGCAGTTCCGTGTGACGGCCACGAGGAGGAGGCTCGCAATGGCAGTGACGTCGATGTTCAGCAATGGTCGGATCCTGACGATGGCCGGGGAGTCCCCGGAGTACGTGGAGTGCCTCGTGGTCCAGGACGGCCGGATCGCCTTCGTCGGGGACCGTGCCACGGCCGAGCAGCAGTACCCCGCTGCCGAGGTCCGCGACCTCGGCGGGGCCACGCTGCTGCCCGGGTTCGTCGACCCGCACAGCCACTTCATCAACGCCCTGGGGATGACGGTGCAGGCCAACGTCAGCGCCCCGCCGGTCGGTCCGTGCAGCTCCGCGCAGGACGTCGTCGCGGAGCTGCAGCGCTTCGCCGGGGCCAAGGGCGGGCTGCAGCCCGGCGAGCTGCTGATCGGCTATGGCTACGACGAGAACCTCCTGCCGGCCGACCATCCGCTGACCAAGGACGACCTGGACCCGGCGTTCCCGGACAACCCGGTGATGGCCATGCACGTGTCGCTGCACGGTGCGGTGATGAACTCCGCGGCGTTGGCCCTCTACGGGTTCGACGAGAGCACCGAGACGCCACCCGGCGGGGTGATCGTGCGCCGGCCCGGCACGAACGAGCCGCTGGGCCTGGTGATGGAGATGGCCTTCGCGTCCGTGTTCGCCAACCTGCCGACGCCCTCGCCGGAGCAGGAGCTCGAGCAGCTGCGCGCCGGCCAGATGATCTACGCCGCGGCCGGCGTGACGACGGCCCAGGAGGGTGCCACGCACGCCGCCCAGCTGGCGGTGCTGCAGCGCGGCGCCGAGGCCGGCGCGCTGTTCATCGACGTGATCGCCTACCCGTTCATCACCGACATGGAGAAGATCCTGGCGGACAACCCGCCGGAGACCTTCCGGACCTACCGCAACGGCCTGAAGCTCGGTGGCATCAAGATCACCATGGACGGCTCGCCCCAGGGCCGGACCGCCTACTTCACCACCCCGTACCTGACCGGCGGACCCGGTGGGGAGCAGGACTGGTGCGGGGAGCCGAGCTTCCCGCAGGAGTTCTTCGACGACGCCCTGCAGACCTGCTACGACGCCGGCCTGCAGGTGCTGTTCCACGCCAACGGCGACGCGGCGATCGACATGATCCTCGCCGGGCACGCCCGTGCCGCGGCGGGCAGCCTGGACGCCGACCGGCGCAGCACCGTGATCCACTCGCAGTTCGTGCGCCCCGACCAGCTGGACAAGTACGTCGAGTACAACCTGATCCCCTCGCTGTACACCGAGCACACGTTCTTCTTCGGCCAGGCCCACGTGGCCAACCGCGGCCCCGAGCAGGCGGCCTACCTCAGCCCGATGCGCGACGTCATCGACCGCGGACTGAAGCCCACGAACCACACCGACTTCAACGTCGCCCCCATCGACCAGATGATGGTCGTCTGGACCGCGGTGAACCGGCCCATGCGGGACGGCTCGGTGCTCGGACCCGACCAGCGGGTCACCCCCTACGAGGCACTGCAGGCGATCACGATCAACTCCGCCCGCCAGCACTTCGAGGAGGACTCGAAGGGCTCCCTGGAGGTCGGCAAGCGCGCCGACCTGGTGGTCCTGTCCGACGACCCGCTGGCCGTCGACCCCATGGCCATCAAGGACATCACCGTCCGCGAGACGATCAAGGACGGCCGCACCATCTACACGGCAACCGGCTGAGGACGCACCGGGCCACCCCCGGCCCACCATGGGGGACAATCAGCGGATGGCCCTCACCATCGGCATCGTCGGCCTGCCCAACGTCGGCAAGTCGACGCTGTTCAACGCGCTGACCCGCAACGACGTCCTGGCGGCCAACTACCCCTTCGCGACCATCGAGCCGAACACCGGCGTCGTCGGCGTGCCCGACCCGCGGCTCGGCGTCCTCGCCGGCATCTTCGGCTCCGCGAAGGTGGTCCCCGCCACGGTGATGTTCGTCGACATCGCCGGCATCGTGAAGGGTGCCAGCGAGGGAGCGGGCCTGGGCAACAAGTTCCTGTCCCACATCCGCGAGTCCGACGCGATCTGCCAGGTGATCCGGGTGTTCACCGATCCCGACGTCGTCCACGTGGACGGCCGGGTCTCACCCAAGGACGACATCGAGGTCATCAACCTCGAGCTGATCCTGGCCGACCTGCAGACCCTGGAGAAGGCGATCCCGCGGCTGCAGAAGGAAGCCCGGATGCACAAGGACCGGGCCGCCGTGCTCGCCGCCGCCGAGGAGGCGAGGGCGGTGCTCGAGTCCGGGCGCACGGTCTTCGCCGCGGGCCTCGATCGAGGGCCGCTGCGCGAGCTGTTCCTCCTCACCGCCAAGCCGTTCCTCTACGCGTTCAACGTCGACGCCGACGAGCTGGCGGACGACGCCATGCGCGAGGAGCTGTCCAGCCTGGTCGCCCCGGCCGAGGCGGTGTTCCTCGACGCGAGGACCGAGGCCGAGCTCATCGAGCTCGACGAGGCCGAGGCGCTGGAGCTGCTGCAGTCGATCGGGCAGGAGGAGAGTGGCCTGCACGCGTTGGCCCGGGTCGGGTTCGACACGCTGGGCCTGCAGACCTTCCTCACGGCTGGGCCGAAGGAGTCGCGGGCGTGGACGATCCGCAAGGGCGCGACGGCGCCGGAGGCCGCCGGCGTGATCCACACCGACTTCCAGAAGGGCTTCATCAAGGCCGAGGTCGTGCACTTCGACGACCTCGTCGCCGCTGGTTCGATGCAGGAGGCGCGCGCCCACGGCAAGGTCCGCATCGAGGGCAAGGAGTACGTGATGCAGGACGGCGACGTGGTCGAGTTCCGGTTCAACGTGTAGCCGGCGCGTCCGCGGGAGCCGACTGGTCCGGATCCGTGGGCGTCGGCCAGCGCAGCAGCGCTGCGACGGAGGCGCCCTCCGGCAGGCCCCGGTGCTCCACGACGACGAGCTCGGCGCTGGTCCGGGCCGCCTGCCCCAGCAGCGCCGCCCGCCCGTGCAGGTGGGCCCGGGCGTCGAGCATGAGCGTGCCCGCCTGCCCGACGGCGAGCGCCTCGGCGACGGCCGTCTCGCCGAGGCACGCGGTCCCGCGCTGCAGATGCCGGCCGAGGTCGTCCAGCTGGACCTCCTCCTCGCGACGCTGACGGTCGTCCAGCGCCAGGTCGAGCGCGGAGTCGACGGCTCCGGAGTCCGCGCCCTCCGGCCGGGTGTGCCGATCGACCTCGACGAGGACGTCGTCCAGGGCCACGGGGATGCTCCCGCGGAACTTCTCCCGGGCCCGCACGTCCCCGGCCAGGACGACCAGCTCCGCGGGCTCGTCGCGCCAGAGGGCTTCGACCTCCTGCTCGAGCTCCGCGGCGTTGCGCCGCCAGACCTCCTCGGTGTGGGCCTGGATCCGGCGATGCGACCAGCCGCCGCCGCGCACCTTCTTCAGGTGCGGGTCGCTGCCCTCGGTCGACCGCTGCACCGTGCGCCCGGCCCGGTGCAGGCTCACCTCGCCTCCGCCGCGACCCGCCTCGACCAGCAGGTACGGCACGCGTGCTCGGGCATGCTCGACCAGCGGCCAGATGTCGGCGATCGGCCCGTGCCCAGCCGTCGCGCCCACCACGACGTCGTCGTCGAAGCGCTGGTTCCAGATCACCCTGCCCCCGCGGACGGCCACGTAGTGCGGGCTCCAGTCTCCCTCGTCAGCCAGCACCCGATCGTCGAGCGCAGCAAGGTCCGTCGTCGAGGCGCCCTGCTCGGCCGCGACCTGACGGACCGCGCGCCATCGCAGGGCAGCACCAGCGTCCCCGTCGTGCATCGAGGGCAGGTAGGCCCAGGTGATGGGGTCTGTCGTGTCATCCCCGCCCAGCAGCACGCTCCACGGGCTCAGATCGATGGCCATGCTGGGTGCGTACCCCCACCCACGGTCGTCAGACCCGGTCGGACCTCGCAGGCCGGCGGTGCGCCCGGCGACGACCGAACCGCCTACAGGCCCTCGAGGTAGTCCAGGACGTCGTCGATGTCGACGAACCGGCCCAGCTCGGTCCCATTGCGGTGGAGCTGCCACTTGCCGTCGGGCCGCGACCGGTGCGCACGGAACTCGACGGCACTCTCACCGAGCTGTGCCCAGACCAGGACGGCATTGCGGTTGTAGAACTCATCACCTTCGATGACGCAGACGATGGTGCCCATGATCGACTTCCCAACTACGCCCGAGGAGTGGTCCCCCACGCATGGAGGGGCGGAGCGAGGCGAGGGCGGGAATGATCGCCGGGGTACCGCAGCCGTTGCCGGCACTCGTGACGCTACTCCCGTTCCTGCCGCGTCGGGGGCGATCGTCGACATCGGGACGGGATTGCGACCTCGCCACCGCCGGCGAGGCCGTGGCCGTCGTAGGGAGGCGGGAGCCGCGGGCGGACGACCGCCGGTGTCACGCCAGGCGCCGCAGCAGCTCCCGTGCGTCCCGCACGGCGTTGCCCGCGCCGTCGTTGTTGAAGTACCCGTACACGTCGCTCCCGCCCGCGGCCCACTCCCGGAACCGCTCGGCCCACCAGTCGAGGTCCGCGGCCGGGTAGGAGCCGGCGTACAGGTGCTCGGCATCCGGCCCGTGCAGGCGCACGTAGACGAAGGGCGCCGTGGCCCGCAGCACGCACGGCAGGTGGGCCCCCGACATCACGACGTACGCGGCCCGCCGCGCGGCGAGCAGCGCGAGGACGTCCTCCTCCTGCCACGACGCGTGGCGCAGCTCGACCGCGACCGGGACCGACGGCGGCAGTGCGGCCAGGAAGGCGTCCAGCAGCCCGTCGTCCCGCTCGAGATCCGGCGGCAGCTGGACCAGCAGCACGGCGAACCGGTCGCCGAGCGCCGCCAGGCCCGGCGCCATCCGGTCCACCCACACGCCGGGGTCGCGCAGCCGCCGGGCGTGCGTCAGCCCCCGTGGGGCCTTGACCGCCATCCGGAACCCGTCGGGCAGCCGCTCCCGCCAACCCGCGAAGGTCGCCGGTCGCGGCCAGCGGTAGAACGACGCGTTCAGCTCGACGGTCTCGAAGGCGGCGACGTAGTGCGCCAGGCGCCGTGCGGGCGGCGTGCCCGGCGGGTAGAGCACCCCGTCCCAGTGGTCGTAGCTCCACCCGGACGTGCCCACCCAGAAGGCCACGCCTCGACTGTACGGCCGTGCTCACCCTGCCGCGGACTGCGCGGCCTCCCGCCTCCGGCGCCGGCGGCCCCGCGTGGCCAGCCGCCAGAGGCCCCAGAGCAGCAGCAGCACGAGCAGCAGCAGGACGCCGAGGATGACCAGCAGCCAGCCGAGCAGGTCCAGGCGCAGCAGGGAGTCGTGGTCGTCCGGCGCGGCGGCCGCTGCCCCCGCAGGCGCCGCCGCCAGATCCACCTCGACCACCACGCCGGCGTGGTCGGTCGGCAGGCAGACCGCGCGACCCGTGATCGGCTCGCCCTTGCCGGCAGCGGCGAGGATGGCCGAGGACGCCTCGGTGGTCCGGACCTGGCTGGGGTCGTCGCAGGCCCAGGTGTCCGGGCCGGCCGGCCACCGGTTGCCGATCATGCGCGCCTGGGTCGCCGTCGCGCCGTTGCGCAGGAACACGTAGTCGAGCCGGTCGGTGAAGCCCGCGTCGTTGCCCGCCTCGAGGGCCAGCGGCAGCCGCTCCGGGTCCGGTCCGGCGAGGTCGCCGGCCGTTCCCCAGGAGTAGTTGGCCGGGTCCAGGGCATCCGGGCCGGCGTCGGTGTAGCCGGCGGCGATCATGGTCCAGTACGCGCTGCACGCGTCCACCGCGGCCCCTGCAGTCGGCGCAGCCGGCTGGGCCTGGCAGGCGGCGTTGGCCGCCGGCTGGCGGCCGGGGTTGGCATCCGACGCCGGCCGCGGGTCGCGCGGGTCGGCGTTGAAGTCGCCCATGACGACCAGCGGGCCCGTGGTCGGGGCGAGGTCGGCCACCAGCTGCTGGGCCTGGAGCGCCGAGGACGGCACGCCGTCGTCGGTGAACAGCGACTCGAGGTGGGTCGTGACCACGCGGACGGAGCGATCGCCACGGGTCAGGTCGGCCCAGGCGTAGCCGCGGTCGATCGTGAACACCACGGGCACGACGGGGTAGCGCTCCTCGTACTCGCTGGTGCCGGCGGCGGTCACCGTGCTCGCGAGGTCGGCCCGCACCAGCAGCGCGTCCCCGATCACGAACCCGCAGTCGGCCGTGTCCGAGCCGAACAGCGGCTGGAAGGTTTCGGGGTCGTCCACCGTCGTCAGGAACGGGATCGCCGGGATCTCGTACCCGGGGTTCTGGGCCTGCTGGCCGTCGGCCTCGGCGATCACGTAGGGCGCGCCGGCCGCGGCGGTCGCGTCGAGGAACTGCTGGGTGAAGTCGTACACGGTCTGCGGGCTGCTGAACGGGCTCGGCCGGCACTGCCAGCGGGTGGCCTCCTGCAGGCCGATCACGTCGGGCCTGGCGGCCGCTGCCTCCGCGGCGAGCAGCCCGACCCGTGCGGTGAAGTCGGTCGCTGCCACCTGCTCCCACATGGCCTGGAGCGCGGCGGGTGTGTCCGGCAGCAGCTCGAGGGCGACATTGACGTCGGCGCCGAGGTACAGGTTGCGGCTCATGACCGTGAGCTCGTCGGGGGAGTCCTGGGCGACGACGCCGGTCGGGGCCGTCGGGAGGGCTGGCGCCGACGGTGCCAGCGCCGCGGCCGGGGCCCACCCCGCCACCAGGACCAGCGCCACTGCTGCAACTGCCGGGATGCCACGTCGCCTCATGGCGGCAACGTAGCCGCGCGGAACCGGTGGATGTGCCACCACGCGGGCCCTTCCCGGCACCCCCGCGACGGCGCTACGGTGCGCTCGAGGACGGGAGGCACCCCATGGGTCGTTGGTCGAGGGTCGTGGCAGGGATCGGATCGGTGGCACTGCTCGCCGGGCTCGCGGCCCCAGCCCGGGCGGCGGACATCAGTGGGACCCTCGGGGTCCCGGAGAGCATCACGGCCCTGGGTGATTCGATCACCGCAGGCGTGCACGTCAACCGGCTGCTCCTGACCGAGCCCGCCTACTCGTGGAGCACGGGCACGAACAGCACCGTGAACTCGCTGTACTCGCGGCTCGAGCCGCGCGAGGGCGGCACCATGGTCCGGACGAACGGCTCGAAGTCCGGGGCGAAGGCAGCGGACCTGCCCGGGCAGGCCGCCGCCGTGGTGAACCGGACGGGGGTCGACGTCGTGACGATCCTCATCGGCGCCAACGACGCCTGCACCTCCACCGTGTCCGGGATGACCAGCCCGACGGCGTTCCGGGGGTCCATCGACATGGCGCTCGCCACGCTGCGCGACAAGGGCATCGAGCAGGTGGCGATCGCCTCGATCCCGGACATCAACAAGCTCTGGGAGCTGTACAAGGGGTCGTCGAGCGCGCGATTCACCTGGGGCCTGTACCGCATCTGCCAGTCGCTGCTGGCCAACCCGCTGGGCACGTCGCAGGCCGACGTGCAGCGCCGGGCCGCCGTCCAGACCCGCGTCAAGGAGTTCAACGCCCAGCTCGCGCTGGCCTGCGCCGCTGCCGAGATCCCCTGCCGCTTCGACGGTCACGCGGTCTTCACCACCCCGTTCGTCAAGACCGACGTGTCGACCGCGGACTACTTCCACCCGTCCCGCTACGGGCAGGCCAAGCTGGCGGCGACGACGTACACGGCCTTCGGCTTCTAGCCAGCCTCAGCGCATCGACCGCTCGGAGCCGCGCAGCACCACCCGGGTCGGCAGCACCAGCTGCTCGACGACGCCCATGGGGTCGGCCATGCGGCGCAGGGCGAGCTCGGCCGCCATGGCGCCCATCTGCTCGGGCTCGTGCGCGACGACGCTCAGGCCGAGCGTCTCGGCGAGCTCGAAGTCGTCGAACCCGAGCAGGCCGAGGTCGGCGCCGGCCGCCCGGCGCGCCCGCAGCACGCCCACTGCAGCCCGGTTGTTGCCGGCGAACACGGCGGTGGGCGGGTCGGCCATGCGCAGCAGGTCCTCGGTCGCCCGCTCCGCCGAGGCGATGTCGGGGCCGTCGGTGCGCAGCAGGGCGGGGTCCTCGTGCAGCCCGGCGGCGGCCAGCGCGTCGCGGTACCCGGCCAGCCGTTCCCGGTGGGTGTAGAGCGACTCGCTGCTGCCCACGAACGCGATGCGCCGGTGCCCGGCCGCCAGCAGGGCGACCACGCCGTCGTGGGCACCGGTGCGGTTGTCGAACACCACGCTGTCGCTCGTGGCGTTCGACAGCGGTCGGTCCACGGCGACGATGGGCGTGCCGAACTGCCGCTCACCCTCGAGGTAGCCGTGATCGTCCGCGATGGGCACGAGCAGCAGCGCCCGGATCCGGCGCTCGAGCATGGCCACCACCACCCGCGCCTCCGCCGCAGCGTCGTCCTCGGTGGCCGCCAGCATGAGCGTGAGGCCCTGCCGGGAGAGTGCGCGCTCGACGCCCGCGGCCACCAGGCCGTAGAACGGGTTGGTCAGGTCGCCGATGACGAACCCGACCGTGGTGGTCACGCCCCCGGAGCGCAGCTCCCGGGCCAGTGCGTTCGGCCGGAACCGCAGTGTGTGCGCCGCGCGCTGGACACGCGTACGTGTCGCGGGGTCGACGTTCGGCGCGCCGGACAGGGCGCGCGATACGGTCTTCGTGCTCACTTCGGCGAGCCGCGCCACGTCGGCGAGCGTCGCTCGACCGGTGACGCTCCCCACGGCCACGTGACTCCGCCTGTCCGACGATGTCATGTCTGCACCGTAGCGCAGGTGGGGTGCGCGAGGTAGACCGTGGACCACGATTCATCGAGACGACGCGATCGTTACCAAGCCGTTACCGACTCTGCTTGACATCGTGGGACACGGAGGAGTCTGCTACCGCCTGTGACACTCCCGCGACATTCCTGCGACAGAGCAGGGAGGTGCGCCTCGTGACCGAGCCACTGCTCGAGATGCGCGCCATCACCAAGGAGTTCCCCGGCGTCAAGGCCCTCGAGAACGTCTCCCTGGTCGTGGGCCGCCCGGAGATCCACTCCATCGTCGGGGAGAACGGTGCCGGCAAGTCGACCCTGATGAAGGTGCTCTCCGGCGTCTATCCCCACGGGACGTACGACGGCGAGATCCATTACAAGGGCGAGCTCTGCAAGTTCAAGAACCTCACCGAGTCAGAGGCCGTCGGGATCGTCATCATCCACCAGGAGCTCGCGCTGATCCCCGAGCTGTCGATCATGGAGAACATGTTCCTGGGCAACGAGCCCAGGAAGTGGGGCGGCCGCGCGATCGACTGGGACCTGGCCCGTCGGCGCTGCATCGAGCTCATGGAGCGGGTGGGCCTGCGGGAGCGTCCGGACACCCAGATCAAGAACATCGGCGTCGGCAAGCAGCAGCTCGTCGAGATCGCCAAGGCGCTGAGCAAGGACGTCGAGCTGCTCATCCTCGACGAGCCGACGGCCGCCCTGAACGACTCCGACTCCGAGCACCTCCTGGGCCTCATGCGCGACCTCAAGGCCCAGAACGTCAGCTCGATCATGATCAGCCACAAGCTCAACGAGATCGAGGCGATCTCCGACAAGATCACGATCATCCGCGACGGTCGGACCATCGAGACCCTCGACAACACCGAGCCGGTGAGCGAGGAGCGGATCATCCGCGGCATGGTCGGCCGGGAGATGGACAGCCGGTACCCGCCGCGCGAGCGGAACATCGGCGAGGTCTTCTTCGAGGTGCGCGACGTGTGGGTCCGCGACCCGATCGCCGACGACCGCTACGCCTGCAAGGGCTCGAGCCTGCAGGTGCGCCGCGGCGAGGTCGTCGGCATCGCCGGCCTCATGGGCGCGGGCCGCACGGAGCTG
Source organism: Candidatus Nanopelagicales bacterium (assembly GCA_025456065.1). GTDB lineage: Bacteria > Actinomycetota > Actinomycetes > S36-B12 > CAIYMF01 > Prado023. The sequence continues at coordinate 2,494 of JALOLH010000025.1, read as the reverse complement.
GCCCGCAGCATCTTCGGCCGCTCCTACGGCATCTGGGAGTCCGGGACGATCCTCAAGGACGGCAAGGCGATCGAGCTGCACTCCGTCGGCGACGCCATCAAGCACGGCATCGCCTACGTGAGCGAGGACCGCAAGACACTCGGCCTGAACCTCCTCGACGACATCAAGACCGCCACGGTGCAGGCCAAGTGGAGCAAGGTGACCCATCGCGGCGTCATCGACTGGCACGAGGTCTTCGTCGCCGCGGAGGAGTACCGCCGCAAGCTGCGCACGAAGACCCCGAGCGTGAACGAGGGCGTCGACAAGCTCTCGGGTCGCCGCGGAGGAGTACCGCCGCAAGCTGCGCACGAAGACCCCGAGCGTGAACGAGGGCGTCGACAAGCTCTCGGGCGGCAACCAGCAGAAGGTCGTCCTGAGCAAGTGGATGTTCACCGACTCCGACCTGCTGATCCTCGACGAGCCCACCCGGGGGATCGACGTGGGTGCCAAGTACGAGATCTACGAGGTGATCTTCGGCCTGGCCGCCCAGGGCAAGGGCGTCATCGTCATCTCCTCCGAGCTGCCCGAGGTCCTCGGCCTGTCCGACCGGATCTACACGGTGTTCGAGGGGCAGGTGACGGCGGACGTGCCCGTCGAGGAGGCCACCCAGGAGTCCCTCATGCGGACCATGACATCGACCGGAGCGAGGAAATCGGCATGAGCAAGCTGTCGCAGCTGCGCCAAGGGGTCTTCGGCAACGCCGACGTCCGCCAGTACGGCATGGTCTTCAGCCTGGTGGCGATCATCACGCTGTTCTACTTCACGACCGACGGCGTGGTCCTGACGTCGACGAACCTGATCAACGTGATCGCCCAGTACTCGTACATCCTGATCCTGGCGATCGGGATGGTCATGGTGATCATCGCCGGGCACATCGACCTGTCGGTCGGCTCGGTCGCGGCGTTCACCGGCATCGTCGTGGCCAAGCTCATGGCCGACCAGGGCATCCCCTGGCCGCTCGGCATCGTCGCCGGCCTGGTCGTCGGCGCCCTGGTGGGCACCTGGCAGGGCTTCTGGGTCTCCAAGATCATGGTCCCGGCGTTCATCGTGACGCTGGCCGGCATGCTCATCTTCCGCGGCCTGAACCAGGTGATCGGCCAGTCGGCGACCGTGCCGGTCCCGGACGGCTTCAAGCAGATCGGCCGCGGCTACATCCCCCAGGTCGGGCCCAACCTGATCCTCGCCAATGGCACGAAGATCGTGAACACCCCGACGCTGATCCTGGGCGCGGTCGCGGTGCTCGGGATCATCTGGCTGGAGCTGCGCAAGCGGGCCAAGGCCCGCTCGGTCGGTGACGTCGTGGCCCCGATGTGGACGCTGGTCATCCGCATCCTGCTGCTCGGCGGCGTCATCATGTTCTTCGCCTTCAAGTTCGCGACCGGCCGGCCGGGCACCGGCTTCCCGATCTCGGGCTGCATCCTGCTGGCGCTGGTGATCCTCTACTCGTTCATCATGCGCAACACCGCCTTCGGCCGGCACGTCTACGCCGTCGGCGGCAACAAGCGGGCGGCCGCCCTGTCCGGCGTGAACGTGGCCCGGGTCAACTTCCTGGTCATGGCGAACATGTCGCTGCTCGCGGCCCTCGCCGGCATGATCTACGTCGCCCGCGCCGGGGCCTCCGGCCCCCAGGACGGCGTCGGCTGGGAGCTCGACGCGATCGCCGCCGTGTTCGTCGGCGGCGCGGCCGTCACCGGTGGTGTCGGCACGGTCGTCGGGTCCATGGTGGGAGGCCTGGTCATGGCGTTCCTGAACAACGGCCTGTCCCTGATGGGCGTCGAGCAGTCCTGGGTGTCGGTCATCAAGGGCCTGGTGCTCCTGGCCGCCGTCGCCTTCGACCTGCTGAGCAAGCAGCAGGACCGGCCGCCGATCTTCGGCTTCCTGAGCCGGCGCCAGCGCAAGGTCGAGGAGACCAGCATCGTCGAGCCCGGCCCGGTCGAGGTGGCCGCCGGCAAGGGCTGATCCCGCACCCCCGCCCCCCGGGCGTCCCGTCCCTGGGCGTCCCGCCCACAATCCGCGCCCCCGGGCGCCCCACAGATCTCCACCCCAACCAACAAGGAGAACCATGAGGAAGTCACTGGTCGCCCTCGCGGCGGCAACCAGCGCCCTGCTCGTCCTGGGCGGCTGCTCGACCGAGTCGGAGACCGCGACGGAGTCGGCGGCGCCGACCGCCGAGGCGTCCGGCGCTGCCGGAGGCCAGACCACCACGACCTGCGCCCCCGGCGACCGCATCGCGGTCTCCCTGCCCGCGCAGACCTCCGAGAACTGGACGCTGGCCAAGGCCGAGTTCGACGCGGGCCTCGAGGCAGCCGGGTACACCCCCGACGTGCAGTTCTCCGACTCCGGCTCGTCGGCCGCCGCCTCGCAGCAGCAGAAGATCGACAACATGCTGACCCAGGGCGCCAAGGTCCTGGTCATCGGCGCGGAGGACGGCAAGCAGCTCTCCGGCCAGGTCAGC
>JALOLH010000084.1 GCA_025456065.1 Candidatus Nanopelagicales bacterium | reverse complement strand
CCTCGGTCCAGCCCGCGGTGCTCGACGCCCTGCGCCTCGGCGTGCACCAGCTGCACGCCATGCGCGTGCCGCCGCACGCGGCCGTGGCCGAGACCGTGGCGCTGGTGCGCGCCCGCGCGAACCCCGCGGCGGCCGGCTTCGCCAACGCCGTGCTGCGCCGCGTCGCGGCCGGCGGCGCTGCCGAGCGCTGGCTCGGCACCCTCACGGCCTCCGGTGCGCTGCCCGCCCTGGCCGACGACCCGGCTGCCCACCTGGCTGTCGTCACGTCGCACCCCGCCTGGATCGTTCGTGCGGTGCACGAGGCCCTGGCGGCCAGCGAGCCCGATCGGACCTGGGTCGACACCCGCGCGGCCCTGCTGGCGGACAACGCCCCGGCCGGGGTCACGCTGGCCGCCCGGACGTTGCCGCGGGCAGCCCTGCTGGCCGACCTGGCCGCGGCCGGGGTGGGGGCGGAGCCCGGGCTCTGGGCACGGACGGCGGTGCGGGTGCGCGCGGTGGACCCGGCGTCGCTGCCCGCGGTGGCCACCGGTGCCGCGGGCGTGCAGGACGAGGGGAGCCAGCTCGTGGCCCTCCTGCTGGCCGACGCGCCGCTGGACGGTCCGGACCTCCGATGGGCGGACCTGTGCGCGGGTCCCGGTGGCAAGGCGGCACTGCTGGCCGGCGCGGCCGCCGAGCGCGGCGGGTCGCTGACGGCCGTGGAGCAGCACCCGCACCGGGCTGAGCTGGTCCGGGCCGCCCTGCGCCCGGTCCGCGGCCGGCACGAGGTGCTGGTCGGCGATGCCACGGCCCTCGACCTGGCCGGGGGGTTCGACCGCATCCTCGTCGACGCACCGTGCACCGGGCTGGGGGCGCTGCGCCGCCGGCCCGAGTCGCGCTGGCGCCGCTCGCCCGAGGACCTGCCGGCCCTGGCCCCCCTGCAGCGCGCGCTGCTCGCCCGTGCCGTGGCGCTGCTCCGCCCGGGCGGCCTGGCCTGCTACGCCACCTGCTCGCCGCACCTGGCCGAGACCGAGGCCGTGGTCGCGACAGTCGAGCGGCGCGGCGGTCGCCTCGTGCCGGTGGGGGAGCTGGGCCTCGACCTCCCGGAGGGGTCGGTCGCCGGGCCGTACCTGCGACTCTGGCCGCACCGGCACGACACGGACGGGATGTTCGCCGCCCTCGTGCGCCGCGAGGCCTGACCCCTGGCCGCTGGGCGCCCCGCCGGGCGATACTGCCGCAGGTGGCGACGGTCTACTACACGGCATCGAGCCTGGACGGGTACATCGCCGGTCCCGGGCACACGCTCGACTGGCTGCTCAGCCGCGACCACGACCCGGACGGGCCCCAGGCGTTCGGGGCCTTCATGCCCGCCGTCGGCGCCGCCGTCATGGGCGCCAACACCTACCAGTGGATCCTCGACCACGGCGACGGGCAGATGCCGGCCGTCCCGACGTTCGTCCTGACGCACCGCGACTTCCCGCCCTCGACGCGTGCCGTGCGCTTCACCCGCGAGGCCATCGCCGAGGTGCACGCGGAGGCCACCGCGGCAGCCGACGGTGGTGACGTCTGGCTCGTCGGCGGTGGCGAGCTCGTCGGGCAGTTCCACGACGAAGGGCTGCTCGACGAGGTCCACGTGCAGTTCGCCCCGGCCATGCTCGGTGCTGGTGCGCCGCTGCTGCCGCGCCGCCTCGACCTCGACCTGCTCGCCGTGGACCGCAACCGTGACTTCATGTGCGGGCAGTACCGGGTCCGGCGCTGATCGCACCGCTCGACGTCAGGGCGTCGAGGCTGCGGCCGGGGCCTCGAGCCTGCGTCCCAGCAGCGCCAGCCCGAGGGCGGCCGCCGCCGCCACGGCACCGGAGAGCAGCAGCGGCACCACGCCCGATCCCGGTCCGACCTCCCAGAGCAGCCCCGCCCACACCCCGGCCACGAGGATCCCGCCCCCGGTGAGCCCCTGGGAGAGGCCCTGCGCCCTGCCCCGCTGCCCGGGCGGCGTCAGTGCCGAGATCCACGCCCGTCCCACCCCCTCGGTGATCCCCGCGAAGCCGCCGTAGCAGATCAGCAGCAGCGGGGCCACCGGTCGCTCAGGGCGCCTGCGGGGTAGGCGATGGCCGCGTTCGCGGCGTTGAACAGGGCGTAGGCGGCCATGAGGGCCGCCGGGGAGAGGGTGCCAGGCTGTACCCGACGGTGATGGCCCGCTTGCGTCCGACCCGGTCCGAGACGGCGCCAGCGACGTACTTGAGTGCGGCTGCGACGCCCTCGGCGATGCCCTCGACGATCCCGACGACGGCGGCCGGCGCCCCGAGCACGGACGTGAGCAGGATGGGCAGCAGCGGGTAGAGCAGCTCGCTGGCGGCGTCCTGGGCCAGCGAGACCCCCGAGAGCACCGTGACGTTGCGGGTCATCCACCGCCCGCGGGGCGGCTGGATCGCCGGATCGGGCGGTGGGGTGACCGGGTCGGCCGCCACCGCGGCGCCTACAGCACCTTGGACAGGAAGGCCCGGGTCCGTTCGTGCTGCGGGTTCGTCAGCACCTCGCGCGGGTCACCGGCCTCGACGACGCGCCCCTCGTCCATGAAGACGAGGCTGTCGCCGACCTCGCGGGCGAAGCCCATCTCGTGGGTCACCACGATCATCGTCATCCCCGACTCGGCCAGCCCGCGCATCACGTCGAGCACCTCGCCCACGAGCTCGGGGTCCAGGGCCGACGTCGGCTCGTCGAACAGCATGAGCTTCGGGCGCATGCACAGCGCCCGCGCGATCGCCACGCGCTGCTGCTGGCCACCGGAGAGCTGGCTGGGGTAGGAGTCCGCACGGTCGGCCAGGCCCACCCGCTCGAGCAGGGCCAGGGCGTGCAGCCGTACGTCGTGCTTGGGTTCGCCCTTGGCCCGCAGCGGCGCCTCCATGACGTTCTGCAGGGCGGTCATGTGCGGGAAGAGGTTGAACCGCTGGAAGACCATGCCGATGTCGAGGCGCTGCCGGGCGATCTCCCGGTCGCGCATCTCGTAGAGCTTGTCGCCCTTCTCCCGGTAGCCCACCAGGTGGCCGTCGACGGACAGCCGGCCGGCGTGGATGCGCTCGAGGTGGTTGATGCAGCGCAGGAACGTCGACTTGCCCGAGCCGGACGGCCCGACGATGCACATCACCTCCGCCGGGGCCACCTCGAGGTCGATGCCCTTGAGCACCTCGAACCGGCCGTACCACTTGTGCACCTGCTCGGCCTGCACCATGGGCCGCTCGCCGGCGCCCATCAGATGCCCCGCCGCGACAGCCGCATCCGGACCTTCTGCAGTGGCGTCGCGGGCAGCTCGCGCACCGACCCGCGGGCGTAGTACCGCTCGATGTAGTACTGCCCCACCATGAGCACCGAGGTCATCGCCAGGTACCACAGGCTCGCCGTGACGAGCATGGGGAAGGGTCTGAACGTGCGGCTGCCGATCGCGCTGGTCTGGAAGAACAGCTCCACGTAGGGCACGTACGCCACCAGGGAGGTGGTCTTGAGCATCGAGATCGTCTCGTTGCCGGTCGGCGGCACGACCACGCGCATCGCCTGTGGCAGCACGATCCGGCGCAGCGTCTGCATCCGCGACATGCCGAGGGCGGAGGCGGCCTCGGACTGCCCCTCGTCCACCGACAGGATGCCGGCCCGGATGATCTCGGACATGTACGCGGCCTCGTTGAGGCCCAGGCCCAGCAGCGCCGCGGCGATCGGGGGGATCAGGTCGCGGGTCTGGAAGGTGGTGAGCGCCGTGCCGAAGGGGACCCCGAGCGAGATCTCCCGGTACAGCGAGTTCAGGTTGCCCCAGATGACCAGCTGCACCAGCACGGGCGTGCCACGGAACACCCAGACGTAGCACCAGGCCGAGCCGGACAGCACCGGGTTCGGCGACAGCCGCATGATCGCCAGGATGACCCCGAGGGTCACGCCGATCAGCATGCTGGCCACCGTGAGCCAGAGGGTGGTGAGCACCCCGCGCACCACCGGGGGTGCGAACGCGTTCTCCAGCTGGAAGTCCCAGGCCCAGTTCGGGTTCGTCACGACGCTGTTCACCAGCATCGCGACGAGCACGGCGATGACCCCCATGGCCACCCACCGCCCGGGGTGGCGCACGGGGATCGCCTTGATGGGCTCCGGGGGCGGGGCGCCGACCTGCGGCCGGACCTCCGCCGAGGTGCTCACCGGCCCGGCCTCACTGCACCGGGTTGACCTCGGCCCTGGTGACGGCGCCGGCCTGCACGCCCCACTGGCTGAGGATCTGCTCGTAGGCGCCGGAGTCCATCAGCTGCTGCATCGCGCCCTGGATCGCCGCGGTGTAGTCGCCCTGGCCCTTGGGCACTGCCACCCCGTACGGCGCGGCGTCGTAGATCTCACCGGAGGGCTCGAGCTGGTCCCCGGTCTGTGCGATCGCGTAGGCGACGATGGGGGAGTCGGCCAGCATGGCGTCGTCCTTGCCGCTGACGACGGCCGCCGTGGCGTCGCTCTGCAGCTGGTACTGCTGGATGGTGATGGGCTCCTTGCCGGCCTGCTCGCACGCCTGCGCCCGCGCGGTGATGTCGTCGACCTGCACCGTCGCCTTCTGCACGGCGATCCGGCGGCCGCAGGCGTCGTCGGGGGTGATGCCGTTCGGGTTGCCCGTCGGCACGGCCCACGAGGTGCCGGCGTTGAAGTAGCTGACCATGTCGACCTGCTCCTGGCGCTCGGGGTTGATCGTGAAGGACGACATCCCCAGCTCGAACTTGCCGTTCTTCACCCCCTCGACCAGGGAGTCGAACGGCGCGTTGTTCATCTGGGCGTCGAGGCCGAGGACCTGGCCCAGCGCCTCGGCGAGGTCGGCGGTGAAGCCGATGACCGTGGTGCCGTCGGCGTCGATGAACTCGTTCGGGGCGTACGAGGCGTCCGTGCCGATGGCCAGGACGCCGTCGGCGGCGATCTCGGCCGGGACCTGCGCGGCGAGCGCCTCGTCCTTCGCGATCGCCGGGGCGCTGCTCGCGCCGGCGCCGGCGGTGGGGGCCGCGTCGCTGTCGGACGTGCTGTCCGACCCGCAGCCGGCGATCCCCAGCGTCAGGATGACGGCGCCCGAGGCCACGGCGGCCCGCAGTGATGTCTTCATGGTCGTTCCTCCAGGCTCCCAGTGGTGACGGGCCGTGCGGCCCGACGGCGCGGGGAGCGTAGCAAGCACGGTACGGGGGCGAGGCGGGTGATGGCGGGCTGTGCGGGCCCACCGACACGATCGACCGGGCCGCCGCCGGGCCTCCGGTCGGGCACCGCGCCCGGCGTACCCTGCATGGTGTGGGCATCCAGATCGCACCGAGCATCCTCTCGGCCGACTTCGCCGACCTCGGGGCGGAGTGCCGCCGGGTGCAGGGTGCGGCCGACTGGCTCCATGTGGACGTCATGGACAACCACTTCGTGCCCAACCTCACGATCGGGTTGCCGGTGGTCGAGGCACTGCTGCGACAGGTGTCCACGCCGGTGGACTGCCACCTCATGATCGAGGACCCGGATCGGTGGGCGCCGGGCTACGCCGAGGTGGGCGCCGGCAGCGTGACCTTCCACCTGGAGGCTGCCAGGGCGCCGGTCCGGCTCGCTCGCGAGATCCGCCGTCAGGGCGCCCGGGCTGGCGTGGGACTGAAGCCGGCGACCCCGGTCGACGCGGTCGCGGACCTGCTCGGCGAGGTGGACATGGTGCTGATCATGAGCGTGGAGCCGGGGTTCGGCGGGCAGCCGTTCCTGGAGCTCGCCGTGCCCAAGATCCGCCGGGCGCGCCAGCTCATCGGCGACGCGGACATCTGGGTGCAGGTGGACGGCGGCGTCTCGGAGGAGACCATCGAGCGGTGCGCGGAGGCCGGCGCGGACGTGTTCGTGGCCGGCTCCGCCGTGTACCACGCGGCCGATCCGGCCGCCGCCTGCACGGCGCTGCGCGCGGCGGCCGTGCGCGCGGCGCCCGTGCGCGTGGCCGCCGCGCCATGAGCGATCGGGCCAGCCCCAGCTCGCCGGGCGCCGCCGGGGCCGGGGTTGGGTCCGAGGCGGGCGCCGCCGGGGCCGCGCCCGGGTCCGAGGAGGCGGCGGCCAGCGCCGCCGAGCTGGCGGCGATGCGTCGAGCCCTCGCGCTGGCGGCCTCCTCCGACGTCGTGCCGAGCCCGAACCCCCGGGTCGGCTGCGTCCTGCTCGATCCGGCCGGCCGGACCGTCGCAGCGGGGTTCCATCGGGGGGCCGGCACCCCGCACGCGGAGGTCGACGCCCTGCGGCAGGCGGGCGGCCGGGCGCGGGGCGGCACCGCGGTGGTCACGCTGGAGCCGTGCGCGCACACCGGCCGCACCGGCCCGTGCGCCGACGCGCTGCTCGCCGCCGGGGTGGCCCGGGTGGTGTACGGCCAGGCCGATCCGAACCAGCTCGCCGCGGGCGGTGCGGCCCGCCTGGCGGCCGGAGGGGTCGCGGTCGTGGGCGGCGTGCTGGCCGAGGAGGCGAGCGCCCTCAACGCAGCATGGACGTTCGCCGTGACGCACGGACGGCCGTTCGTGACCTGGAAGGTCGCGGCGACGCTGGACGGCCGGGTCGCCGCGGCTGACGGCACGAGTCGGTGGATCACCGGCGCGGCGGCGCGCGCGGACGTCCACCGGCTCCGCGCCGAGGTCGACGCCGTCCTCGTGGGCACCGGGACGGCGCTCGTCGACGACCCGTCGCTCACCGTCCGGGCGGCGGACGGCAGTCCCGGGCCGTGCCAGCCGCTCCGGGTCGTCATGGGCATGCGGGCGATCCCGGACGGGTCGCGCCTGCGGGACGGCCTGGCCCCGCTGCGCGTCCTCGCGACGCACGACCCCGCTGCGGCGCTGGCCGCGCTCGCCGCCGAGGAGGTGCGGCACGTGCTGCTCGAGGGCGGCCCGACGGTGGCCGCGGCGTTCCTCCGCGCGGGCCTCGTCGACCGCGTCGTCTGGTACCTGGCCCCGGCCCTGCTGGGGGCCGGACCGGCTGCGATCGACGACCTGGGCATCGCGACGATCACGGACATCCGGCGGCTGCGCGTCGCGACCGTGGACCGGGTTGGCCACGACCTGCGCATCACGGCGACAATGGAGCCCGAACCGCACGACTGAGCCCGGCGTGCCCGCACCTGGGGCCCGCGGCGCTCCGGGCCGGCGCACCCACGCGGGCCCGCACCGCCGACCGCCAGCCGTGCAGGAATGGAGGAGCAGCCCGTGTTCACCGGCATCGTCGAGGAGCTCGGCAGGGTGGTGGCGGTCACGGCCCTGCCCGAGGATGCCGCGCGGCTGGTGGTCGCCGGCCCACGGGTCACCTCGGACGCCGTGCCCGGCGCGAGCATCGCGGTGAACGGCACCTGCCTGACCGCGGTGGACCTCGTGGACGGGACCTTCAGCGCGGATGTGATGGCCGAGACGCTGCGCCGCACGACGCTGGGTGCGCTGCAGCCGGGGGATCCGGTCAACCTGGAGCGCCCGATGCCGGCGGACGGCCGGTTCGGGGGGCACATCGTGCAGGGCCACGTGGACGGTGTGGGGACGATCCGGGCACGTCGATCCACGGCGCACTGGGAGGTCGTCGAGATCACCCTGCCGCCCGGCCTCGCGCGCTACCTCGTCGCGCAGGGCTCGATCACCGTCGATGGCGTCTCGCTGACCGTCGTCGAGCTGGTCGACGGCGAGCAGCCGTGGTTCTCGGTCTCGCTGATCCCGACCACGCTGGCCGAGACGACGCTCGGCCGGCGCGCCGTCGGCGACGGGGTCAACCTCGAGGTCGACGTCCTGGCCAAGTACGTCGAGCGGATGCTGGGAGCCCGGGCATGATCCCCGCGGACGCGCTGTTCGGCCACGCGGGCATCCCGGTGCCGGAGGAGCCGCCGAACGGTCACGCCGAGGAGCTGGAGCCCGCCCCAGGGTCCGCACCGGTGCCGATCGGCCCCGACGAGGCCGTCATGCGCCCACTGCCCGCGGACCTCCCGGCCACCGCCGCCGGCGGGGTCCGGCTCGATCCGATCCCGGCCGCGGTCGAGGCGATCCGGCGCGGTGACGCCGTGGTCGTCGTCGACGACGAGGACCGCGAGAACGAGGGCGACCTCATCTTCGCCGCGCAGCGGGCCACGCCCGCGCTCACGGCGTTCATGATCCGCCACACGTCGGGCTACATCTGCGTGAGCCTGCCGGGGGAGCGCCTCGACCAGCTCGGCCTGCCCCCGATGACGGCCGTGAACGAGGACCGCAAGCAGACGGCGTACGCGGTGTCCGTGGACGCCCGCGACGTGGAGTCCACCGGCATCTCCGCCGCGGACCGGGCCCACACCATCAAGGTCCTCGCCGACACCGCGACGGAGCCGCAGGACCTCACCAGGCCGGGCCACGTGATGCCGCTGCGGGCCGTGCCGGGTGGGGTGCTGCGCCGGCCGGGCCACACCGAGGCGGCGGTGGACCTCGCGACGCTGGCCGGGCTGAACCCCGTCGGGGCGCTGTGCGAGCTCATGAACGAGGACGGCACGATGATGCGCGCCCCCGAGTGCCGCGCGTTCGCCGACGCCCACGGCCTGGTGATGGTCTCGATCGCCGACCTCATCCGCTACCGCCGTGGGCACGAGCGACAGGTCCAGCGGGTCGCCTCGACGATCCTGCCGACGGAGTTCGGGGAGTTCACCGCCATCGGCTACCGGTCCACCCTCGACGACGTCGAGCACGTGGCGCTGGTGGTCGGCGACATCGGCGACGGGGCCGACGTGCTCGTGCGGGTGCACTCCGAGTGCCTCACCGGCGACGCGCTGGGCTCGCTGCGCTGCGACTGCGGCCCGCAGCTGCACGCCGCCATGCGGGCCGTCGCCGAGGCCGGGCGCGGCGTGGTGCTCTACGTGCGGGGACACGAGGGCCGGGGGATCGGCCTCGTGGCGAAGCTCTCGGCCTACGCGCTGCAGGATGGCGGCCACGACACCGTGGACGCGAACCTCGCCCTCGGGCTGCCCGCCGACGCCCGCGACTACGGCACCGGCGCGCAGATCCTGGCCGACCTCGGGGTGCGGACCATGCGCCTGCTGACGAACAACCCGTCCAAGCTGGCCGGGCTCTCGGGCTACGGCCTGGAGATCGTCGACCGGATCCCGCTGGAGATCGCGCCGAACCCGCACAACCGGGCCTACCTGGCGACCAAGCGGGAGCGCATGGGGCACCAGATGGGGCACGTGCACGCCTTCGTCCCGCCCGGGCCAGCCCCGGGCGGGGGCAGCGTCGAGACCACAGGAGGAGCACGCCCATGAGCGGAACCGGAGCCCCGAGCACGGGCGACCTCGATGCCGAGGGCCTGCGCGTGGCGATCGTCGCCTCCTCGTGGCACCCGAGGGTGATGGATGGCCTGATCGCCGGTGCGACCGCGGCCTGCACCCGCGCGGGCGCGGTCGCGGTCTGCTTCCGCGTGCCCGGGACGTTCGAGCTGCCGCTCGCGGCCCAGGCGGCGGCGCGCGCCGGGTTCGACGCCGTGGTGGCCCTCGGCGTGGTGATCCGGGGCGGCACGCCGCACTTCGAGTACGTCTGCGACGCGGCCACCTCAGGGCTCGCCCGGGTGACCCTCGACACCGGCGTGCCCGTGGGCTTCGGGGTGCTCACGTGCGACGACGAGGTCCAGGCGCTGGACCGGGCCGGCCTGCTGGGCAGCCGCGAGGACAAGGGCACGGAGGCCGCCGAGGCCGCGCTGTCCATGGCGCTGACGCTGCCCACGATCCGTCGACCCGGGACGGTCCAGCCCACCGGCTTCGCCGGCTGAGCCCGCCACGGCGCCTCCTACTCCGGCCGCCCCCCGGGCTCCCCGGGCTCCGGGCCCCGGGCCCCGGCCTCGCCGCCCGCCCCCCGCGCCGCCCGCCCCGCGCCGCCCGCCTCGATCTCATCCAAGTCTGGGGCCGCGAAGCGGTCCCGGACTTGGATGAAGTCCCGTCCGGCGGTCTCGAACTTGGAGCGAATCGTGGGGGGGTCCGGCGCCGCCGGTACCCTTGGCCGCTGTGAAGACCTTCGACGCCCTGCACGCCGAGCTGCTCGCCAAGGTGGCGGCCGCCGACCCCCACTCGGGGACCGTCGCGCTGCTGTCCGGCGGCGTGCACGCCGTGGGCAAGAAGGTCGTCGAGGAGGCAGCGGAGGCCTGGATGGCCGCCGAGCACGAGGGCACCGACCGGGCCGCCGAGGAGATCGCTCAGTTGCTCTACCACGCCCAGGTGCTGATGATCGCTGCCGGCGTCGGCATCGACGACGTCTACGCCCGCCTCTGAGCCCCGACCCCCCGACCTGCCTGCTGGAGCGAGGACCCATGCTGCGCGTCGCCGTGCCCAACAAGGGCGCCCTGTCCGAACCCGCCCGCCAGATGCTGAGCGAGGCCGGCTACCTGGCCGGTGCGAACCTGCGCGACCTCGTGGTCGCCGACCTCGCCAACGGGGTCGAGTTCTTCTTCCTGCGGCCGCGGGACATCGCCATCTACGTCGGGTCGGGCACCCTCGACCTGGGCATCACCGGCCTGGACATGCTGCTCGACAGCGGGGCGGAGGCCCGCGAGGTGATGCGGCTGGGGTTCGCCCCCTCGACCTTCCGGCTGGCCGCGCCGACCGGCACGGTGCGATCGATCCAGGACCTGGCCGGCCGGCGCATCGCCACCTCCTATCCAGGGCTGCTCGACGAGCACCTGCGCCGACTCGGGCTGGAGGTGACCGTCGTGCGGCTCGACGGTGCGGTCGAGAACGCGGTGGCGCTGGGCGTCGCGGACGCGGTGGCTGACGTCGTCGCGACGGGGGGCACGCTGCGCCAGGCCGGCCTGGAGCCGGTGGGGGAGCCCCTGCTGGTCAGCGAGGCGCTGCTGGTCCGGCGGGCCGGGGTCGGCCAGGACGGCGAGGTGGCCACCTTCGTGCGCCGGCTGCAGGGGGTCCTCACGGCACGCACGTACGTGATGGTCGACTACGACATCCCGGCCGAGCTGGTCGCCGCGGCGTGCCGGATCACTCCCGGCATCGAGTCCCCGACGGTGTCCCCGCTGGCGGACACGAACTGGTCGGCGGTGCGTGCGATGGTCTCCCGGGACAAGGTCCACCGCGTGATGGACGAGCTCTACGAGCTCGGGGCGCGCGGGATCATCGTGACCGACATCCACGCCTGCCGGCTCTGAGGGGCCAGCCCGTCGACTCCCCGGCTAGGCGAGCATGCGCTCGACCCAGGACAGCAGGTTGTCCGGGTCGACCGGCTTGGTGAGGTAGCAGCTGGCCCCGGCCGACCACCCGGCATCGGTGGTCTTGTCATCCCCTGCGGCCGTGAGCAGGATCACGGGCAGGTCCGCGCCGCCCTCCCGGCCACGGATCTCGCGCAGGACGTCGATCCCGGACAT
>JALOLH010000024.1 GCA_025456065.1 Candidatus Nanopelagicales bacterium | reverse complement strand
CGGACGGCCCGGCCGGCCGAGGCGGCGGCGTCCCGGTCGTGGACGAGCGTGCGGATGGCACGGGCGAGCCGATCCGGGTCGTTGCTGAGCAGCGCGCCGCTGTCGGCCAGCGCCTCGGGGGCCTCGGTCGTGGCCAGGCCGACGACGGGCATGCCCAGGTGCATGGCCTCGAGCAGGGCCAGGCCGAGGCTGGTCCAGCGGCACAGGTGCAGGTACACCGCGCGGGAGGCGAGCCGGTCGAGCATGGCGTCGTGCGCGAGGTCGCCGTGGCCGACGATGCCGAGCCCCGCGGACGGATCGGTGACCGGCTCCGTGCCGATCCCGAACACGTCGATGGGCGCGACCTCGGCCAGCCGGGGCAGCAGGTCGGTGCCGGTGATGCGACTGCGCCGGACGGGCTCGTTGACGACGACCCCCGCCCGCGGGAGGTCGCCGCTCCACCGGGCGCCGGGGTCGACGATGCCGTGCTCGATGACCTGGACCGGCGCCCGTCCGTTGTCCCACATCAGCGCGTTGAAGTGCGTGACGTGGACGACCGGGACCTCGGCCTGGTCGGCCATGGGGTGCCGGGTGGTCGGACCCTGGGGTGGGGTGTTGTGCTCGACGTACACGGCAGGGACGTCCCGGCCGGCGCGCAGCCCGGTCCACTCCTGCAGCAGGGCCGGTTCGTGCGGGCGCTGCAGGACGACCACGTCGATGCCCTCCCCGGCCAGTCGCCCCGGCGCGACCTCGACGGCGCTCGGCGGCCAGGGGTAGGTGCCGGCCCGGCCGCGTCCGTCCGGGCCGCGGTCGGGGGTGGTCGGGGTCAGGGTGGTCCACGGGCCGTGCACGAAGGAGGTCGACCACGCCCCGTGGACGTGCCAGGCGAGCACGCGCATCAGGCCACCTCCACCACGGTGCCGGGCTGCGGGCGGGGCCCCCGCAGGAGCACGTCGAGGGCAGCCGCGACGTGTGACGGCCCGACCGAGCTCAGGCAGGGGTGGCCGGGGGTCACGCACTCGCGCACCCGGGTCCCGGCGCAGGCGCTCGCCTGGTCGCCGAGCAGCACGTGCGGCACGCCGTGGGGGCGCCAGCGCCGGGCGGGGACGGTCGGGGCGAACAGGGAGACCACCGGCGTGCCGACGGCGGCGGCGAGGTGGGCCGGGCCCGTGTTGCCGACGACGACCGCGGCGGCCTCGCGCAGCAGCGCGGCCAGCCCGGCCAGGGAGGTCCGGCCGCCGAGGTCCACCCCGAGCTCGCCGGCGACGTAGCGGGTCAGCTCGCGCTCGGCCGCGCTGCCGGTCACCAGGACGGTCCAGCCCTGGGTGGCGAGCAGCGCCACCGTGCTGCGCGCCAGCACGGCCGGCCAGCGGCGGGCGGGCGCGTCCGAGCCGGGGTGCAGCACGAGGTAGGGACCATCGGGACGCATCGCGGCGACGTCGGGCAGGTCCGGGCGCACCGCCAGGCGGTCGCCACGGGACGGGAAGCCGGCGGCCTCGGCCACCGCGACGCCGCGCTCGGCCTCGTGCAGGTCGTCGTCGAGGCGGACGCGCACGTCGAGCAGCGACCCCGGGTAGTCCTCGCTGGCGGCGACCACGCGCGGCACGCCGGCCATGCGCAGCAGGAGCGCCAGCGGCAGGGTGCTCTGGTGGTACGAGGTGAGCACGATCGCCTCGTCGAAACGGCTCTGCTGGAGCCGCAGGGTGGTCCACGCGATGCCGCTGCGCCGGACCGGCGGCGGGTCGGCGAGGATCCACGGCGCGTCGAGCACCTGGATGCGGTCCACGCCGGGCAGCAGCTGGGCGGCCGCGACGCCGCGGGTCGAGGCGAGGAAGGTCAGGTGGACGTCCGCCGCTGCCACGGCCCGCACGGCCGGGCCGGCGAGCAGCACGTCCCCCACGCTGTCGAGCCGGGCGACCAGGACCCGGCGGCGGCCCCCCGCGTGCGCGGTCATGGCCGAGCCGTCCGCGCGGCGGGGGCCGCGACCGCGGTGGCGACGCCGGCACCGGCCAGTCCGGCGAGCACGAGGTCGACCGCGTCACCGAGGCTGCGGGCCACCAGCGGCGCCTCGCGGACCTCGGCGGGCAGCGTCCGCGGTGACGGCACGAGGATCCCCACGGCGCCGGCGGCGCGGGCCGCCCGGACGTCGGTGCCGATGTCGCCGATGAGGACGGTGTGGTGGGGTTCGACCCCCAGCGCCCGGGCGGCGCGGACGACCAGCCCGGGGGCCGGCTTGCGGCACGTGCAGGCGTCGGCGGGCGCGTGCGGGCAGTACTGCCAGGTGTCGAAGGGGCCGACGAGCGCGTCCACGCGGGCGTTCACCCGCTGCACCTGCATGTGGCTGACGAAGCCGCGGCCGATGCCGGACTGGTTGCTGACGACGCCCGTGGGCAGGCCGGCCGCGCGCAGGCGGCCCACCGCCTCGGCGGCGCCGGGGATCGGCTGCACCAGCGTGGGGTCGCCGTTGTACCGCGGCACGTCGCGGATGAGCGTGTCGTCACGGTCGAACAGCACCGCGCGCACGTCCCGCAGCCGGCGGGCCAGCGCCCGCCCCGCCCGTACCCCGCATGCCATGCCCGGTCCTCTCGTCGTCCCGTGTCGGTGGTGATCACGACCCCCGGACGGCCTCGCGCACGCCCCCGGGAGCACCGGGCGGCCCGGGGCGGCGCTGCCGCCCCGAACCGCCCGGTGCGTGCGCGGTCACTTGTCGGTGAACGCGTCCTTCACGTTGTCCTTGGCACGACCGAGGTCGGCCTTCGTCTGGTCGCGCTCGCCCTCGGCCTCCGTGGAGCGGTCACCGGTGACCTTGCCCAGGCCCTCCTTGACCTTGCCGGTGGCGTCGTCGACGGCGTGCTTGATCTTGTCGGCGTCCATGCGCTTCCTCCTCTTGGTTGGGGTCGTGCGGTCGGCGCGGCCGCCCTGGCGGGACGGCGGCGCAGGACCCGGGTCCGCGCTGCGCTACGAGGCGCGGCGCGGACGCGGGATCTCGGAACCGCGGGCGGTGCCCGCGGTGGCCATCGCGCCGGCGCGGCGCGGGCCGGTGCCAGCACCGGCGCCGCGCGGGAGCTCCCGCTCCCACGAGGCCGGCAGGGGCAGGTCCTCCAGGACGTGGTCGCGCAGGGCCGCGAGCGTCCGGGACAGCACCCGGGAGACGTGCACCTGCGAGATGCCCAGCTGCTCGGCGATCTCGGACTGGGTGCGCTCGCCGTAGAAGCGCATCAGCAGGATCCGCTGCTCCCGCTCGGGGAGCCGGGCCAGCGCCTGGCGCACGTCGTGGCGCAGCTCGATCAGGTCGATCGCCGGGTCCACGTCACCGACCAGGTCCGCGACGGACTCGTCCTCGCCGACCGGGTGGTCCAGCGAGTGCGACGAGCGGGCCTCGCCGTCGGTGCGCAGGGCGAGCAGGACCTCCTCCTCGACCAGGCCCAGCTGCTTGGCGAGGTCCGCCGGTGAGGCGTCGTGGCCGAGGCTCTGGCGCATCTGCTCGGCGGCGCGCTGCACCTGCAGCGTCGTCTCCTGCAGGCTGCGCGGCACCCGCACGGCCCAGGCGTGGTCGCGGAAGTGCTTGCGCAGCTCGCCCAGGATCGTCGGGATCGCGAAGCTGTGGAACTCCTTGCCGTGCGCGGGGTCGAAGCGCTCGGCCGCACGGACCAGGCCGAGCGAGGCGACCTGGACCAGGTCCTCGCGGCTCTGCCCGCGGCCGGAGTACCAGCCGGCGAGCTGGCGGGCCAGCGGCAGGTGGTCCATCGCCAGCGCCATGCGGTCGGGCCCGTCGGGGTCGACCTGGCGCAGCACCGGCACCCGCGGCTCGGGCAGCGGCAGCTCGTCGGGCAGGACGTCCTGGTACAGCCCGGCCAGCCGACGGCCCGCCGCCTCGGGGGCGTGCGAGGCGCGCATCCGCACGAGGGCGGACGTGCCCAGGGCACGCATCCAGAACGGGTCGTCGACCATGGCGGCGATCGCCTCGCCGAGCGTGCGCTGGTCGCAGCGCGGGTCGACCAGCAGGCCGGTGCTGCGGCTCACGACGTGGTCGAGGTGCGCACCGGCGGCGATCGCGACCGCGGGGATGCCGCGGGCGGCGGCCTCGAGGACGTGCCCGCCGTGGCGGGCGCCCTCACGGCCGGCGACCACCAGCGACGCCCTCGCCCAGGCCTCCTCGCGGTCCCGGCCACGCAGCCCGGGGCGCAGGTCGATCCGCTCCCAGACCCCGTGGGCCAGGGCCCGGGCCCGGATGGCGGCGTGGCGGCGGTTGGTGAGCCGGGCCAGGACGACCAGGCGGCCGTCCCAGCCGGGCATCGAGTCGATGATCCGGTCGAGGTCCGGGCCGGCGCACAGCGTGATGACGTCGCCGCCGACCGCCGCGCAGGCGTCCTCGTCGGGCACCGGCATGGGGAACGGGAAGGCGCCCGACCAGAGCGTGCGCACCCCGCGGCGGCGCCACCGGTCACGCTCGCTGCGGGACAGCGGGACGACCGCGGCGACCTGCTGGGCGAGCTCGTGCTCGAGCTCGGTGTCCGCGGGCTGCTCGTCGAACGTCGCCACGACCGGGACGCCGGGCTCGGCCTCGAGCGCGGCCATCGTGGCGGCCAGCCCGATCGTGTGGATGACGTCGGGACGGTGGGTGCTCCAGCGGGCGGACAGCTCGGCCGCAGCCGCGGTGGCCGAACCGGCCATGTCGCTGCTGGGGATGGCCCAGGTGTCCTCGATGACGCTGTGGCCAGCGGCCCGCAGGCCGTCGGCGAGCTGCCCGACCGCACCGGAGGGGATGTGGGAGACGTGGGTGAGGGGACGTGCGATGAGATGAACCAGCATGGGTGACCCTCGCTCAGGGGTTCGCGTACGTGCACCGTGGTGGACCACGCGGCCTGCTGGCTGAAGCGCGCGTGCGATCTTGCGCTGACTGTCGACTACCCGGACACCGCCGCTCCAGACGAGCAGGAGGGGTGCGACTGCCGGCCGCTGGCTGGACCGACACGCGGGAGTGGAGTGAGCGCCACGCTGTTGGACGCATGAACACCGTAGCAGACGTCGAAGCCGGGAGGAAAGTCCATGTGCTCGGGACCTTCGACCCTGTCCCGCGGGGTGGTTGCGGGTTCAGCGACGACGGGTGGCCTGCTGCCGCTCCCATGCGGACACGGCCGCCTCGAGCTGTGCCAGCGTCATCCGCGAGCGCTGCTCCACGCCGGCCCGACGGGCCAGCTCGTAGAGCTCGGTCTGCGAGCGCTGGCGGCGACTGGGCGAGCCGGCGCCGCGCAGGGCGCCGTCCCGCTTGATCCGGAACACCTTGCCCACCCGCCGTCGCTCGCTGATGGGCAGCTCGGCCAGCCGGGGCAGCACGGTCTCGCGTTCGGCCTCGACCACGGCGGTGGCGGCGCGGGCCAGCCCGAGCCGGGTTGGCGCCTCCAGCTCGGCGCGCACCTCGTGCAGGGCCTGCTCGAGCTCGGGTGGACGCCAGGCCCCGATGGCGGGGTGGACGGCAGCGGTGGTGGCGGCGACGTGGGCGGCGAGCCGGCGACGCAGGTCCTCCTGCGGGTGGTGGAACCCCCGACTGGGCCGGCCGCACTGCTCGACCAACGCCCCGAGCTCACGGTGCTCCGTGCCCAGCACGAGGACGATGTCGCTGGCCATGGCGCCCTCTACCCGTCCTGCGCGCGGCGATACCGCGACGCGCCCGGTCAGGTGTCCTGGCCCTGTCCTGCCATGCTCGTCCCTCCTCAGGCCCCGCGGCGCGTCGGCACCCGCACCCGCCCGGACCATCCCTGGCGGGCGTCGCCCGCCTGGCCGGCGGCAGCGCGCCGCCGTTCGCGGGCGCGGCGCTCGGCCGCGCGACGGGCCGCCGACAGCCGGACGACCTGGCGGGCGAACCGCAGGCCCTCGCCGACCGAGGCCTTGCTGTCCCCGGCCTGTCGCTCGCCGAACGTGAAGCCCACCTCGTGCGTCGCGAGCCCGGGGCTGCGCACGAGGATCTCCAGCAGGATCTTGAAGCCGTCGGGCCGCAGCGCGTGGAGGTCCAGCGCCGTCCGTCGGACCGCGAAGAACCCGCTCATCGGGTCGGTCACGCCGTGCAGGCGCCGCGGGAAGGCCGCTCGTGCCAGCCAGGTGGCCGCGCCCGACACCGCGGACCGGGCCACGCCGTCGAGCCCGGCGGCGTCCCCGCCGGGCACGCGCCGGCTTGCCACGACGAGGTCCGCGCCGGTCCTGCGGCCCGCCTCGACGAGTCCCGGCACCAGCTCGGGCGGGTGCTGCAGGTCGCCGTCCATGACGACCGCCCACTCGCCCCGCGCGGCCGCCAGGCCGGTGGTCACCGCGGTGCCGAGGCCGCCGGCCCGGACGTCCGGGGGCCGGTGGATCACCCGCAGGGCGGGGGCCTCCGGCGTCGCGTCGTGGGTGCGGGCGAGCACGCGGCGGGGGGTGTCGTCGTCGCTGTCGTCGACGAAGAGCACCTCGGCGCGCCGACCGCGCAGGGCGGCGCCGAGCCGGTCGATCAGCACGTCGACGTTGCCCGCCTCGTTGCGGGTGGGCACCAGCACGGTCAGCTCGAGGGTCGGGCCGGGGCGGGGCCGGGCCAGCGGGATCACGCGGGCGGACCCCTCCGGGTCGGGCCCCGGCACGGCGTCGCGGGGTGGGATCGGGGGCTGCTCGGGCACGGTGGGGACTCCTCGGTTCGGGTGACCTCCCCGCCGTACCCGGCGCTGGGGGACCGATACGCCCACGACGCACTCCGGGGTGCCCGCCGTATGCCGGGTGGGGCCAGGGGTACGGCGCAGCCATGAGCACCCCGAGGGTCTCGGGACCCGCTCCCATCGGCGACGCGCACAGCCCCCGGAGGAGGAGGCCATGACCGGGACGCACACCCGGCACGGCGCCCGCGACGAGCCCGGCATCCGACAACCGGCCGCCGGGCCCTGGGTCCTGCTGGGGGTCGGCCTCGGCGGCTTCGTCGACGGCATCGTGCTGCACCAGGTGCTGCAGTGGCACCACATGCTCACCGCCGAGCATCCCGCGACCACGGTCGCCGGCCTCGAGCTGAACACCCTGGCCGACGGCCTGTTCCACGCCGGCACGTGGGTCGCGGTCGCCGCGGGCCTGGTGTGGATGCTCGTCGCCTGGCGTCGTAGCGCCGCGGCCCCGCGGCCGCGCTGGGCACTCGGCCTGCTGCTGGTCGGCTGGGGCCTGTTCAACCTCGTCGAGGGGGCGGTCAACCACCACCTGCTCGGCGTGCACCACGTCCGCGACGACCTCGGCGGGCCGCTCGCCTGGGACCTCGGGTTCCTCGCGCTCGGCACGCTGCTCGTGGTCGCCGGCGGCTTCCTGGCCCGGACCGACCCGACGGTGCGCAGCGCGGTCACGGTCGGCAGCGGCCGACCCGGCGGAGCCTGAGGCCGACCGGACGGACGCCGGGGGCGCGGCGGTCTGGGAGCCGTGCGCCGCCGCCGCTGGTCCCGACCGCCGGTTCGCCCCCGCTGCCCCGGGTAGTGGGGCGGGGACCAGGTCGGACCCCCAGCTCCCGACGCCCCACCCGACCGTGACCGGCCGGCCACGACAGGAGGACCTATGAAGGCAGTCGTCTGGAACGGCCCGCGCGACATCGACGTGGCGGAGGTGCCCGACCCGAGGATCGAGGAGCCGACCGACATCGTCATCAGGGTGACGACCAGCGGCATCTGCGGCTCGGACCTGCACCTCTACGAGACCATGGCGGCGTTCATGGACGCCGGCGACGTGCTCGGCCACGAGCCGATGGGCCTCGTGATGGAGACCGGCTCGGCGATCACCCACCTGCGCCCCGGTGACCGGGTCGTCATCCCGGCGAACATCGCGTGCGGGCACTGCTTCATGTGCGACCGGGGCCTGCAGAGCCAGTGCGAGACCACGCAGGTGCGCGAGCAGGGCATGGGCGCCCCGCTCTACGGCTACTCGAAGCTCTACGGCTCGATCCCCGGCGGGCAGGCCGAGTACCTGCGCGTGCCGCGCGCCGACTACGGGCCGATCCCGGTGCCCGAGGGCGTCCCCGACGACCGGTACGTCTACCTCTCCGACGTGCTGCCCACCGCGTGGCAGGGCGTGGACTACGCAGCCGTCCCCGAGGACGGCACGCTGCTGGTGATCGGGCTGGGCCCGATCGGCGACATGGCCACCCGCGTCGCGATGCACCGCGGGGTCGGCCGGGTGATCGGCGTCGAGCGCGACCCCGTGCGCGCCGCACGAGCGCGGGCCAACGGCGTGGCCGTGCTCGAGATGGACGACCGCGCCGACATCAGCGAGGCGGTGCTCGAGCTCACCGGGGGCCGCGGCGCCGACAGCGTCGTCGAGGCCGTCGGCATGGAGTCGCACGGCTCCCCGCTGGCCCGCGCCGCCCGGGCCGCGCAGACCGTGCTCCCCGACGCCGCCGGGCAGGCACTGATGCGGACCGTGGGCGTCGACCAGCTCGCCTCGCTGCTCACCGCGATCGACACCGTCCGCCGGGGCGGCACGCTGTCCGTCCTCGGGGTGTACGGCGGCATGGCCGACCCGCTGCCGATGCTGGTGCTGTTCGACAAGCAGGTGACGATCCGGATGGGCCAGCTGAACGCCCGGCGCTGGCTGGACGACCTGCTGCCGCTGGTCGGCGACGAGGCCGACCCGCTCGGCCTGGCGTCCTTCGCCACGCACCACATCCCGCTGGCCGACGCCCCGCAGGCCTACGAGGACCTGGCCAAGAAGCGCGACGGCGCGGTGAAGGTCCTGATCAACCCGTAGCCGGCACGCGCCGGCCGAAGCCCGGTGCCGTCCCGCCCTCACAGGCGGGGCAGCACCTGGGCGTCGGCCTGTGCCGGGGCGAACAGGTCCCCCACCGTGGCGACCCGGTCCAGCGCGTCGCGCAGCGTCCAGCGGTCGCTGCGCAGGTCCGGGTCGTCGAGCTCCTCCCAGCGGATCGGCATCGAGACCGGGGCACCCGGCCGCGGCCGGACCGCGTAGGGCGCGACCAGGGTGCGGTTCGCGGCGTTCTGGGTGTAGTCCAGGCGGGCCCGGCCACCCCGTCCCGCCTTCGCCCACTCCCAGCTCACGAGGTCCGGCACCGTCGCGCCCACGGCGCGGGAGAGCGCCTCGACCCAGGCCGTCGTCTCGGCGAACGTGTACCGGCCACGCTCGACCGGGATCCAGACCTGCAGGCCCCGTGACCCGGTGGTCTTCGGCAGGCCCCGCACGCCCAGGTGCTCCAGCGCGGTCCGGTAGAGGCGGGCGAGCGTCAGCGTCTCGTCCCAGGTCGTCGCGGTGCCCGGGTCGATGTCGACCAGGGCGAAGGTCGGGTGCTCCGGGTCGGCGCACGTCGAGGTCCACGCGTGCAGCTCGAAGGCCGCCTGGTTGCCCAGCCACCCCAAGGTGGCCACTCCGTCGGCCACGACGTGCGTGTTCGCCCCACGGTCGCCCGGGCCGGGCTCGCGCCAGCGGGTCAGCCAGCCGGGTGCCGAGGCCGGCAGGTCCTTCTGCCAGAACCCCGGCGCGCCGGCACCCTCCGGGTAGCGGTGCAGGTTGAGCGGCCGGCCGGCCAGGTGCGCCAGCATGACCGGCGCGATCCGGGCGAAGTAGGCGATCACCTCGCGCTTGGTGATCGGCGGCCCGTCGGGGCCGCGCGGGGGGAACAGCACCTTGTCCAGGTTCGTCAGCCGCAGCCGCTGGCCGCCGAGGTCCCAGTGCCCGCCGCCGGGCAGCGCGGCGAGGGCGGCGAGCTCCTCCGCGCTGGCTCCGGTCGCGCCGGGCCCCCCGGAGCGACCGGAGCCAGCGCTCCCGGCGGCAGGATCGCCCGTTCCCGGCCACGGCGGCGCGACCTCGCCCGTTCCCGGCCACATGTGTCCGGGAACGGGCGGCCCCGCGTCGGCCTGTCCTGGAACGTGCGCTCGGCCCTCGACCGCGGCCGGCCCCGCGCCCGCCGGGCGCTCCGTTGGCGCCATCGGCCGTTCGCGCCCCACCTCGCGCGGGTCGCGGCCGCGATCCACGCCCTTGAAGGCGGACTGCCGGACCAGGCCGTCGGTCGTCCAGCCGCCGAGCTCCGCGCGGATGACGAGCTCGGGCCGCACCCAGCGGACCCCCGCGAGGCCCGCGCCCCAGCGACCGCGCGGGGTGATCGGCGGCACCGGGTCGACCGGGGGGTCCTCGGCGGCCAGCCCGGCGAGCTCCTCGCGCAGGGCTGCCCGGGTCCGCTCGGTGAACCCGGACCCCACCTTGCCGGCGAACCGCAGCCGGCCGTCCTCGTGCACGGCGACGACCAGCGCCCCCAGCTCCCGGTCGTTGCCCCGCGCGGGCGTCCACCCGACCACGACGAGGTCCTGCTCGGGGCGGACCTTCACCTTCCGCCACGCGCCCGAGCGCTGCCCCGGCTCGTACCGCGCGGCGCGCCGCTTGGCCACGATCCCCTCCAGGCCCTGCTCCCGGGCCGCTGCCAGGAACGCGGGCCCCTCGGCGACGACGTGCTGGGAGAAGCGCACGTGCGGGTGCGCGCGCAGGACGAGGCGCAGCAGCTTCTTGCGCTCCTCGAGCGGGACGTCGCACAGGCTGCGGCCGTCGAGGTGCAGCAGGTCGAACGCCTGGTAGACCACGCCGCTGCCCGGGCGGGCGGCCGCCGGCCCGAGCCGGTCCTGCAGGAGGCTGAAGTCGGGCCGCCCGGCCTCGTCGAGGGCCACCACCTCCCCGTCCACGACCGCCTCGCGGGCGTCGATCCAGGTCGGCGGGTCGAGCAGGCCCGGGAAGTACCCGTCGCCGTCGTTGCCGTTGCGGGTGAACGTGCGGACCCCGTCGGGCGCGACGACCGCCTCGAGGCGGAAGCCGTCCCACTTCACCTCGAACAACCAGTCCGGGCCCACCGGGACGTCCGCGACGAGTGCGGCCCCCATCGGCTGGACGAACCGTGGGAGCGGCGCCGCGGTGGCCGCGGCGAGGTCGATGCGCGCCTCGGCCACCGGCGACTGGCCCACCCAGATGGCCGGGCGCCCGGCCTGCACCTCGTCGTTGGTCAGGCCGCTGCGGACGCTGCGCGGATGGTCCTCGGCGTCCCATCCGGGCAGCGCGTGGGCGTCGTGCTTGTGGATCAGCAGCCACTGGGCCCGGCCCGCGTGCTCGTCGCCGTCCGACCGGCCGCGGCCGTCCCGGCCCGGGCCCGCCCGGTCGTGGTCGCCCCGGCCGGACGTCCGGACCAGGGCGAAGCGTCCCCGCAGCCGCTCCCCCGCGAGGCTGAACTTCAGCTCGCCGGCCTCGATGGCGGCGCGTGGATCGGGCGTCTCCTCCTCGGGCTGCCACGTGCCCCAGTCCCACACGATGACGTCGCCGCCGCCGTACTGCCCGGCCGGGATCACGCCCTCGAAGTCGACGTACTCCAACGGGTGGTCCTCGACCTGCACGGCCATCCGGCGCACGTCCGCGTCCAGGGTCGGTCCGCGCGGGACGGCCCAGCTCGCGAGCACCCCGTCGACCTCGAGCCGCAGGTCGTAGTGCAGCCGCCGCGCGCGGTGGCGCTGCACCACGAACCGCCGGTCACCGGTGGGCGGGGTGCCGCGGCCGACGGGGTCGCCAGCCGGGGACGGTCCGGCGCCAATCGGCTCGGGGGTCGAGGCGAAGTCCCGCTTCGCGCGGTACTCCCGGGTGGACATGACCGCAGTATCGGCGAGGCGGCCCGCCCCGCGCGGGTCAGCGGTCGGCGCTCTCCGGGGCCGACCCGGGATCCTCGGCCTCGCCGCCACCCGTCCCCCCGATGCCGGCACCCGCCGCCGACGGGCTGCCGGTCCCCGGCGCGCCGTGCTCGCCGCTCTCCGGCGCCAGGCTCGGGTCGTCGCTGCTGGCCAGGGCGTCGTCGGCCGTGCTCCCGCTGCCCGCCTGCTCGGTGTGGTGGTCCATGCGCTGCTCCTTCGCAGTGGGCACGTCGGGGGCGGCGTGCCCTCGCCGCCGGATACCCGCCGGCCGCCCGGCCATCCCCGCCGCGCGTGTGCCCCGAGGGGCCGCGGGTAGTCCTCCGGCATGTCCACCTCCCCCATCGGGTACGCGATCGTCGGGGCCAGCCGGTTCGCCGAGTTCTGCCTCGACGCCTACCGCGAGCTCGACGACCTGCGGCCGGTGGCGGTCTGCTCGCGGACGCCCACGCACGCCCGCACGTTCGCCGAGCGGCACGGCCTGCGCCCCTATCCGAATCTCGACACGCTGCTGGCCGATCCAGCCGTGCAGCTGGTGCACGTGGCCTCGACGCCGGACCGGCATCCCGCGGACGCGGTGGCCGCCATGCGCCGGGGCCGGCACGTGCTGTGCGAGAAGCCGCTGGCCACCACGACCGCGGCGGCCGAGCTCATGGTGCGCACGGCGCACCGCCAGGACGTGCGCCTCGGCATCAACTTCATGATGCGGCACGGCCCGCTGTGGGGGCCGGTGCACCAGATCCTCGAGTCGCAGGTGCTCGGCGCACCGCTGCGGGCCGACGTGCTCAACTGCGCCGGCGACGACGGGCTGCCCAGCGACCACTGGTTCTGGGACGAGCGGCGCAGCGGCGGGATCCTGGTCGAGCACGGGGTGCACTTCTTCGACCTGCTCGCCTCGTGGCTCGGGCCCGGGCGGGTGACCCACGGCTATGCGGTGCACCGGCCGGGCTCCTGGCTCGTCGACCAGGTCGGGGCCGAGGTGCGCCACCACGAGGGGGCGCTGACCTCCGGCCACTACCACGGCTTCCACCAGTCCCGGCACCTCGACCGGCAGGAGGTGCGCATCGTGTGCGAGCGCGGCGAGCTCGTGCTGCACGGGTGGGTCGCCGACCGCCTCGAGCTGCAGGCCGTGCTGCCCGAGACCGACCTGCGCCGGCTGCACGCGCTGCTGCCCGAGGCGCGGGCGAAGGTCGAGCGCCGGCTCGAGGGGGCCGAGCGGCTGGGCAGCCGCCGGGGCGGGCGCGAGCCGATCGACGTCGTCGTGTCCCTCGACTGGCACTCCCCGCACGAGCCCGACCGGGTCTACGCGCTGGCCCTGGCCGACCTCATGCGCGACCTGCTGCAGGGGATCCGCGACCGGGACCACGTCCCGCGGGTCGGCGCCGCGGACGGGGTCGCGGCGCTGCGGCTGGCCGCCGCCGCCACCACCCGTCCCGACGCGTACGCCGCATGAGCAGCGGCACCGCAGCGGGTCCGGGCACCTCCGCGGCGCCGATCGGGATGGCCATGTGGGGGGTGGGTCGGTTCGGCCGGTTCTGCCTCGAGCAGTACCTGGCCATGCCGCAGGTGCGGGTGCTCGCGCTGAGCGACGCCGACACCGACGCCGCCCATGCCGCCGCTGACCGGTCCGGCGTGCCGGTGGTCCCGGTCGAGGCGATGCTGGCCGACCCCGCGGTCCAGCTGGTCTACCTCGGCGCGCCCCCGGCGACGCACCTGCCCCTGGCCCGCCGGGCACTGCGTGCCGGCAAGCACGTGCTGGTGGAGAAGCCGTTGGCGACCACCGCCGACGGCGCCCACGCGCTGGTCGAGCTCGCCCGGGCCGAGGACCGGGTCCTGGGCGTGCACCACGTCCTGCGCTACGACCCGCTGTGCCTGGCCGTACGGCAGATCCTCGCCGAGGGCCTGCTCGGGGCGCCCCTGCACGCCAGCTTCGAGAACCTCGCCAACGACGAGGTGCTCCCCGTCGGCCACTGGTTCTGGGACAAGGGCACCAGCGGTGGGATCTTCGTCGAGCACGGCGTGCACTTCTTCGACCTGTTCGCCATGTGGTTCGGGCCCGGCGAGGTCGTCGCGGCCGAGGAGGTGCGCCGCCCCGGCCGCCCGGCGGTGGTGGACCAGGTCGCCTGCACCGCCCGATTCGGGCCGGGCGTGCTCGCGCAGATGTACCACGGCTTCCACCAGCCCGAGCGGATGGACCGCCAGGAGCTGCGGATCGTCTGCGAGCGCGGCTCGATCCGCCTCGAGGAATGGGTGCCGACCGACCTGACGATCGACTGCCTCGCCGAGGACGGCACCGTGCGGGCCCTCGAGGCACTGCTGCCGAACGCGCGGGTCGAGCCGGTCGAGACCTACCGGGGCGAGCAGCGCCGGACGACCGGGCGCCACCGCGTGCTGGAGGTCGACGGCCGGTACCGGGTGCACGCCGACGTGGGGGTCGGGAAGTGGACGCTCTACGCCGACGTGATCCGCGACCTGCTGGCCGACCTCGTCGGGGCGATCCTCGACCCCGACCATCGCCCCACCGTCACCGCCGAGGACGGCCTCGCGGCGGTCCGGATGGCGGTGCGGGCGGAGTCCCTGGCACTGGCGCAGGGCTGGATGGGACCGGTTCCCGACGCACGCGGCGGCGCCCCCGACCGGCTCGTGTGAGCCAGTCGGGGGCGCCGGGGACCGGCCTCGCGCCGGCAGCGGTGGGACCTCAGGGGAGGTCGCGCACGTCCTCGCGGACCACGCGCTCACGCGAGGCCGCGCGCTCGCGCGGGCCCCAGATGAGCAGGGTGAAGAGCAGGCCCAGACCGCCCACGATCATCAGGATGATGCCCACGGTGTCGATGTTGACCCCGCCGACGTCGGTCTCCACGGCGAAGGTCAGGATCGCCCCCACCGCCAGCAGGAAGATGCTCACGCCGATGCCCATGTCGGGCCTCCTCTCGTCATGCCGAAGCGCCTTGTGCGGCGCGCGGCCCGTGGGGTTGCGACTACCCGTGCCCCCGGGGTCCATACGGCGCGACCCGTGCAGGCGACCGACTCCGCCGGGCGCCTGACCTCGGCAGTGGGTCCGCCGAGGTGCCGCCGCGGCGCCGACGGGCATGCGCACGACTCGTCGATCCTGGAGGTCTGGCCGGGGTGTCGAGGGGTAGGGGGTGGTTCGTGGGCGTGACAGCGCCACCGGACGACCGATCGGAGGACCCATGGACGACTACGGCAGCACGAGCTCGGGGGTGACCGGGGGCGCCCTCGGCGATCCCCTGGCCGAGCCCGAGGGCGGCCTGCCCCCGGAGGCCGCCCCCATCCTCGCGACGAGCGCCGCCGCAGCCCTCGGGGCGAAGGCCCGCCAGCACCCGTGGACCCTGACGTCGCTGCTGCTCGCGGTCCTGACGCTGGGCCTCGTGCTGGTCCTGCGCCGTCGGGGCGGCGATGACGCGACCGCCCTGGTCGAGGCCGACGTCCCGCCGATCCGGCTCGAGCCGCAGGGGGCGCCCGTCCCCTGACCCCACCGCCGGCCGCACGGCTGGCCCGCCGATTCGTCGGCCCCCGGACCGAGGCCCCGCGGAGGTTCCCCCCCGTCCCTTCGCGGGGTCTCGCCATGTCCGCCGGCGGGGCCGGCTGCGGCGGACCCTGCCGGCGGCGGTCAGCGCGGCGGCGGACCCGGACGGGTCAGCGGGCCCGGGCCCGCGGGTCCAGCATGGTCAGCACCATCCGGCTCGGCGCGAGTGCGAGCACCTCATGCGGGACCCGCGCAGCGATGTGGACCAGGCCGCCGGGCCCGAGGTCGACCGACGCCCCGCCGGCACCGACCCGCAGCCGGCCGTCGAGGACCTGCAGCAGCACGGGCACGGCGGCGGTGTGCTCGCTGAGCTCCTGGTCGGCGTCGAACGCGAAGAGCACCACACGGACCCCCTCGGCACGCAGGACGGTCCGTGACACCGTGGACGCCGGCGCCACGGCGATGAGCGCGGCGAGATCCCCCACGTGGGTCAGTGCGGGCGCGTCGACGTCCTCGGCCATCTCCCCTCCCGGGCTCGGATGCCCCGAGCCAACCGCTCCCGGGCCCGTGCGCGCAAGGGGCCCTGCCGGGTCAGAGGCCCAGGCGGCGGGCCGCGAGCTCGGTCATGACCTCCGTCGCGCCACCGCCGATCGCCAGGATGCGGACGTCGCGGTAGTGGCGCTCGACCTCGGTGCCGCGCATGTAGCCCATCCCGCCGAAGAGCTGGACCGCGTGGTACGCGACGTGCTCGGCGGCGGCCACCGCGGTGTTCTTGGCCAGGGCGGCCTCGGCCATGACGTCCTCCCCGGCGGCGTGCCGGAGCGCGACCATGCGGGTGTAGGTCCGCGCCACGTCGACCTGGCGGTGCATCTCGACGAGCTGGTGGCGCACCACCTGGCGGGTGGCCAGCGGCCGGCCGAAGGTGCTGCGCTCGCGCGTCCACGCCAGCGCGAGGTCCAGGCACCGCTGGGCGGTCGCGTACGCCTGTACCGCGAGGGACAGCCGCTCGACCACGAACTGCTGGGCGATCTGCACGAACCCGCCGTCGAGGGCCCCGACCAGGTTGGCCGCGGGCACGCGACAGTCCACGAATGCCAGCTCCGCGGTGTCCGAGCACTGCCAGCCCATCTTCTCCAGGCGCCGCACCACGGTGAACCCGGGCGCGTCGGCCGGCACGACCAGCAGCGAGAGGCCGCCCCACCCCGGCTCCCCCGTGCGCACCGCGACGGTCACGAAGTCCGCCCGAGCCGCCGAGGTGATGAACGTCTTGCTGCCGTTCACCACGAAGGCGTCGCCCTCGCGGACGGCCCGGGTGCGGATCGCGGCGACGTCCGAGCCGCCGTCGGGCTCGGTCACCGCCAGGGCGGCGATCGCCCGACCCTCCAGCACCGGGCGCACGAACCGCTCGGCCTGCTCGCGGTCGCCGGCCGCGACGATGTGGGGCAGGGCGATGCCGTGGGTGAACAGCCCGGCGACCAGGCCTCCGCTGCCGCCGGCGAGCAGCACCTCCTCGGTGACCACCACGGTGTCCAGGAGGTCCCCTCCGCTGCCGCCGACCTCCTCGGGGAAGCCCACGCCGAGCAGGCCGGCCTCCGCGGCTCGCGCGTGCAGGGCCCGCGGCAGCTCGCCCGCCCGCTCCCACGCATCGAGGTGGGGCAGCACCTCGCGCTCGACGAAGGAGCGCGTCAGGGCGCGCAGGGCGCGCCGCTCGTCGGTGGCGAAGGGGTCCGAGAGGGGCATGGGCGCACGCTACCGCCCTGCCTCACCCCCACCCTGCCCGCTACCGTGACGGGTCCAGCCCCGGCGCAGACGGGATCGCGATGACCACCGAGGACGAGCAGCGCAGCCGCATCATCGACGCCGCGGCGGAGCTCTTCGCCGAGCACGGCTACGAGGGGACGCGGCTGCGGATGGTCGCAGCGGCGACCGGCCTGCCGGCCCGCACGGTGAAGCGGCTGACCGGGGGCCGCGCCGAGCTGTTCGCCGCCGTCATGGCCGAGAAGGTGCACTCGGACGCCGGGCGGCGGCTGGCCGAGGCCGTCGCCGCACCGGCCGACGAGCCCGGCGTGTCCGTCCTGCTGGAGGCGGGCCGAGGGATCTTCACCGCACCCAGTCGCAGCTGGGACGTCCTCGAGCTCGAGGCAATGGCCCGCGCGCACCGGGACCCCACGATGCGTGCGGTCGAGTCCGAGCGGGTCGCGGCGCGGCGGGCCAACGCGCGCACGGTGATCCGGCGGCTGCGCGAGTCGGGGACCATCGACGCGGGGGTCGACGACGACACCCTGACCCACTTCGTGCTCGCCCTGTCCGTGGGCATGGCCATGGTCGACCCGGTCCTCGAGACCCGACCCCGGGCCGAGGACTGGAACGCGATGATCGCCCGGATCGCCCTGGCCATGGCACCACCGGACATCCTGGTCCCGGCCGAGGAGGGCGGCCGCACCCCGTGGCGGGTGCGCATCGACGTGCCCGACCAGCCCGGCGCGGTGGCGCGCCTGGCCCGCGCCCTCGCCACGGTGCACAGCCACACGATCGGCATGCAGGTCGTGGAGACCCGGGACGGGCTGCGCACGATCGACGTCGCGCTGACCGCACCGGCGTCGGTCGATCCCGACGAGATCCTGGCCGCCGCGGGCGCCGCCGGGCAGCACGGCTTCATCACCGAGGGATCCGCCGACGACGCCCTGGACCTGCCGACCCGCGTGCTGGACGGGGCGACCGTGCTGGCCACCTACCCGGCCTGGGCGCCGCAGGCTGCGGCGGCCCTGGTGGAGGCCGACCGGGTCGAGGTGATCGACCCCACCGAGGGCACCGACGACCGGGCCAACGTGCTGCGCCTGCAGTGGACCCCGGACCGGCACGTGCTGCTGCAGCGCTCCTGGGCCCCGTTCGCCCGTGCCGAGCAGACCCGTGCCTCCGCGCTGCTGCGGCTCTCGGCCGCCATCGCCACGCTGTCCGGGGATGCGGACGCGCTCGGCTGGGTCGAGTCGATCCGCGACGGCACGGTGTGGATCCGGCTGGCGCACCCCGAGGACGCCGAGCTGGTGGCGGCCATGCACGCCCGGAGCTCGGAGCGCACGCGGTACCTGCGCTACGTCTCGACGGGTGAGTGGCGCGACGTCCAGCTGCGCCGGCTGGCCGGCGGGCACCGCGGCGGCACCCTCGTGGCGATGAGCGAGGAAGGGGCGATCGTCGGGCTCGCGAACGTGTTCCCGGCCGACGAGCCCGATCGGGGCACCCCCGCGGCTGGGGAGGGTGGCGAGGGCGCGGGCGTGGCCGAGATCGCCCTGATCATCGAGGACGCCTACCAGCGCCGTGGCCTCGGGACCGCGATGCTCCGCCATCAGGTCGCGCTGGCCCAGCGGCTCGGGTTCACCGAGGTGCTCGCCGTCGTCCTGGCGGAGAACTCGGGCATGCTCGAGCTGCTGCGACGCACCGGACTGACCTGGCAGCAGACCATCGAGAGCGGCACCGCCACGTGGCGTGCCCCGCTGCCGCCCGCACCAGGCACCCCCGCCTGATCCCCGCCCGACCGCGGTCGTGGCCGCGGTCGGAGGGCGAGGCCGGTCTCCTTGGTGGACGGCACGGGCCGACCCTGCCGTGGCCGGGTCGGCCCCCGGGTGGGCGATTTGACCTTCAATCACCGGCCCCCCATAATGATCATGAACCCGGTCGCTGCTTGCTCCCCCGTCGGCAGCGACCGGGTTCCCTGCTGCTCGGGACGGCTCGACCGGGCTGCCTCGGGACGGCTCGACCGGGCTGCCTCGGGACGGCACGACCGGGCGCCTGCCCGTGTCAGCGCCCTGCGGTGGCATGCCGGTCCGCTCCGCCGGGTGGCGGCCCGGACATCGGCGGTGGTTGGCTGGCACCGACCCCATCGCGATGAGGAGGACCGATGTCCCTCGAGCGCCCCGTCGTCCCCGACCCCTACGACTTCCTGCCGCCCCGCCCGTGGTTCTCGCTGCGCAGCGACGACCTCACCGAGGGCGCGGCCATGCCGATGCGCCACGTGCACGGCTCGGCCGGCGGCGCCGACGTCTCGCCGCACCTGGCCTGGTCGGGCTTCCCCGCGGGCACCGAGGGCTTCACGATCACCTGCTTCGACCCCGATGCGCCCACCGCCTGCGGGTTCTGGCACTGGGTCGCGGTCGACCTGCCGGCGAGCGTCACCGAGCTGCCCGGCGGCGCCGGCGCGGACGACCGCGGGCTGCCCGGCGGCTTCCACCTCGAGAACGACTTCGGCGCCCGCGGCTACGGTGGTGCGGCGCCGCCGCAGGGCGACCACCCGCACCGGTACATGTTCGTGGTGCACGCGATGGACGTCCCGCGGCTCGGGCCGGACGCCTCGGCCAAGCCCGTGCACGTCGGCTTCCATCTGGCGTTCCACACGCTGGCGCGCGCCCGCCTCACCGTGCACTTCCAGCACTGAGCCGCGGCACCGGCGCTGCACCGGCGTCCCCCGGGTCGCGCCTACGATGCCGGGGTGCCCCTGTTCGCCCCGCTGCGCGGCCTGCGCGCACGACCCGATCGCGCCGCCGAGGTCGCTGCCCTGCCCTACGACGTCATGAGCCGGTCCGAGGCGATCGCGATGGCCCTGGAGCACCCGCACTCGTTCCTGCACGTCTCCCGTCCTGACATCGACCTGCCCGAGGACGCCGACCCGGACGGGCCGGAGGCCCTGGCCCTCGCCGCCGGGGCGCTCGCCCGGCTGCAGTCGCAGGGGCTGCTCGTGCGCGATCCGGCGCCCGCCTTCCACGCCTACCGGCTCTCCGGCGAGGTCGCGGGGCGCGCGGTGCGCCAGACCGGCGTGATCGGGCTGGCCGACGTGGCCGCGTACGACGCGGGCCGCGTCGTGCGCCACGAGACCACCCGTCCCGCCAAGCAGGCGGGGCGCGCGGCGCACATGGAGGCGCTGGGCGCGCAGACGGGGCCGGCGTTCCTCCTGCACGAGCCCGACCCGGCGATCCGGGGGGTGCTGGCGGAGGTGACCGCGGGACCCGCGCCGACCCAGGTGCTGGGGCCGGGCGGTATCCGCCACGAGCTGTGGCCGATCACCGACGCTCCGGCGATCGGTGCCCTGGTCGACGCCTTCGAGTCCCTCGGCCGGCTCTACATCGCCGACGGCCACCACCGCAGTGCCGCGGCCTCGATGGTCCACGCCCGGCTCGGCACGCCGGCGAGCGGCGGGTTCCTCGCGGTGGCCTTCCCCGCCGACGAGGTGACGATCCTGCCCTACCACCGGGTGGTCCGGGCGTCCGACGGCCTGACCGCCGAGGCGCTGCTGGCAGCGACCGCGCAGCGCTTCGCGGTGGAGTCCGCCGACGGGCCGGTGACGCCGGCGGCGCCCGGCCGCTTCGGGCTGTACTGCGCGGGGCGGTGGTGGCGGCTGACGGCGCCGGAGGCGCTGCGGACAGCGGCGTCCGACGAGCCGACCGAGCAGCTGGACGTCGCGGTGCTGCAGCGCCACCTGCTCGCCCCCGTCCTGGGCATCACCGACCCGCGCACCGACGCGCGCATCGACTTCGTCGGGGGCATCCGACCGGTTGCCGAGCTCGAGCGCGCGGTCGACGACGAGGGCTGGACCGCCGCCATCACGCTGCACCCCACGACCGTCGCCGACCTCATCGGCGTGGCCGACGCCGGCGGGATCATGCCGCCGAAGTCCACCTGGTTCGAGCCGAAGCTGCTCGATGGCCTGGTCAGCCATGTCCTGGACTGACCCGGGACGCGGGCCGGGGCCACGGCGGGTGTGCGTGGTCGGCAGCCCGGGGCTCGACACGCTGGTCCTGCTCGCCCAGGACGCCCTCGATCTCGGGGCCGACGGCCATTTCGTGACCAACGTCGACACGCCCGGCCATGCCGCCTTCCACGTGGCCACCACGTTGGCCACCCTGGGCCACGCCGTACGGATCCTGGGCAGCGTCGGGGAGGACGTCGCCGGATGGGAGGTCCGCCGCCTGCTCGAGGCCGTCGGCGTGGACACGAGCAGCCTGTTCGTCGACCCCGCCGGCACGCCGCGGTCGGTCAACCTGGTCCGGCCCGACGGGCGCAGGACGTTCTTCTTCGACGGGGCGGGCCACATGACACTGCGTCCGCCCGAGGCCCTGGTCGCCGCCGCGCTCGATGGCGCGGAGCTGGTGGTGTCGGCGCTGCCGAACTGGGGCCGGGAGGTCGTGGCAGCCGCGCGGGCCGCTGGGATCCCGGTCGCGGTCGACCTGCAGGACGCCCGCACCATCGACGACCCCTACCGGGCCGGGTTCGTGGCCGACGCCGACCACCTGTTCGCCTCGGCCGCCCACCTGCCGGACCCCGCCGCGGCGGCCGCCGCCTGGTTCGCCGCCGGCCCCGCCCGCACGGTGGTGTTCGGGATGGGCGCCCGGGGCGCCCTGCTGGCCGAGCGGCGCCCGGACGGGCCGCCCCGGCTCGTCGCCCAGCCGCCACCCGCCTCGGAGCTGCCGGTGGTCGACACCACCGGGTGCGGCGACGCCCTCGCGGTGGGCTTCCTGGACGGGCTGCTCGCTGGCCTGGCACCCGCGGCGGCCCTGCACCGCGGCCAGCTGGCGGCACGCCTGCGGGGCAGTGGGACGGGGGCGTCGGTCCGCGTCGACCGGGCGGCGCTGGCGGCCCTGGCCGAGGCCGCGGGACCGACCGTGGTTCCTCCGGGCTGATCCCCGGCGCCCGCACGCTCGGCGAGCCCCGCGTCGGGGCGGTTCCGTAGGGTGCCGCCCATGGCTGAGCTCCGACTCGGCGGGGTCGTCGATCCCGCCACCCACACCCGCACCGACGTGCACGCCGCCGTGCCCTCCGAGGAGCTGACCACGCACGGCGTCATCGTGGGCATGACCGGCTCCGGCAAGACCGGCCTGGGCGTGGTCCTCATCGAGGAGTGCCTGCGCGCCGGCGTCCCCGCGCTGCTGATCGACCCCAAGGGCGACCTCACGAACCTCGCGCTGACGTTCCCGACCCTCACGGCGGCCGAGTTCGAGCCCTGGGTGAACGCCTCGGATGCCCAGAAGGCCGGCCAGAGCGTGCCGGACTACGCCGCGGCGCAGGCCGAGACCTGGACGAAGGGGCTCGACGGGTGGGGCCTTGGCGCGTCGGACGTGGCCGCGCTGCACGAGGGCGTCGACGTGCGCATCTACACCCCCGGCGCCGCGCACGGCGTGGCCCTGAACATCATCGGCAGCCTCGACGTGCCGGCGGACATGGGCGACGCGCAGGGGGTGCAGGAGGAGATCGACGCGTACGTGTCGAGCCTGCTGCACCTGGTCGGCATCGACGCCGACCCGCTCAGCTCGCGGGAGCACATCCTGCTCTCGACGATCATCAACCACGCCTGGACGCAGGGCCGGGCGCTCGACCTGGCCACGCTGGTGGCCTCGGTCCAGCAGCCGCCGGTGCGCAAGGTCGGCGTCCTCGAGCTCGACGCCTACTACCCGGCCGACGACCGGATGGGCCTGGCGCTCAAGCTCAACGGCCTGCTCGCCTCGCCGGCCTTCGCGTCGTGGATGGGCGGCGAGCGCATCGACATCGGCAGCATGCTGCGTGCCCCGGACGGACGGCCGCGGTGTGCGATCGTCACCACCGCGCACCTCGACGACGACCAGCGGCAGTCGGCGACCTCGGTGATCCTCGCCAAGCTCATCTCGTGGATGCGCCGGCAGTCGGGCACGACCGACCTGCGTGCGCTGCTCTACATGGACGAGGTCGCCGGGTACCTCCCGCCGGTCGGCAACCCGCCCACCAAGGAGCCGCTGATGCTCCTGCTCAAGCAGGCCCGCGCGTTCGGCGTGGGCGTGGTGCTCTCGACCCAGAACCCCGTCGACGTGGACTACAAGGCCCTGTCGAACGCCGGCACCTGGATGATCGGCCGGCTGCAGACCGAGCAGGACAAGAACCGCCTGGTCGACGGCCTGACCAGTGCCGCCGGCACGGTCGACCCCAGGGTGGTCGGCGACACCATCTCCGCGCTCGGCAAGCGTGAGTTCGTGCTGAAGCGCGCGAGCAGGGACGCCGTCGAGGTCATGACGACCCGGTGGGCCATGAGCTACCTGCGCGGGCCGCTGACCCGGGAGCAGGTCGCCGGCCTCACCGCGGCCGCAGCCCCGGCCGCCCCGGCTGCGGCTCCGGCTTCGGCTTCGGCTTCGGAGGTCGTCGCCGCCCCGGCCGCCCCGGCTGCGGCTGCTGCGGCCCCCACGACGCCGGCGGCCCCGGTCGCTGCTCCGGCGGCCGCCGCGACCGTCCCGGCTGCCCCGGCTGCTGGGGACGCGGCCGCTGCGGCGCCGACCGCGCCGGCCCCGCCGACCGCCCCTGCTGCGGCGCCGACCTCGCCGATGGCCGCCGCGCCGACCCCGCTCGGTGCCGACGAGACTCCCGTCGCTCCCAAGGTGGCCGCCGGCATCCCCGTCCACCACCTCGACCCGGCGGCCTCCTGGGCCGCCTCGGTGGGCGCGGTCCCCGGCAACCGGCTGACCGCCGGCGTGGTCGCCCGGGTCCTGCTGCGCTTCGACGACGCGAAGGCCGGCGTGGCCCACGACCAGGAGTACGAGGCCGTCCTCACGCCGATCCCGGCCGCACCCCTGGGCGACCAGTTCGTGGCCGTCGACTACGACGACCGGGACCTGCTGCCGACGCCGCCCGAGGGAGCGATCTATCGGCTGCCCCCCTCCGAGGTGAGCGCGAAGACCTGGTGGACCGGGCTGCAGCGCGAACTGGCCGACCACCTCCAGCGGCGGATGACGGTCGAGATCCCCGCGAACGCCGACCTGAAGCTGTACGGGCGCGTCGGGGAGACCGCGGAGGCGTTCGCCGCGCGGTGCCAGGCCGCGGCGGCCGAGGCAGCCGACAAGCAGATCGCCACCCTGCAGGCGAAGTACGCCAGCAAGCTCGCCGCCGCCCAGGCCAAGCTGGACACGGCCGAGGACGCCGTCGAGCGGCAGCGCGACGCCCGCACCTCCTCGGTGGCCGGTGACCTGATCGGTGGCCTGTTCGGCGGTCGCCGGTCCTCGATCTCGTCGATGGCCCGGCGCGCGAGCAGCGCCCACGGCAAGGTCGCAGCCGCGGAGGACAAGGTGGCCCAGCTCGAGCGGGCGATCGCCGACCTGCAGGCCGAGCTCGACGGGGAGGTCGCCGGCATCCGCGCGGAGTGGGCCGCCAAGGCCGGCACCGTGACGAGCATGCCGATCACGCTGGCCAAGTCGGACGTCAAGGTCACCGGCATCGGACTGGTCTGGATCCCCACCGGGACGTAGTCCGCGGGGGTCGCGGGGCCGGGGCCGCACGCGCTCGTGACCGACTTGGGCCGGGCGCGTCCACAGCGTCGCACCGGCGGCCTTCGCGATGTCAGCCGGGTGCGATAGCGTTCGAACATCAGTTCGAGCGACGGGGGGATCATGCACAGCAACGACGGCTGCCCGGTCGGGAGCGGCGGAGGTGGAAGGCCGGCCGAGGAGGGCAGGAGCGCCACGGGCCCGCAGCCACCAGCGACAGGCGACCAGGAGCCGCGACGGCCTCCGGACGTGGTCGGGGTCCGGATGGCCGCATGGCACCCGGATGCCGGCGAGGCCTCGCCCGAGGTCGCCGGGCTGGCCGAGCAGGTGGCTGCGATGGGGGCAGCGGAGCTCCCGGCGATGGGCCTGGCAGCCGGTGGCCGCCCGGCCGCCGACGTCGATGTCCTGCTGGGCACCCTGGCCTCGGTCGAGTACGAGCTGGCGCGCCGGATGGCTGCCGCCGAGCGCGCGGGCGCCCTGCCGGTGACCGGCGCGGGCGGCATGGTGCAGGCGAGGCACTGGTCCACGGGGTACGCCCGACGGCTGGCCCGGTCCGGCGCTCTCGCGGCACGCTGGCCCCAGGTCGCTGGGGCCTGGGCGGCAGGCGTCATCACGAGCGAGCACGTCGACGTGCTGGCCCGCCGCGCGGCGGCGCTCACCGAGGAGCAGATGAGCGCCCTGCTCGACCAGCTCCTCGCGCGGTGGGGCCGGCTGTCCCCGGAGGCGCTCGCGCGGTTCCTGCACCGGGTCATCCGCGTGCTCGCCCCACCCCCTGACCCCGAACCCACCGAGGTCGACGCCCACGCGCAGCGCGGGCTGTCCTTCTCCATCCTCGGCGACACCGTGCTGCTGGCTGGAACGCTGCCCCGGCTCGAGGGCGAGGTGGTGATGCACGCGGTCGAGGCCTGGGCCGATCGGCTGCGCAGCGCTGCCGACCGCGTCCCTGCCGCCGCCCGGCGCGCCGACGGCCTCGTGGCCCTCGTGCACAGCGCCGCCGCGGCAGCACCTGGCCGCGGCGGGCTGCCGATCGCGCTGACGGTGACCCTCGAAGGGACCGTCGCCGGGGACGCGACGTGGACGACCAGCCTCGGCCACACCCTGACGACGTCCGAGCAGCGTTTCACCGCCTGCACCGCCGACGTCACCCCGGTCGTGGTGGCACGGCGGGCCGCCCAGCCGCAGGGGAACCCCGGAACGGACGGGACGGCCCTGCACGACCGTCTCGCCGCCCTGGCCACCACGTTGCTGGACCGGACCGTGCCGCTCGCGGTGGGCCGGACGGCCCGGAGCGCGACCCCGGCCCAGCGCCGCGCACTCGCGGTACGCGACGTCGGCTGCGTGATCCCCGGGTGCGCGGTTCCCGCCGAGCACTGCCAGGCCCATCACCTCCACGCATGGCAGGCGGGTGGCGAGTCGTCGACGGGCAACCTGATCCTGCTGTGTTGGGCCCATCACCGGCAGGTCGACCTCGGTCAGTGGCGCATCCTCCCGGCCGATCCGGCCGCGCCGGTCCCACGGCCGAGGGACGGGTCGCCACCCGGGACCCTCTGGCCGGCCAACCACGGCGCCCCCTGGGTGATCCGGGCCGTGCCGCGATCACGGTGGCGGCGCAGCGCCTGAGTCGCGGGCCAGCAGCGCACCGGCCGCGGTCGCCTCCCCCGCCTCGGACGGCATCGCCGGCGTGCGCGGGAGGAGACTGGGGCATCAGGGAACTGGACCGGGAGGATCACGTGGAGCCGGGCACCCACGCAGGCGAGGACACAGGCGAGCGCACCGATGCTGGGACACGCGCTGCCCAGGGCCTCGGGGCGGCCGCGCACATCGCGCTGGCCGAGCAGCACTCGGCGCACCACTACCACCCGCTGCCCGTGGTCATCGCCGAGGCGCACGGCGCGTGGGTCACCGACGTCGCCGGCCACCGCTTCCTCGACTGCCTCGCCGGCTACTCCGCGCTGAACTTCGGGCACGGGCATCCGGAGATCCTCGCCGCGGCGCACGCCCAGCTCGATCGCGTGACGCTGGTCAGCCGGGCGTTCCACCACGACCAGTTCGGTCCGTTCTGCGCCGAGCTGTGCGCCCTCACCGGCAAGGACATGGTCGTGCCGATGAACTCCGGCGCCGAGGCCGTGGAGACCGCGATCAAGGTGTCGCGCAAGTGGGGCTACCGGGTCAAGGGCATCCCGCCGCACCAGGCCGAGATCATCGTGGCCGAGGGCAACTTCCACGGCCGCACCACCACCATCGTCTCGTTCTCCGACGACGAAGCGGCCCGCGCCCACTACGGCCCCTACACCCCCGGATTCCCGCTGGTGGAGTACGGCAGCGCTGAGGCGATCGCGGCTGCGATCACCCCCAGCACGGCCGCGGTCCTGATCGAGCCGATCCAGGGCGAGGGCGGGGTGCTCATCCCGCCCGATGGCTACCTGCGGGAGGTGCGCGCGCTCTGCGACGAGCACGACGTGCTGCTGCTGGCCGACGAGGTCCAGTCGGGGTTGGCCCGCACCGGGCGCACGTTCGCCTGCGACCACGAGGGGGTCGTGCCCGACGTCTACATCCTGGGCAAGGCGCTGGGCGGCGGCGTGCTGCCGGTCTCCGCCATCGCGGCCGACCACCGGATCCTGGGGCTGCTGCGCCCGGGCGAGCACGGCAGCACGTTCGGCGGCAACGCCCTGGCGTGCGCGGTCGGGCGCGCGGTGATCCGGCTGCTGCGGACCGGCGAGTTCCAGGCCCGGTCGGTCGAGCTCGGCCTGGTGCTGCGCACGGAGCTCGACCGCCTGGTCGGCCACGGGGTGGTGGAGGTCCGCAGCCGCGGGCTGTGGGCCGGGGTCGACATCGACCCGGACCTGGCCACCGGCCGGCAGGTCTGCGAGGCGCTGCTCGCCCGCGGCGTGCTGGCCAAGGACACCCACGGCTCGACCCTGCGCCTGGCACCGCCGCTGGTCATCACCGCCGACGAGCTCATCTGGGCTGTCGCGCAGCTGCGCGACAGCCTCGCCGAGCTCGGCGCCCGCTGAGGCTCCGACGCCCTTCACCCCGGCTTGAGGTCGGGCTCGCGTGGTCCTACCCGGGAGTCCCCGTCGTGCGGGGCTAGCGTGGCGCGCATGCGACGACCCACCGTCCTGGCCACCGCAGTGCTCTGCGCCAGCGCCCTGTTCGTCCCCACGACCGCCCACGCTGGCCTCAAGTCGACGCAGCCGACCGC
>JALOLH010000083.1 GCA_025456065.1 Candidatus Nanopelagicales bacterium | reverse complement strand
GGTGCCCTTGTCGGTCATGAGCGGGAAGTCGCCCATGAAGACGGTCTGGCTCTTGATCTCGCCGGTCTCGTTGTTGGTGAACTCGGCGGTGACGAACATGGGCTGCGAGTAGGTCATGTCCTTCTCGCGGCACTGGTCCACCGTGTACTTCGGCGGCTCGAAGCGCGGGTTGTGGAAGCTCAGCGACATCGTCTCCGAGAAGTCCTCGATCGGGGAGATCTCGGTGAAGATCTCGGTGAGGCCCGAGGTCATCGGCACGCTGGCGCCCGACTCGAGGGCGGCGTCCCGGCGGGCCTGCCACGCCTCGTTGCCCAGCAGCCAGTCGAACGAGTCGGTCTGCAGGGCCAGGAGGTTCGGGACCTCCAGGGGCTCACGGATCTTGGCGAACGAGACCCGGCCGGAACCGGGCGTGGTGACGGACTGGCGGGAGGAGGCCAAGACAGGTCCTTCCAGGACGGTTCACTGCGGGTCGGCACGCGGACGGCTGCACCCGACGGAGCGCCGCGGCCGGCGCGGGGGCAGGCCACGGACGATGAGCGAGACGGGGGGCAGCTGGACAGCGCAAATCGGCAGCATACCCGAATGGGCAGCCGCTGTCGACCTCCTCCGGGGGTTCCGGTTGACGATTCATCGTTCCGGCGGTGTGATCCTGACCACTCGACAGCGGGTGGCAGGCCATCCGACGGACCCTCGAACCGCCCTCCGGAGCGCGGTCACGAGGGCCGCGCGCCCGTGGGGGACGCAGTGCGTCCTGCTCAGAGTGCCCGCCCGGCCGCGTGGAGTCAAGTACATCGGCCGAACGGGGTGGGTGCCGAGGCCCTCGCGGGCCCGCTGGCCCAGACGCGCACTGGGCGCACTCCCGAGTGCTCGGGGGTGCGCCCAGTGCGGTCGTGCGGGTGCGCTCAGCGCAGCGTCACTTGACGCTGACCTTCGCGCCAGCGCCCTCGAGGGCGGCCTTGGCCTTGTCGGCGGCCTCCTTGTTGACCTTCTCGACGACCGGCTTCGGGGCGCCCTCGACCAGGTCCTTGGCCTCCTTCAGGCCCAGGCTGGTCAGCGCACGGACCTCCTTGATGACCTGGATCTTCTTGTCGCCGGCGTCCTCGAGGATGACGTCGAACTCGTCCTTCTCCTCGACGCTTGACGAACTCGGACAGCTCGATCAGCGTCATCTCCTTGAACGCGTCGAGCAGCTCGTCGGTGCTCAGCTTCGCCATGGTGGCGGTTCCTCTCTCGTGTCCGGCCGGGTGCCGGGGGTGGGCTGCTTGCCTGGGCGGGTCAGCCCGCGGCGGTCTCCTCGGCTGCGGCCGCAGCGTCGGTGCTGGCCTCGGCCACGGGGGCGTCGACCTCGGTGCTGGCCTCGGCGTTGGCCTCGGCCGGGGTCGCAGCGTCGGCGT
The DNA here is from genome assembly GCA_025456065.1 of Candidatus Nanopelagicales bacterium. Lineage (GTDB taxonomy): Bacteria > Actinomycetota > Actinomycetes > S36-B12 > CAIYMF01 > Prado023. The sequence continues at coordinate 28,548 of JALOLH010000083.1, read as the reverse complement.
CGGCCTCGGCAGCGTCGGTGCTGGCCTCGGCCACGGGGGCCTCGACCTCGGGGGCGGCCTCGGCCGCGGGGGCCTCGACCTCGGGGGCGGGAGCGTCGGCCTCCGCCTCGGTGGCAGCCGCGGCGGCCGGGCTCGTGCCGGCGCCGCCGATGATCGACGGATCGGCCTCGGCGGCCGCCCGCAGCGCGTCGATGGCCCGGGCGGCCTGCGACAGCGGGGCAGCGAACAGCGACACCGCCTGCTGCAGCGACGCGTTCATGGCGCCGGCCAGCTTGGCCAGCAGGACCTCGCGCGACTCCAGGTCCGCCAGCGTGGTGACGTCGGCGGCGGACAGGACCTTGCCGTCCAGGTACCCGCCCTTGATCACCAGCTTCGGGTGCGCCTTGGCGAAGTCACGGATGCCCTTGGCGGCCTCGACCGGGTCGCCCTTCACGAAGGCGATCGCGCTCGGGCCGGCCAGCAGGCTGTCGAGGCCCTCGACCCCGGCGTCCTTGGCCGCGATCTTGGTCAGCGTGTTCTTCACCACCGCGTACGTGGCGTTGCCACCGAGGGAGCGACGCAGCTCCTTGAGCTGCGCCACGGTCAGGCCGCGATACTCCGTCAGGACCGCCGCGCTCGAGGAGCGGAACTCCTCGGTGATCTCCGCGACGGACGTGGACTTGGGGTTCCGCGCCATGGGACTCCTTCGTGGACGTGGTCGACCCCTGATCAGTCCCCGCAGAAGCAGAACGCCCCGGCGCAGGCGCGGGGCGTAGGAGGGCGGGCAGGGCCCACCGGTTCCGTGCACGTCACCTGCGCGGGCCGCCCGCAGCTGCGGGGCCTTCGGCCGTCCTGCCGGGCAGGCGAGACGGCGACCAGCGGTCTTCGGTGCTGCAAGGGTAGCCGCCGGTCGCGGCGGCGGCCAAATCGCGCCGCGCGCTGGGGGGATCGGCGAGGATGGGTGCCGATCGGCGGCGCCGCCGCCACGTCGACCGGAACGAGGACCGATGAGCACTCCCCAGCCGTACCCCGGCAGCCCCATCCAGAGCTACCCCAACGGCAAGCCCATGTTCGACGTCACGGGCCGGCCGGCCAGTCCGAAGAGCCGGCTGGCAGCCCTGCTCCTGCTGCTCATCATCGGCCTGGGCCTGCACCGCTTCTACGTCGGCAAGATCGGGACCGGGATCCTGTTCCTGGTGACCCTGGGCGGCCTGGGGATCTGGTGGCTGGTGGACCTCGTGATGATCATCATCGGTACCTTCACCGACAAGCAGGGCCGGGTCGTCGCGAACTGGTAGGGCGGCAGGGGACGATCGGACCCCGCTGCGGGGGTGCCTGCCGGCGTAGATTGGAACCGTGAACGGGGGCCACCCGGGAGTGGCACCTGCGGGGTCCGGGGTTCCCGACGCCGTGACTGCCCCGCCGGAGGCTCGACGACGCGCCCCCCTCGTGCTGGCGCTCGAGCACCCCCTGGCCCTGGATGGCGATCTCGCCGGCGCCAAGGCGGCGAACCTGGCGCGGGCGGTGCGGGCGGGCCTGCCCGTGCAGCCCGGGTTCGTGCTCACCACCGCGGCCTCCGACCCGCGGGACCTGGCGTGGTCGGGCGGGATGCCGGCGCAGGTCGAGGCGGCGCTGCGCGCAGGCCTGGCGACACTCGAGGAGCGCTCCCCCGGGCCGCTCGTGGTCCGGTCGTCCTCGACCGTCGAGGACGTCGGCACCTCCTCCATGGCCGGCCAGTTCCGCTCCCACCTGGGGGTGGTCGGGTGGGACGCCCTCACGGCGGCCGTGCGCGACGTGCTGCGCTCGGCCGCCGGGCCGGTCGGCTCCGGCGTCCCGGCCCCCATGGCCGTGCTCGTCCAGCGCCAGGTCGCCGCCCGGGTCGGTGGGGTGATGTTCGGGCTGGACCCGGTGACCGGCGATCGGCAGCACCTGCTCGTCGAGGTCGTCCCCGGGGGCCCGGAGTCGCTGGTGAGCGGGGCGGTGACGGCGCAGCGCTACCTGCTCGGACGGCGCGGCCGGCTGATCGAAGGGCCCGACCCGCAGGTCGCCCCGCTGCTGGATGCGCGGGATCGGCGCCGGCTGGCCCGGCTGGCAGCCCGGGTGCACGACGAGTTCGGCCCCGCACAGGACATCGAATGGGCGGTGGACCGCGACACGGTCCTGCACCTGCTGCAGGCCCGCCCGGTCACGGCCGTGGGCGACGCGGCGGAGCACGCGGGTCCGCTGCTCGGACCCGGTCCGTTCGCCGAGACCTTCCCCGAGCCGCTGCGGCCCCTCGAGGACGACCTGTGGGTCGAACCCCTCCGGGAGGGCGTCCGGTCGGCGATCACGGTGGTCGGCGCGGTGCCGAGGCGGGCCCTGGCCGCCTCACCGCTGGTCCGGACCGTCGACGGGCGCGTCGCCTGCGACCTGGCGCTGCTGGGGGTCTCGCCGATGCCGGCCTCGCCGTGGCGCTGGCTCGACCCCCGGATCCCTGCCCGCCGACTGGCCAGCGCGTGGCGGGTGGGCCGCCTGCGGGCGGTCCTGCCCGAGCTGTCCGCAGACGTCTGCGCGCACGTCGACTCCGACCTCACCAGCCTGGGGCCGCTGGCGCAGCTCAGCGACGCCGAGCTGGTCGAGCTGCTGCGGCGCACGCGGGGGTACCTGGCCTCGGTGCACGGCCACGAGATGCTCGCCGGCGCGCTGCTCGTCGACCCGTCGGGGAGCACGGCGGCCGGTGTGGCCATGTCGGTCGTCGCCAGGGGACGTGCCCTGGGGCTGTCCGACCGCGACATCACCGCCCGATGGCCCGTCGCGCTGGCGCTGACCGCCGCCAGGATCGGTGCCCCGGCGCCACTGCCGCCCGTGGTCGGCCGCGCCGAACCGGCGCTGCAGCCCGTCCCGCCCGCGAGCACGCGCAGTGATCCGATCGCACCCCGCACCACCTCCACGCAGGTCGCGGCCCTCCCGGCTCGCGAGGCCCTGCGCCTGCGGGCGCGGTGGCTTCAGGAGCTGTCGGCCCGGGCGGTGACGCTCCTCGGCGAGCGGCTCGCCGAGGGCATGCGGATCCCGAGCGCGGGCAGCGTGGCCCACCTGCGCCTGGACGAGCTCGAGGAGGTCGTCTCCGGCTGGCCCGCCCCCGAGGACCTGGCCGGGCGCGCCCTGCGGCCGTCAGCGCCGTTGCCCTCGTGCTTCCGGCTCACCGCCGGGGGCCGGCCCGTGCGCGTCCGCCTCTCCGGCGGGCACCGGCCCGGTGGGCGCGGGGCGGCGCAGGGACGCAGCCAGGGTCGGGTCGTGCACGACCCGGCCCTGGCCCAGTCCGGGGACATCCTGGTGACCCGCACGCTCGACCCCCGGCTCGCGGGGTGGCTGCCACGGCTCGGCGGGATCGTCTCGGAGACCGGCAGCGTGCTCAGCCACCTCGCGATCCTGGCTCGCGAGTTCGGCGTCCCGGCCGTGGTGGACGTGCACGACGCGGTCGAGCGCTACCCGATCGGCAGCCACCTCGTGGTGGATGGGTCGACCGGCGAGGTCCTCCCCGTACCGGCTGCCGGTGCGACCGGGGAGGCGGTTCGCTGATGGGACACCTGCTGCACCGCCTCGGCCGGCTGCTCGTCGCGATCGTGCTCGTGGCAGCCGGGAGCTACGTCTTCATCTACCTCGCGCGCTGGGAGTGGAACCGGGCCCTCATGGCGGGGTTCTTCTTCCTGGCCGCCGAGGCGGCCCTGATCGCCGACGTCGTCCTGGGCCGGATCCGCGAGCTGGACCGCGAGGTCGCCCGCAACCGGGACGCCGAGCAGGTCGCCGCCCTGGCCGCACGCCTGCGCGCCACCCGCCCGGACACGCCGGGCCCGTTCGCCTGGATGTCCGGCGACCCGGATCGGCTCAACGTGCTCCTGCCGATCCTCATCGGCGCCGGCGTCATCCTGTCCGCCCTGTCGTTCCTCGTCGAGCAGGTCTCCAGGGTCACGGCCGAGCCGGTCGCGGAGCACGAGCTGGCCCGGGGCCTGGCCACCATGGCGCTGCCGGCAGCCGGGCTGTCACCGACGCGGCGGCTGGGTTCCGCCGACCTGGGGGCCACCCTGCCCGAGTCGACCCCGCCACGGGGACGCTGGCTGGTGCTCGGCGGGCTCGCCGCGGGCATCGCCGCGCTCGTGCTGGTCCTGGCGCAGTCCCTGCTCGGGGTGACCGCGCCCGCGGACGAGGGCCGGGCCATCCGACTGGACCTCGTGGTCCAGCGCCGCGACCTGGCCCAGGACGAGGTCGACGTGGCGCTGGCCCTGTGGGCAGCGTGCCGCACGCGCGTGCCCCAGGAGGTCGAGCTGGTCTCCCTCGCCCGGACGGACGCCGCGGACCCGGCCCGCCTGGGCATGGTCCTGGCCCCCGCGCCCGGCCGGACCGACACGACCGAGATCATCGGGTGCATCGAGGACGCGACCGTGGAGCGGTCCTGGACCTCGGTGGTCGGGGTCACCGAGGTCCCACCGCCGGGGTGATCGCCGCTCCCGCGCCCCGGGCCCTCAGCTGCCCGGGCCGCCGGTTGCGGTCGGGGCGGCCAGCGCGGACTCCGGCACGGTGAACGTGTAGCCGACCAGTTCGGCGCCGGTGTGGTCGCGCCCGCTCAGGCGCAGCGTGACGGCACCGCCGGTGTCGGTCACGGTCACCAGCCCGAACTGCCCGGCACCCGGGTGCTCTCCCTCGCTGTACGGGCCGGCCTTGGTGCTGCCCGGGCGGTCCAGCGCCGCCGCGTGGAGCAGGGGGAACCCGCCGGCCTGGGAGGAGCTGAAGTCGGTGTGGCTGCCGTCGTCGATCGCCACCATGTGGGCGTCGCCGGCCACCATGAGCAGCCGGTCGGTGAGCCCGGCCCCGGCGATCAGGTCGGCGACCTGCCGGCGGGCGGTCGTGTAGCCGCTCCAGTCGTCGGCGCCGACGGCGGCAGCCCCGTTCCACGGCACCGAGGTGACCAGGACCACGACCTGGCCCGCATCCGCCGCGGCCCGCAGCTCCCCCGCCAGCCAGCGCAGCTGGGCCGAGCCGAGCATGGTCTTGTCGGCGTCGTCAGGATCGTCCTTCGGGCTGCGCCGCGACCGGGAGTCGGTCACCACGAAGCGGACCCGGCCCAGGACGAAGGAGTGCTCGATGGACTCCGGGCCGGGGCCGGCGGCCAGGACCGGGTGGGGCACGGCCTGGCGGTACACCACGGCGGCCGCCGGCTTCGACGCCGCCGTGGAGTCGGCGTCGTTGGGCCCGAAGTCGTGGTCGTCCCACACGTAGTCGACCGGCACGGCCCGCACCAGCGCACCCATGGCGGGCGTGGTCAGCTGGGCGTCGTACATGGCCCGGAAGGCCGCGCGGTCGTTGGTCCAGAAGTCCTCGTACGCGAAGTCGCCGGTGATGAGGAGCAGGTCCGGATCGGCCTCGCGGATCCGGTCGAGCACCGAGCCGTTGGTCCCGACCTGGGCGCACGAGCCGAGCGCGAACGAGAAGCTCACCGGCCCCTCGGGCAGGGTCCGAAGCCGGCCGGCTCGGGCCGTGACCAGCGCCCCGTCGACCTCCACCGCGTAGTGGTAGCGCACGCCGGGGCGCAGATCCGTGGCCTCGAAGCGCACGAGCTCCGGGGCGTCGGCGGGTCGGACCGAGGCGGGCACCCAGGTCGGGTCCGCCAGGCCCGGGTCCGTCGAGACCGCCAGCCGGACTGCAGCGGCGGGGTCCCGGACGCGCGCCACCACGGTGGCCGAGGTCCCGTCGATGGCGCCCGACCACACCCAGACGACGGGTGCGGGGGCGGGCACGGGCAGGTCGCTCTGGGGGTGGAAGGTGCCGTAGGCCACCGAGTGCACGAGCAGGGCGGCAGCCGTGGTCCCGGCCAGCAGCAGCGCCAGCAGCGCGGCGAGCAGGGCGACCGCACGGCGCGGCCGCCCGCGCCGCCAGATCCACCAGGAGAGGAACGCCGGCCCCGTGAAGGCCACGAGGACACCAGCCGGCACCTGCCACCCCTCGAACCGGAACGACGTCACCAGTGCCAGCAGCGCACCGCCGACCGCCATCACCGTCGCGCCCTGGATCTCCCAGCGCCAGCTCACCAGGTGCCCGACCACGATGGTGGCCAGGATCGCCAGGGCGGCCAGCCGCTCCCAGTAGCCCCCCTCACCCGCCACCGGCGACGGGACGGCGGCCTGCCACAGCAGGTAGCCGACGATGGCGCACTCAGCCCAGACGCGAGCCACCCAGCGCAGCGGCTCGTCGCCCGACCGGCCGCTGGGGTCCGCCCCCACCTGGCTGCCCGTCATCCCGATGCTGACGCTACGGGGCAAGCCACCGTGCCCGCGAGGGGCGATCGTCACCGATCGGGGCCGCTGCAGCAGCACGACGAGGGCCCCGGGTGCCGGAGCACCCGGGGCCCTCGCGCGTGCCTGCGTCAGGCGGTGGCCGTCTCGTCCTCCGCGAGCAGGTCGCGGGTGCGGTTGGGGTCGACCGGGATGCCCGGGCCCATCGTCGTGGAGATGGTCGCCTTCTTGATGTAGCGGCCCTTGGCCGCGGACGGCTTGAGCCGGGTGATCTCCTCGATCGCCGCGCCGTAGTTCTCGACCAGCGCCCGCTCGTCGAAGGAGACCTTGCCGATGGGGAAGTTGAGGTTCGCGTGCTTGTCGACGCGGAACTCGATCTTGCCGCCCTTGATGTCGGTGACCGCCTTGGCCACGTCCATCGTCACCGTGCCGGTCTTCGGGTTGGGCATCAGGCCGCGGGGGCCGAGGATCTTGCCCAGCCGGCCGACCTTGCCCATGAGGTCCGGGGTGGCGACCGCGGCGTCGAAGTCGGTCCACCCACCGGCGACCTTCTCGATCATGTCGTCACCGCCGACGAAGTCCGCGCCAGCGGCGCGCGCCTCCTCGGCCTTGGCGGCGTTGGCGAAGACCAGGACCCGTGCGGTCTTGCCGGTGCCGTGCGGCAGGTTGACGGTGCCGCGCACCATCTGGTCGGCCTTGCGGGGGTCGACACCCAGCCGCATGGCGACCTCGACGGTCGCGTCGAACTTCGTGGGGCTGGTCTCCTTGGCCAGGCGCACCGCGCTGAGCGGGGTGTGCAGGTCGTTGGCGTCGATCTTCTCGGCTGCCTTGCGGTAGCCCTTGCTGCGCTTCATGACGGATTCCCTCTTCCGTTGGTGGTCCGGGCCGCGCCGGCCCTCCCACGTGGTGCTGTGGTGTGGCCGCCTACTCGGCGACGGTGATGCCCATCTGCCGGGCGGTGCCCTCGATGATCTTCATCGCGGCGTCGACGTCGTTCGCGTTCAGGTCGGGCATCTTGGTCTCGGCGATCTCCTTGACCTGGGCCCGCGTGATCGAGCCGACCTTCGTCTTCTGCGGCTCGCCGGAGCCCTTGTCGACGCCGGCCGCCTTGAGGATCAGCTTGGCCGCCGGCGGGGTCTTGAGCACGAAGTCGAACGAGCGGTCCTCGTAGACGGTGATCTCGACCGGGATGACCTGCCCGCGCTGGGCCTCGGTCGCCGCGTTGTAGGCCTTGCAGAACTCCATGATGTTGACGCCGTGCTGGCCCAGCGCGGGGCCGACGGGCGGCGCCGGGTTGGCGGCGCCGGCCTGGATCTGGAGCTTGATCAGGCCGGTGACCTTCTTCTTCTTGGGAGGCATTGCTTCGTCGGGTCCTTCTGTGGGTGACCCCGCGGCGGATCAGCCGGGGGAATCTGGGTCGGCGGCGGTGGGCCGCTAGTTCTTCTGGATCTGGTCGAACCGCAGCTCGACCGGGGTCTCGCGGCCGAAGATCTCGACGAGGCCGGTGATCTTCTGGCCCTCGACGTTGACCTCGGACACGGTGGCGTGCAGCGTGGCGAACGCGCCGTCGATGACCGTGACCGAGTCGCCCGGTCGCAGGTCGATCTCGACGACCTTCGCCGGCTTCGCGCCGGCCTTCGCCTGGCCACCGGCGGCCGCGGCGACCAGCGGCTCGGGCTGGGCAGCGGGCTCGGGGGCCAGGATCGCCATGACCTCGTCGACGCTCAGCGGCACGGGATCGTGGGCGTTGCCGACGAAGCCGGTCACCCCGGGCGTGTGCCGCACGGTGCCCCACGACTCGTCGGTGAGCTCCATGCGGACCAGCACGTAGCCCGGGAACTTGTTCCGCTTGACCAGCTTCTTCTGGCCGCTCTTGATCTCGACGACCTCCTCGATGGGGACCTCCACCTGGAAGATGTGGTCCTCCATGTTCAGCGAGGTGACCCGCGAGAGCAGGTTGGCCTTCACCTTGTTCTCGTACCCGGCGTACGAGTGGATCACGTACCAGAGGCCGGGCGCGGACTCGAGCTCGGCGCGGAACGCGGCGACCACGTCCACGACCTCCGGGGCCTCCTCGGTGTCCTCGGCCGGGACGGCCGCGGCGCCAGCCGGCGCCTCCGGCTCGCCGCCCTCGACGTCCCCGGCCCCGGGCTCGACGGCGCTCGCGGCATCCGGGGCGTCCTCGCCGGTGGGCTGGACGACCGCGTCGTCGCTGGCCCCAGCGTCCGCGCCGCCGGCCTGCGCCGCACCAGCCCCCGCCGCACCGGCACCGACCGCGAACGGATCGACCGGGACGGGGGAGTCCACCGCATCGGCCGCCGCCACGGCAGCCGTCCAGTCCAACGCGGCGGCCTCGCCCTCGGGGGCGTCGAAGTCGTCGCTCGTTGCTGACACAGTCGTCCTCGCAGGTCTCGGGGTGCCCGCCGGTCCCCGGCCTCAGCCGAAGATCTGCAGCACCAGTCGTGTGAACACCAGGTCGAAGAGACCCACGATCGCGGTGACCACGGCCACGAAGACGATCACCACCCAGGTGTAGGTGATCAACTCCCTGCGCGTGGGCCAGATGACCTTGCGCAGCTCGGCGACCACCTGACGCAGGAACAGCGTCAGACGCGCCCACAGGCTGGGCTTCGTCGCGCCCCTCTTCGGCGCGGACGAGCCTCGGTCGGTCGTCGTGCTGCTCTCGCTCACGGGTCCTCCGTTGCGGACGCGACGCGGGACGCAGGCGTCCCGCCTCGCAGGGCCGGAGGGACTTGAACCCCCAACCGCCGGTTTTGGAGACCGGTGCTCTACCAATTGAGCTACGACCCTCTGGACATGTCTCCCGGGCACGCTCCCGCAGGGGTGCGCGACCCGGTCGGACCAGTGTACGGCCCGACCCCCGGCCCCGGCCAAATGCGCGCTGCGGGCGACGCCCGCCAGCCGCCCGGTCCCGAGGTGCCGGGATGCGCCGATCGGGCCGGGGGCCCCTCACCTACCATGAGGCGCATGCCCGCCCAGCATCGCGTCTCCGCCCGCATCGGCGCCATCGCCGAGTCCGCCACGCTCGCCGTCGACGCCAAGGCCAAGGCGCTCAAGGCCGCCGGGAGGCCCGTGATCGGCTTCGGCGCGGGGGAGCCCGACTTCCCCACGCCGGACTACATCGTGGAAGCGGCCGTCGCCGCCTGCCGCGAGCCCCGCTGGCACCGCTACACCCCGGCGGGGGGGCTGCCGGAGCTCAAGGAGGCGGTCGCCGCCAAGACCTTCCGCGACTCCGGCTACAAGGTGCGACCGAGCCAGGTGCTCATCACCAACGGGGGCAAGCAGGCCCTCTACAACGGGTTCGCCGCGCTGCTCGACCCGGGCGACGAGGTCCTCCTGCCGGCGCCCTACTGGACCACCTACCCGGAGTCCATCGCGCTGGCCGGAGGCACGCCGGTGGTCGTGCCCACCTCCCCGGAGAGCGGCTACCGGGCGACCGTGGAGCAGCTCGAGGCCGCTCGGACGCCGGCGACCAAGGCCCTGGTGTTCGTCTCCCCCTCGAACCCCACCGGCGCCGTCTACACCCCGGAGGACATCGCGACGATCGGCCTGTGGGTGATCACCGACGAGATCTACGAGCACCTGGTCTACGGCAGCGCGGAGTTCGCCTCGATGCCGGTGGAGGTCCCCGACCTGGCCGAGCGCTGCATCGTGGTCAACGGCGTCGCGAAGACGTACGCGATGACCGGGTGGCGGGTCGGCTGGCTCATCGGCCCCGACGACATCGTCAAGGCCGCCACGAACCTGCAGTCCCACGCGACCTCGAACGTGGCGAACGTCTCGCAGGTCGCCGCGCTGGCAGCCGTCTCCGGCGACCTCGCCGCCGTGGAGCGCATGCGGATCGCCTTCGACCGGCGGCGGCGGCGCATCGTCGCCCTGCTCTCGGCCATCCCGGGGGTCGTCTGCCCCGAGCCGGAGGGCGCCTTCTACGTCTACCCGTCGGTGGAGGAGCTGCTCGGCCTGGAGCTGCGCGGCCAGCGTCCCGCGACCTCGGCCGACCTCGCCGCGCTGATCCTGGACGAGGCCGAGGTCGCGGTCGTGCCGGGTGAGGCGTTCGGCACGCCCGGGTACCTGCGGCTGTCCTACGCCCTGGGCGACGCCGACCTCGAGGAGGGCGTGGGCCGGCTGGCCGCCCTCCTGGCCGAGGCGCGCTGAGCCGGGCCCGCTGACCCTGGGGGATCACCGACGGGGGGATGACCCTGCGGGATCACCCGAGGGTGCAGCCGACCAGCACGGGTTCCGGCTCCAGCACGATCCCGAACCGCTCGGCGACCCGGTCGCGCACCACCCGGGCGAGCTCGAGCAGGTCCTCCGCGCCGGCGCCGCCCCGGTTGGTCAGGGCCAGCGCGTGCTTCGTGGACAGGCTCGCCGGCGCCCCGGGCCGCACCGCGAAGCCACGGTCGAAGCCCGCCTGGGTGATCAGCCATGCGGCCGAGGTCTTCACGGTGCCGTCCGGCTGGGCGAAGCGTGGGGCCGCGTCGGGCAGCGCAGTGGCGCGGTCCGCGGGCAGGACCGGGTTGGTGAAGAACGAGCCGGCGGACCACGTGTCGTGGTCGCTGGCATCCAGCACCATGCCCTTGCCGCGGCGCAGCGCGAGCACGGCCGCGCGCACGTCGCCCGCGGGCGCCCGGGCGCCGACCGGGACATCGAGGCGGGCGGCCAGCTCGGCGTAGCGGATCGGCGCGGAGGCCGGGTCGACGCGCAGGCGGAACGTGACGTCGAGGACCACCCACCGGTCCGGCGTCCGCTTGAGCACCGACGTCCGGTAGCCGAACCCGGCCTCCGTGGGCGCCATCGTGGCCACGCGGCCCGTCCGGCGGTCGAGCACGGTCAGCCCGGCGAGCAGCTGGGCGACCTCGGCCCCGTACGCTCCGACGTTCTGGATCGGCGTGGCCCCGACCGAGCCGGGGATCCCGGACAGCGCCTCGAGGCCGGACCAGCCCTCGGCCACCGCCCGGTCGACCAGCGCGTCCCAGGGAGCACCGGCGGCCACCTGGAGCAGCACGTCGGACCCGGCCCGGCGCACGACCAGGCCCTCGGTGGCGATCCGCACGACCGTGCCGGGGAAGCCGGCGTCGGCGACGAGCAGGTTCGACCCCCCGCCCAGCAGGAGCACGGGCTCGCCGGCCGCGTCGGCGTTGCGCACGGCCGCGACCAGCTCCTCGGCGGTGTCCACGGTGACGAGCCGTGCGGCCGGACCACCGACGCGCAGCGTCGTGAGTTGCGCCAGGGTGGTGGGCGCCGTGGCGGGTCGGTGGTTCAGGAGGCCCCACCGCCGCCACGCAGCTCGGGGTGCCGGCGCATGTAGCCGGCCTCGTCGTTGAGGTACGCGTAGTAGAGCCCGATCAGGATGCCCCCGCCCACGAAGTTGCCCAGCAGCGCGACCGCGACGTTGCCCGCGGCCGGCAGCAGATCGATCCCCTCCTGCAGCCCGACGACGCTGAAGAGCACGGTGTTGGCCACGGAGTGCTCGAACCCGAGGTAGGCGAAGACGAAGACCGAGGCGATCATCGCGATGGACTTCATGAGGTCGTCCTTGATCGACCCGTTGTAGGCCATCAGCATCGCGAGGTTGATGAAGAAGTTGCAGAAGACGGCACGCACGAACAGGTCGAGCCACCCGCCCGGGCCGTCGGTGATGTACGCGAGCTTGTGCTCGACGCTCTCCTCCATGAGGCCCATGGCCTCGACGGAGATGATGGAGGACACCGCCAGCATGCCGGCCACGGCCAGCCCGCCGAGGAAGTTGCCGAGGTAGCACAGGGTCAGCACCCGGCTGCTGGCCCGTGCGCTGACCCGTCGGAAGTAGTGCCCGATCGAGATGATCATCATGTTCGACGTCAGCAGCTCGGACTTCGAGAAGTAGATGAACACCAGGGCGAACCCGAAGAACGCCGAGCCGAGCATCTTGCCCAGCGGCAGCAGGTCCTCCTCGACCCCGAGGTCGATGTCGTCGAAGCCGGCCTGGATCGTGTAGTTGCCGACGTAGAAGAAGCCGACGACCACGCCGGCCATGGCCGCCCGCATGAGGTAGCGGCGCTTGGTCAGCCCGGTCATCTCGGACTTGTACTCGAGCATGTCGAGGACCTGGGAGATGAAGAACTTGCCCGGGAAGAGCTTCTGGGTCTCCACGCCGACTCCTCGTCCTGGCCCGACGACCGCCGTCGCCATGCTAGTGACCGGGGCGGTGGGTGGCCGCTCGACGCGGTCCTCGGGGCGGCATGCGACGATCGGCGCACGACCGCGAGGACCGCCGGGGCGCACGACCGCCCGACCCGGCGGACCGCACGACCGCCCACCGCCAGGAGGTGCCATGCACGAGGAGCCGCCGGTCCCGGCCCACGACGCCGGGTCGGACCCCGGCCCGGACCTCGACGGGTTCGGCCGGTTCATGGCCGCGATGGGCGGATCGTTCCCGGAGAAGTCCTACCGCTGGACCAAGGCCAAGGAGCGCTCCTGCGACTGGATCATCGATCGGGTCCCGGCGGGCGCGCGTGGGGTGGACATCGGCGGGACCGAGTACCTCTGCGAGCACCTCGCGGCCAAGGGCTGCGACGTGACGTACTACGACTTCGTCCCGCCGCGGACGTTCCCCGGACCGGCGATCACCGACGACATGTTCAACGTGCTGCGCCACTTCGAGCCCCGCTCGCTGGACTTCATCGCCACCCGGCACACCCTCGAGCACAGCTTCGTGCCCATGTACCAGCTGTGGGCCTACAACCAGCTGCTCGCCGACGACGGTCGGCTGCTGGTCACGGTGCCGGCCTACCACGACCGCTGGGTCTGGATGACCACCCACTTCCACTGCGTGCCCCCGGACAGCTGGCACATGCTGTTCCACCGGACCGGCTTCCGGGTGCAGGAGTTCGAGATCGGCACGTGGAAGCGCAACCAGCCGGAGTTCGTCGAGCACCGCTTCCTGCTGCGGGTGGACAGCCGCAAGCTGCGCCTCACCGGTCGACCGGCGCGCACGCTGCGCACCCCGGACGCCTCGCTGCCCGGCGGTTGGGCGATCACCAAGCCCGAGCTCGACCCGGACCTGCCCCTCGAGGTGGCCACGGCGCGCATGCTCGCCGAGCACCCGCCGACCGGGCGGGCGACGATGCGACGCTCGTGGCGGCCGGGTCGGCGGGCCTGAGGCGGGCCTTCGGACCCGACGCGAGACAGCGGCGTCCGCGGGATCCGGGCGCCTGGGCGGGGCCCGGCGCCTGACGCGGGTGCGGGAACCGCCCGGAGATGCGACGAGGGGAGCCCCCAGGGGCTCCCCTCGTGTCGCACGGACGCTCGCCGGCGATCCGCTCCAGGCCGGGCAGGACGGCAGGCCGTCCCCCGGCCAGGGTCAGCGGGTCTCCTTGTGCGCGGTGTGCTTGTTGCAGTTCGGGCAGTGCTTGCTCTGCGCCGGTTCTTCTTGGTGATGTAGTTGCGGTGCTTGCACTCCTGGCACGCCAAGGTGATCTTGGGCCGGATGTCGGTGGCTTTGGCCACGGGACTGCTCTCCTCGGTCGCGCGCCCTGACGGGCGGGTCGTACGGGTGCGCCAGACGGCGCCGGGTCTGGTAGCGGAGGCCGGACTTGAACCGGCGACACAGCGATTATGAGCCGCTTGCTCTGCCAGGCTGAGCTACTCCGCCCCGGCGAGCAGGGCCTGCCGGCCTGCTCCTCCGAGCCCCTTTACGGAATCGAACCGTAGACCTTCTCCTTACCATGGAGACGCTCTGCCGACTGAGCTAAAGGGGCAACGCCGCACAAGGGTACCCGACCCCTGCGGGCCGGACGAAATCGCCGGAGCGGGGCCGGACGGCACCCGGGCGCGCCCCCGCGACCACCCGTCACCAGGGGTAGGCGACCCCCGTCAGCCGCTCGCTGCGCTCCCAGAGCAGGCCGGCGCTCGCCACGTCGCGGGCGGCCTGCGAGGGCGTCTCGTACCCCGGGGCACCACGCTGGCGGGCCAGGCCGGTGGGTCCGAGGAACGCCCCGCTGGGGACCTCCGGGTCCGTCGCGGCCATGAGGGTCGGCCACGCGCCTGCCGCGGCCGACTGGGCCAGGAGCCGGTTGCTGAGCCGGGACAGCGCGAGCCCGACCCGGCTGCCCGACAACTGCGGGCCGACCTGCTGCAGGTTGGTGGCCGCGTACCCCGGGTGCACCCCGATGCTGCGCAGGTCCGCGCCAGCGGCCTCGGCCCGTCGGTGCAGCTCGAGGGCGAACAGGACGTTGGCCAGCTTGCTCTGGGCGTAGGCCGACCAGCGGCGGTACCGGCGGGTGTGGTGCAGGTCCTCGAAGTCGATCGTGCCCATGCGGTGGACCCCGCTCGACACCGTGACGACGCGGGCATCGGGCCGCAGCGCCGGCACCAGCAGCCCGGTCAGCGCGAAGTGCCCGAGGTGGTTGACGCCCAGCTGCTGCTCGAACCCGTCGACCGTCTCCCGCTGCGGGATGGCCATCACGCCGGCGTTGTTCACCAGCACGTCCAGTCCCTCGGGATGGGCGTCGGGCCAGGTCTTGGCGAAGTCGCGCACGCTGGCCAGGTCGGCCAGGTCCAGGCGGGCCACCTCGACCGGGCCGGTGGCCGTGCGCCGCAGCGCCCCAGCGGCAGCGGCCCCCCGCCCGGTGTCGCGGACCGCGAGGGTGACCGCCGCACCCCGGTCGGCCAGCACCCGTGCGGCCTCGAGCCCGATGCCGGAGTTGCCGCCGGTCACGACGACGGTCCGTCCGCTGAGGTCGGGGACGTCCGCGATGGTCCAGGCCATGGCCCCGATCCTCGCATCGCACGTGCGGCGCCGCAGCGGCGGCAGCACTGGGGCGACGGCGCGCCCGGGACGCACGAGGCGCCCGCCGAACGGGTCGGACGGGCGCCTCCTGCGCGTGGCGGGTGTTGGGTTCGAACCAACGTAGGCGTAGCCGACGGTTTTACAGACCGCTCCCTTTGGCCGCTCGGGCAACCCGCCAGGGCCCGATCATGGTAGCCGCGCCCACGGGTCGGCTCAAACCCGGCGCCACCCGCCGCGGCCGCCCGGATGGCGCCGCCCGGCTACCCTGCGAGTCATGGCAGACAGCAGCTTCGACATCGTCAGCAAGGTCGACCACCAGGAGGTCGACAACGCGCTGAACCAGGCCGCCAAGGAGCTGGCCACCCGCTTCGACTTCAAGAACACCGGCACGACCGTCGCCTGGAAGGGCGACATGGCCATCGAGCTCACGTCGAGCACCGAGGAGCGCTGCCGGGCGGCCCTCGACGTGCTCAAGGACAAGCTGGTGAAGCGGCACGTCTCGCTCAAGGCGCTGGACGCGGGCGAGCCGCGGCAGTCGGGCAAGGAGACCAGGATCTCGTGCACGCTGCGGGCCGGGATCAACCGCGACCAGGCGAGCAAGCTGAACAAGCTGATCCGCGACCGGGGCCCGAAGTCGGTGAAGTCCCAGGTGATGGGCGAGGAGCTGCGGGTCACCTCGAAGAGCCGCGACGACCTGCAGGCCGTGCAGCAGCTCGTGCGCGAGGCCGACCTCGACTTCGCCGTGCAGTTCGTGAACTACCGGTGAGCCACGCCCCGCCGCCGGCCGACGCGCTGCTGGGCGGGGTCGAGTGGAACCCGACGGGCACCGATGCCGCCGCCCGGCTGGCCGGTGCCGACCCCGTCCTGTTCGACCTCGACGGGACGATCACGGCCAGCGGTCCGGGCATCCTGGCGTCGGTGCGGGCCGCCCTGGCTGCGCTGGACGAGCCGCTGCCCGACGAGGCGGCGCTGGCCCGGTTCATCGGCCCGCCGCTGGTGGACTCGTTCATGGTCGAGTGCGCCATGGACGCCGACCGGGCGTGGCAGGCGGTGCTGGCGTACCGCCGCCACTACGGGGAGCACGGGCAGTACGAGAACGCGGTCTACGACGGCATCCCGGAGGTGCTCGCCGCGCTGCGCGGGGCGGGGCGGCGACTGGTCGTGGCCACCTCGAAGGCCGAGCCGTACGCCCGCTCGATCCTGGCGCACTTCGACCTCCTCGGGGCGTTCGACGACGTGGTCGGCTCGGAGCTGGACGGCAGCCGGACCGCCAAGGCCGAGGTGGTCGCCGAGGCGCTGCGCCGGGTCGCGCCCAGCACGGCGGGATCGGTCCTGGTCGGCGACCGGTCGCACGACGTGGTGGGCGCGTGCGCCGCCGGCATCCCCGCGATCGGCGCCCTCTGGGGGTACGGCAGCGCCGAGGAGCTGCGGACCGCGGGGGCCGCGGTGCTGGTGGCCCAGCCGCGGGACCTGCTCGCGGTGCTGCTGGCCTGAGCGGCCGGGTCGCGGCACGCCGCTGTGACGGGTCGTTCCACGGCCCCGGCAGCCGGCCCGTCCCGCACCATCGGGGCCGGTCAGCGCAGCTCGGTGATCCCGTGACGCAGGCCCTCGGGAGCGCTGGCCGGGCCAACCGGGTCGGACCGCCAGCCCAGCGCGTCGAAGGGGCAGACCTCGACGCAGATGCCGCAGTACATGCACAGGCCCCAGTCGATCGTGAAGGCGTCCAGGACGTTGACCGTGCGGGGACGCCGGGCGCCGGGATCGCCGACCGACTCCTGATGGGCCGTGAGCGTGATGCACCAGGTCGGGCACTCGCGGACGCAGAGCATGCAGGACGTGCAGGCTGCCGCGTCCAGGGCGATCCGGGCGTGGGCGGCCATCAGGTGCTCCCCTCGGCACCCGGGGTCCCCTCGGCACCCCGGGGCCCCTCAGTGGCCGGCGTCCATTCCGGGAGGACCCCGGGCGGGGCCAGGCGGCTGCGCGGGCGGGCGGCCACACGACCCCCGGGACGAACCGGCGGTCCCTCGGGCGGCCGCTCGGCCGGATCGCTCGCGCCGGGCCACGGCGTCTGCACCCGGCTCGGCAGCGGCGTGGTCCGGCGCAGCGGATGCCCCATGGCCCCGGTGGTCAGCAGCGGGCGCAGGTCCGGGTTGCCGGTGAACCGGACGCCGAACATCTCGTGCGCCTCCCGCTCGTGCCAGGCCGCCCCCGGCAGCACGTCGACGACCGAGTCGAGCTCGGGGTCGGCGCGGTCGACCGTGGTCCGCACGAGCACCCGACGCCGTCCCGGCACGTCCACGAGGTGTGCGAGCACCTCGATCCGAGCGTCGGCCGGTTCGTCGACGCAGGTGAGGAAGTCGAGCATGCGGGCCCCGTCGGCGGCGAGCTCCGCGCAGGTCGCCCGCCAGGAGGTGGCGGCGACCGCCAGCTCATCGCAGCGCATCGAGCACCTCCGCCAGTCCGGCGAGGAGGTCCTGGGGCCGGGGCGGACAGCCGGCGACCCAGGCGTCCACGGGGACCACCTCGTGGGCACCGGGCAGCACGCTGTAGGAGTCCCAGTACGGCCCACCGGTGGCGGCGCACGCCCCGAAGGCCAGCACCGCACGCGGCTCGGGGAGCGCCTCGTAGGCCGCGCGCAGCTGCGGGGCGAGCCGGGCGGTCACGGTGCCGGCAGCGACCAGGACATGGACGGGATCGGGCCCCGCGACGGGGCCCACGGGCACCGCACCCACGGGCACCGCACCCAGGGACTCGGCCAGGCGCCGCGCCTCGCGCACCTCGATGCCGCAGCACGCCAGGCCGAGCTCGACGACGTGCAGCGCGACCCGTCGTCCGGCCACCTCCACCCAGAGCCGCTCCACCGCGCCGACCGCCACCCTCCGAGGCTAGGCCAGGACCCGCCGGACAGGACGACCGATGCACGGTGGTCGGACCCGGAGTCCGATCCCGCACGACGATCGCAGATACCGGCCGGGGCACCGGGCGAGCGCGGTCCGGATGCGACAGAATGGTGACAGACGCATCCGTGGCACGAGGGTGGAAGGAAGGCGCGCCGCCGTGGCCAAGCCGGTCGTTGCACTCGAGAAGGTCATCATCAGGTTCGCGGGCGACTCCGGCGACGGCATGCAGCTCACCGGCGACCGCTTCACCCACGAGACGGCGTCGTTCGGCAACGACCTGTCGACGCTGCCCGACTTCCCGGCCGAGATCCGTGCCCCCGCCGGGACGCTGCCCGGCGTCAGCGCGTTCCAGCTGCACTTCGCCGACCACGCCATCGCGACCCCTGGGGACGCAGCCGACGTCCTGGTCGCGATGAACCCGGCGGCGCTGCGCAGCAACCTGCACCACGTCCGCCGGGGCGGCACGCTCATCGTGAACAAGGACGAGTTCACCAAGCGGGCGCTGGAGAAGGTCGGCTACGCCGCCGACCCGCTCGACGACGGCAGCCTCGAGTCGTACAACCTCAACGCGGTCAACCTCACGACGCTGACCGTCGAGGCGCTCAAGGGCTTCGACATCACCAAGAAGGAGGCCGAGCGCGCGAAGAACATGTTCGCCCTGGGCCTGCTGTCCTGGCTGTACGACCGTGGCACCGAGGGCACCAAGGCCTTCCTGCGCGCGAAGTTCGGCCGCAAGCCGGAGATCCTGGCGGCCAACATCGCCGCGTTCGAGGCCGGCTGGGCCTACGGCGAGACGACGGAGGACTTCGCGGTCCAGTACGAGATCGCACCCGCGCCGCTGCCCGAGGGGACCTACCGCAACATCACCGGCAACATCGCACTGTCCTACGGGCTGATCGCCGCCTCGCAGCTGTCCGGCCTGCCGCTGTTCCTCGGCTCGTACCCGATCACCCCGGCCTCGGACATCCTGCACGAGCTGAGCCGGCACAAGCAGTTCGGCGTGCGCACCCTGCAGCTCGAGGACGAGATCGCGGGCATCGGCGCCGCGCTCGGGGCGGCCTACGGCGGTTCGCTCGCGGTCACCACGACGTCCGGTCCGGGCATCGCGCTCAAGGCCGAGACCATCGGCCTGGCGGTGGCCACGGAGCTGCCGCTGGTCGTGGTCGACGTCCAGCGGGGCGGACCCTCGACCGGCCTGCCGACGAAGACCGAGCAGGCCGACCTGCTCCAGGCGATGTACGGCCGCAACGGCGAGTCGCCGGTGCCGATCGTGGCCCCGCAGTCGCCGAGCGACTGCTTCCACGCCGCGATCGAGGCCAGCCGCATCGCGCTGACCTACCGGACGCCGGTGTTCCTGCTCTCCGACGGGTACCTCGCGAACGGCTCGGAGCCCTGGCGCATCCCCGAGGTCGCCGAGCTGCCCGACCTGCACGTCGACTTCGCGACCGAGCCGAACCACGTCGACGAGGACGGCCAGCCGGTGTTCTGGCCGTTCAAGCGCGACCCCGAGACGCTGGCGCGGCCCTGGGCCATCCCGGGCACCCCGGGCCTCGAGCACCGGATCGGCGGCATCGAGAAGGCCGACGGCTCCGGGGCGATCAGCTACGACCCGGACAACCACGACTTCATGGTCCGCACCCGGCAGGCGAAGGTGGATCGGATCGCCGACAGCATCCCGCCGCTCGCGGTGGACGACCCGGACGGCCGGGCGCGGGTGCTGGTCCTGGGCTGGGGCTCCACGCACGGGCCGATCGCGGCCGCCTGCCACATCGTCCGCTCGGAGGGCGGGGCCGTCGCGCAGGCCCACCTGCGCCACCTCAACCCGTTCCCGGCCAACACCGGCGAGGTGCTGCGGGGCTACGAGCGCGTGCTCATCCCCGAGATGAACCTCGGCCAGCTCTGGATGCTGATCCGCGCCAAGTACCTCGTGGACGCGGTCGGCTACCACCAGGTGCGTGGCCTGCCCTTCAAGGCCACCGAGCTGGCCGACCAGATCAGGGAGCTGCTGTGACCATCGACCTGCCCACCGCGCCGGCGCTGTCGCTGGTGCCGAAGGCCGACGCCCCGCAGACGGCGAAGGACTTCAAGAGCGACCAGGAGGTCCGCTGGTGCCCCGGCTGCGGGGACTACGCCATCCTCGCCGCGGTGCAGTCGTTCCTGCCCGAGCTCGGCGTGCGCCGGGAGAACATCGTGTTCGTCTCGGGTATCGGCTGCTCGTCGCGCTTCCCGTACTACATGAACACCTACGGGATGCACTCCATCCACGGGCGGGCGCCGGCCATCGCCACCGGCCTGTCCACCTCCCGGCCGGACCTGTCGGTGTGGGTCGTGACCGGCGACGGCGACGCGCTGAGCATCGGGGGCAACCACTTCCTGCACGCGCTGCGGCGCAACGTCAACATCAAGATCCTGCTGTTCAACAACCGGATCTACGGGTTGACCAAGGGGCAGTACTCCCCGACGTCGGAGGCGGGCAAGATCACCAAGTCCACGCCCATGGGCTCGATCGACTACCCGTTCAACCCGATCTCGGTGGCGCTGGGGGCCGAGGCATCGTTCGTGGCCCGGACGATCGACTCCGACCGCAAGCACCTCGTCGGGGTGCTGCGCGCCGCGGCGGCCCACGAGGGGACCGCGCTGGTGGAGATCTACCAGAACTGCAACATCTTCAACGACGGCGCGTGGGACCCGCTCAAGGACGCGGGGATCCGTGAGGACAACCTGATCAGGCTCGAGCACGGCCAACCGATCCGCTTCGGCCGGGACGGCCAGAAGGGCGTGGCCCGCCGCGACGACGGGATGCTCATGGTGGTCGACGACGTGAGCGAGTGCGGCGGGGAGTGCCTCTGGGTGCACGACGCGCACGCCGCGGAGCCCTCGACCGCGTTCGCCCTGTCCCGCCTGGCGGACTTCACCACCCTCGAGCACACCGCGATCGGCGTGTTCCGCGACGTGGCGCGACCGGTGTACGACCAGCTGCTCGCCCAGCAGCTCGACCGAGCCGCGGCGGCCGGCCCCGGCGACCTCGCCGGGCTGCTGCGCGGACGCGACACGTGGACGATCGGGTGACCGGCGGTCAGGACCGCGTGCCGCGCTGCTCGTAGGCGTCGCGGCCCAGGCGCAGCCACGCCGCGTCGTGCGCCTGCTGGCTGAACCGATCGGTCACCTCCCGCGCGGCTCGCGACATGCGCCCACGACGGTCCGGGTCGGTGAGGAGCAGGGTCACGGCCGCGGCGGCGGCGCCCATGTCGCGGGCAGGCACGACGAACCCGTCGATGCCGTCGCGGACGATCTCGTTGGGACCGTAGCGGACGTCGTACACGACTGCAGGCGTCCCCACGGACAGCGCTTCGAGCAGGACCAGGGGCATGCCCTCCCGACGGGTGGTGCTCAGCGTGCAGGCGGCGCCGGCCAGGACCTCGTACGGCGTGGTCGTGTAGCCGGCGAAGGTCACCGAACCGGTCAGGTCCAGCTCCTGGGCGAGCGACTGCAGGCGCGCGAGCTCGTCGCCGATCCCATGGATCACGAGCCGGGCGTCGGGGACCTCCTCGATCACCCTGGCCATCACGCGGATCGCCTCGTCCCACCGCTTGTGCAGCCCCAGCCGACCCAGGCCCACGACCAACCTCGGGTCCCGGGGGACGTCGGGGAGTGCGTCGAGCGCTGGAGCGGCGTGCGGGATGACCTCGACGGGCAGGTCCGTCCCCCACCGCCGCCGGAAGTCGTCCTGCTGCGCGGCGGTCAGCACCACGATCCGATCCGCCGCTCGCAGCGTGGTGTCGGGCAGGGCAGCCCAGCGACGCGTCAGCGGGCCGTCGGCGATCTCCTGCGGGCTGCCCAGGCGCATGGCCTCGGCGGCCAGGTGGCACAGATGCACCGCGTAGACCCGTAGGTCTCGGGAGCGTCGGCGAACACCAGGGCCCCCTCGGTGGTGGCCAGGCGATCGAGCCAGTCCGGCACGGTGCCGACGGTCCGCATGCCGAGCATGCCCAGCACCCGCCGGCGCCGTGGACCACCGCGATCCCGGGCGTAGAGGTGCACGGTGACGGACTCCGGCAGGCGGCCGTCGTCGACCATCACGCGCACGTTCTCGTCGATCTGCGGATCGACCGTCGTGAGGGCCAGATGGACCTGCCATCCAGCCTGCGCGAAGAGCCTGACCCTGCCCAGGAACGCCTTGGTGAGGCCGCCCCGCTGCAGCCCCAGGCCGCCCCCGACGAAGACCACCCTCGGGCCCGACCCGGCCGGCACCGACTGCCACGGCTTGCCCACGTCGACCTCCCCCGTTGCTCCCGGTCAACACCTTCTCACTCGTCGTGCCGTCATGCGCCGGCGTCGGCCCCTGGCCGAGCGTGGGTCGGACGACCCCGCTCAGCCCTTGCGGTGCCGCAGCACCACCACCGAGCCCTTGGCGTGGTGCAGCAGGGACTGGCTGGTGGAGCCGAGCAGCATGCCCAGGAAGGCCCCCCGCCCGCGCGAGCCGACGACGGTCAGGCTGGCCCGGGCGCTGGCCTCGATGAGGGCCGGTGCGGGCCGACCGTGCAGGACGGTGACCGTCACCGGCACGTCGGGGTAGCGCTCCCCCCAGCCGGCCAGCGCCTCGTGGGCGATCCGCTGCTCGAACTGCTCGGTCGCCTCGGTGATCTCGACCGGGGGCACGTAGGGCACCACGCCCGGGTACACCGGGATCGTGTAGGCGTGCAGGACCTCGAGGGCCAGGCCGTGCCGTGAGGCGTGCTCGAACGCCCAGCCGAGGGGCTCCTCGGACTCCGGCGATCCGTCGACCCCCACGACGACGGGGCCGTCCGCCACCCCCTGCGCCTGCGCCACGACGACCGGGCAGTGCGCGTGCGAGGCGACGTGCGAGACCGTCGAGCCGAGCACGGCCGAGCTCGCGGCCCCGTGCCCGCGCGACCCGATCACCACCATCGCCGCGGTCCGGCTCTCCTCGGCCAGCATCGCCGCCGGCGCGCCGGTGGCCTGCACCGACCGGGCCGGGACCCCGGCGTCCGCGGCGACCTGGAGGGCGGCCTCGGCGACGGTGCCACCGTCCTCGGGCAGGGCGGCGGTGAGGACGGGGGCGCCGGCCATCGTCGCGGCGGCGGCGTCCCAGCCGGACAGGTCCGGCTCCACGTGCACGATCCGCAGGGCGAGGTGCCGGGCGCTCGCCTCCCGGACCGCCCAGTCGAGTGCCGCTCGCGCGTCCGGCGAGCCGTCGTAGCCGACCACGAGCTCGGTGCGTGCCATCGCGAGCACCCCTTCCGGGACGGCCACGCACGACCACCGCACGCAGCGGGCCCACACGATCCATGCTGCCCGTCCGGTCCGGGGCCGGGAAGGGTCCAATGGCCAGCCCGGTGGTCCGGCCGGATCGGGGCTGGGCGAGTCGGGCCGGGGCGTGGGCCGGCCGGGGCGGGTCGCGGCGGCGGGACCGCCGTCAGCCGGGATCGCCCGACCGGCGCGGGAAGCGCGGCGCCGGACCCGGCACCGGCTGGCCGGTCACCGGATCGGGCACGAACGTGCCGCGGGCGGCCAGGTGCGGGTGCGCGGGTGCCTCGGTCATGTCGAGCACCGGGGTCACGCACGCCGAGGTGCCCGCGAAGACCGCCTCCCAGTGCGCGCGGGGATGCTCGGCGAAGGCCTCGGTGAGGCGTGCGCGCAGCACCGGCCAGCCGGTCTGGTCCCACTGCGCCGGCAGGCCGGCGTCGGCCAGGCCCAGGCCGGCGAGGAGCTCGGCGAAGAACGGCGGCTCGAGCGGTCCCACCGCCACGTAGCGGCCGTCGCTGCAGGTGTAGGTGTCGTAGAACGGGCAGCCGCCGTCGAGGACGTTCTCACCCGGCGGGTTCGGCCACGTCCCCTGCACCCGCATGCCGTGGACCAGGCTCATGAGGTTCGCCGCGCCGTCCACCATGGCGGCGTCGACGACCACGCCACGGCCGGTCGACCGAGCCTCGAGCAGCGCCGCCAGGACCCCCATCACCAGGTAGAGCGATCCCCCGCCGTGGTCGGCGAGCAGGTTCAGCGCCGGCACGGGTCGCTCGCCCGGGCGGGACGTGTGGCGCAGCGGCCCGGCCAGCCCGCTGTAGTTGATGTCGTGGCCGGCCATCTGCGCCCACGGGCCGTCCTGGCCCCACCCGGTCATGCGTCCGTACACGAGCGCCGGGTTCACCGCCCAGCAGTCGTCCGGCCCGAGCCCCATCCGCTCGGCCACGCCCGGGCGGAATCCCTCGACGAGGATGTCGGCCTCGGCGACGAGCGCGAGCACCTCGGTGCGCCCCGCGTCGGCGCGCAGGTCGACCAGCCTGGTGGGGCGCCCGCGCAGCAGGGGGTCGCGGGCCGGGTCGTGGCCGAAGAACTGCCCGCCCGGCCGGTCGACCCGCGTCCCGGCCGCCCCCAGGTCGGCGAGCAGCATGCCGGCGTGCGGCACCGGGCCGATCCCGCCGAGCTCGACGAAGCGGACGCCGGCGAGCGGGCCCGGCGTCGGGGTCACCGCCGGGTCCGGCCGGCGGAGCCCGCAGCGCCCCCGCCGGTGCCCTCCTGCTCCGGATGCTCGTCACCGTGCTCGGCCACGTAGTCCACGTCGCCGGCGTACCACCCGGCCATCCGGGCCTCGACGGCCTCGGTGATCTCGTCGGTCTCGGCCTCGCCCGGCTGTGGGGCGTGCTCCTCGCGGGCCGCCGCCAAGGTGCGCTGGATGGCGGCCACGCGCAGCTCGCGGGCGGTCACGTTCGGATCCCGGCCACCCATGGCGTCCACGATGTGGTCGAGGTCCCCGCCGTAGATGCCGACCAGCGACGGGTCCCGGGAGAGCCCCGCGGCCGCGGCCGCGACGACGCCGGACCCGCGCAGCGGGGGGGCGGGCCGCTTGGCGCGCTCGGCGGCCGCCGCACCCGCGGCGGCGGAGTCGACGTCCCCGGCGTACCAGCCCGACATGGACGCCTCGAACTCGCCGTCGTCGAGCTCGGTGTCGGCACCGCGCAGCACCACGACCGGCACGTCCGCCGGCAGCGTGAGCGCACGGTCGAGCCCGGCGCACGTCACCACGACGCGGTCGCCGGCCAGGACCAGCCCGATGACCGGCGCCCAGTGCTGCTCCTCACCCACGCTGATCCGCATGGCGTCGGCGAGGGTGAGCTCCAGGGGCGGGATGCGGTCGACGTGCTGGGTCATGAGGGCTCCTCGTCCGTGCGGCCGCACCGCCCGGCACAGCCGCACCCATGCTACGACGCACGCCCCCGGGCCCCACCGCGCGGTTCGGCTCCCCACCGCCTGGGGGACCGCGTCCGCGGCTCCCGCCGGGCCCCTAGAGCCCGTCCGCGGCCGGGTCCAGCCCTCGGCCCCGGGCCGCCCGGAGGGCATCGGCGGTGAACACCGCCAGGGCGACCCACACGCCCACGAACGCCAGCCAGCGCTCCGGCGACATGGGCTCGTCGAGCACGAGGACGCCGATGATGAGCTGCAGCGTCGGCGCGACGTACTGCAGCGGGCCGAGCACCGTCAGCGGCACGCGGTGGGCGGCGAACCCGAAGAACAGCAGGGGCAGCGCCGTGACCGGCCCGGCCCCGACCATCAGCAGGGCGTGGGCCGGCCCCTCGGCGCCGAGCACGAGCGAGCCCTGCGCCCAGAGCCACGCCAGGTAGGCGCCCGCGACCGGGGTCAGCACGATCATCTCCACGGTGAGGCTGGGGACCGCGTCCACCCCTGCCAGCTTCTTGGCCAGGCCGTAGAGCCCGAACGAGCAGGCGAGGATCAGCGCGATCCACGGCGGCCGCCCGGCACTCACCGTCGCGTAGCCGACGGCGGCGGCCGCGATGCCGACGGCCAGCCACTGCAGGGGCCGCAGCCGCTCGCGCAGGACCACGACGCCCAGGGCGATCGAGACCAGCGGGTTGATGAAGTACCCCAGCGAGGCGTCGACGACGTGGCCGTTGGCGACCGCCCAGATGAACACCCCCCAGTTGACCGACACGATGGCCGCGGCCAGCGACAGGATGCCCAGGCGACGCCGGTCGGCCAGCACCGCGCGCACCGCCGGCCACTGCCGGACCACCGTGACGAGCACGGCGAGCGAGACCAGGGAGAACACGACGCGCGCGGCGAGGACCTCGGTCGGCGAGGCCGGTTCGAGGAACCCCCAGTAGAGGGGGAACAGCCCCCACAGCACGTAGGCGGTGAACCCGGAGACGACTCCGGCTCGTTGGCGTCCGCGCTGGTCGCGGACCTCC
Organism: Candidatus Nanopelagicales bacterium; assembly: GCA_025456065.1. Lineage (GTDB taxonomy): Bacteria > Actinomycetota > Actinomycetes > S36-B12 > CAIYMF01 > Prado023. The sequence goes on along the minus strand of JALOLH010000083.1, from coordinate 2,387 downwards.
ATCACCCGGTCCGGTCGACCACGTAGTCGCAGAGCAGCTCGAGCGCGTCGCGGGCCGGTCCGGGCGGCAGGGGAGCCAGGGACGCGCGCGCGTCGTCGGCCCACCGGTGCGCCTCGGCCCGGGCCAGGCCGATCGCCGGGTGGGCGCGCAGCAGGGCCAGCGCCTCGGCATGCTCGGCGTCGTCGTGGATCGGCCCGGCGGTGAGCTCGCGCAGCCGGGCGTCCGCCGGGTCGGTCGAGGCCCGCGCGTGCAGCACCGCGAGCGTGGCCACCCCCTCGCGCAGGTCCGTGCCCGGCGTCTTGCCGGACTGGGCGCGCTCGCTGGTGATGTCGACCAGGTCGTCGGCCAGCTGGAACGCCACGCCGATCCGCTCACCGAACGCGGCCAGGGTGGACACGACGCCGACGGGCGCCCCGGCCATCATCGCCCCGAACCGACCGGCCGTGGCGATCAGCGAGCCGGTCTTGTCCGCGAGCACCTCGACGTGGTGGGCGATCGGGTCCTCACCCTCGGCCGGGCCCACCGTCTCGCGGATCTGGCCCGTGCACAGCCGCTCGAAGGTGCGCGCCTGGATGCGCACGGCCTCCGGGCCGAGGTCGGCGAGCAGGTCGGAGGCGCGGGCGAAGAGGAAGTCGCCGGTGAGGATCGCGATCGTGTTGTCCCAGCGGGCGTTGGCCGACACCGCCCCGCGCCGCAGGGACGCCTCGTCCATCACGTCGTCGTGGTAGAGCGTGGCCAGGTGGGTCAGCTCGACGACGACGGCGGCCGGCACCACGCCGGAGGCGTCGGGGTCGCCGAACTGGGCGGCCAGCAGCGTGAGCAGGGGCCGGAAGCGCTTGCCGCCGGCATCGACCAGGTGCCGGGCAGCCGTGGTGACGAACGGGTACTCGCTGACCGTCGAGGCGCGCAGCAGCCCCTCGACGGCGAGCAGCCCGGTGGACACCCGCGCGTCGAGCTGGGGGTCCGGCAGGCGCAGGCCGTCCGGGCGGCTCGAGATCAGCGACGGCACGCGCACCAGTGTCTCCCACGCGACCGTGTCCCGCCCAATCCGCCCCGGGGCCGCCGGCCGTGGACGGGCGCCTGGGCCTCAGATGGTCGGCAGCTCGGCCAGGGCCGGCGCGAACCGGGAGTCCGGGGTCTCCTCGTCGACCAGGCGGCCCTGCAGGTACGCGTCGTACGCGGGGAGGTCGAGGTGGCCGTGGCCGCACAGCGCGGTCACGATCACCTTCTCCTCCCCGGTCTCGGCGCACTGGCGCGCCTCGCGGACCGCCTCGGCCAGCGCGTGGGTGGGCTCCGGCGCCGGCAGGATCCCCTCCGTGCGCGCGAACAGCACCCCCGCCTCGAAGCACTCCGTCTGCGGCACGGCCGTGGCGGTCATGAGCCCCAGCTCGTAGACGTGCGAGATCAGCGGGCTCATGCCGTGGTAGCGCAGGCCGCCGGCGTGGATCGGGTCGGGCACGAACGAGTGGCCCAGCGTGTGCATCTTCATCAGCGGGGTGAGGCCCGCGGTGTCACCGAAGTCGTAGGCGTAGGTGCCGCGGGTCAGCGACGGGCAGGACGCCGGCTCGACGGCGCGGATCTCCGGGGCGAACCGGCCGGCCAGCTTCTCGCGCAGGATCGGGAACGACAGGCCCGCGAAGTTGGAGCCGCCGCCCGTGCAGCCGACCACGAGGTCGATCCGGTCCTCCCCGGCCTTGGCCAGCTGCAGCAGCGCCTCCTCGCCGATGATCGTCTGGTGCAGCAGGACGTGGTTGAGCACCGAGCCCAGGGCGTACCGCGTCGTCGGGTCGCCTGCGGCCACCTCGACGGCCTCGGAGATCGCGATGCCCAGCGAGCCCGGGTGGTGCTCGTCGGTGGCCAGGATCGCCTTGCCCGACTCGGTGAGCGGCGACGGCGAGCGGTGCACCTGCCCGCCGAACGCCTCGATCATCATGCGCCGATAGGGCTTCTGGTCGTAGCTGGCGCCGACCTGCCACACCTCGCACTCGACGCCGAACAGCGCGCAGGCGAAGGCCAGGGCCGTGCCCCACTGGCCTGCCCCCGTCTCGGTGGTGATCCGCCGCACGCCCTCCTGGACGTTGTAGTACACCTGCGGCACGGCGGTGTTCGGCTTGTGCGAGCCCGCCGGGGAGACGCCCTCGTACTTGTAGTAGATCCGCGCCGGGGTGTTCAGGGCCTGCTCGAGGCGGCGGGCCCGGTAGAGGGGGCTCGGGCGCCACAGCCGGTAGATGTCGAGCACCTCACCCGGGATGTCGATGAACCGCTCGGCGGACACCTCCTGCTGGATCAGGCCCATCGGGAACAGCGGGGCCAGCGCCTCGGGCCCGATCGGCTCGTGGGTCGCCGGGTGCAGCGGCGGCGGCGGTGGGGCCGGCAGGTCGGGGACG
>JALOLH010000129.1 GCA_025456065.1 Candidatus Nanopelagicales bacterium | reverse complement strand
TGGGCAGGGCATCGCGCCCGACCCGTGCGCGTGCGCCCGCCGGGCCCCCGCCGGAGGATGGTCGGGCGACCGTGGGGTAGACGTCCGTCGGGCAGCGGTCTCGGTCGGGGTCGGTCGGGCTCGGTCGGGGTCGGGTCGGGCGGGTGGCCGCCCGGATCGCAGCGACGACGACGGAGGGACCTGCATGGGCGCCGATGCGGCCGACGCGGTGGTGATCGGGGCCGGGCCGAACGGCTTGGTCGCCGCGAACGCGCTGGCCGAGGCCGGCTGGGATGTCGTCCTCGTCGAGGCGAACGACGAGGTCGGCGGTGCGGTGCGCAGCGCGGAGGCCATCGAGCCCGGGTTCGTCACCGACCTGTTCAGCGCGTTCTACCCGCTGGCCGCCGCCAGCCCCATCATCGCCGCACTGGACCTGCCCGCCCACGGCCTGCGCTGGGTGCGGGCGCCGGACGTGCTGGCGCACGCCTTCGACGACGGCCGGGTCGCCGTCCTGCACGACGATCCGGCCGCCACGGCCGCTGGCCTCGAGGCCTTCGCGCCGGGGGACGGGGATGCGTGGCTCGCCCTGTTCGACCAGTGGCAGCAGGTCCGCGACCCCCTGCTCGACGCGCTGTTCACCCCGTTCCCGCCGGCTGCCGCGGTGACCCGCCTGGTCCGGCGCACCGGGGCGCGCGGCGGCCTGGACCTGGCCCGGCTCGGCGCGATGCCGGTCCGCGCGCTGGGCCGGGAGCGGTTCCGGGGCGACGGCGGGCCGGCGCTGCTGACCGGCAACGCGATGCACAGCGACCTCACGCCCGATGGCGCGGGGAGCGCCCTGTTCGGCTGGCTGCTGGCGATGCTGGGACAGGACGTCGGGTTCCCGGTGCCGCAGGGCGGTGCCGGGCGGCTGGCCCACGCGCTGCACGACCGGGCCACGGCGCACGGGGCACGGACCGAGCTCGGGACCGCCGTGGACCGGATCGAGGTCCACGGGGGGCGCGCCACCGGCGTCGCACTGGCCGACGGCCAGCGCATCCGGGTGCGTCGTGGGGTGCTGGCCGACGTCGCGGCCCCCACGCTCTACTGCCAGCTGGTCGGCCCCGAGCACCTGCCGGCACGCCTGCGGGCGGACCTCGAGCGGTTCGGCTGGGACGACGCGACCCTGAAGGTCAACTGGACGCTCGATCGTCCGATCCCGTGGGCGAACCGGGCCGCCGCGGGGGCGGGCACCGTGCACCTCGGCGTCGACGTGGACGGGTTCGTGGACTTCGCCGCGGACCTGTCGGTCGGTCGGATGCCGGCGCGCCCGTTCCTGCTGCTCGGCCAGATGACCGTCGCGGATCCCACCCGCTCGCCCGCCGGCGCGGAGACGGCATGGGCGTACACGCACCTCCCCCGCGGCCGGGCGGACGACGAGGACGCCGTGGCCGAGCACCTGGCCCTGGTCGAGGCCGCGATCGAGCGGGTCGCACCGGGCTTCGGCTCGACGGTCCGCGGCCGGCTGCTGCAGACGCCGGGAGGGCTCCAGGCCTCGGACGTGAACCTGATCGGTGGCTCGACGAACGCCGGGACGGCGGCGCTGCACCAGCAGCTCGTGTTCCGCCCCACGCCGGGGCTGGGCCGGCCGGAGACCCCGATCGAGGGCCTGTACCTGGCCGGCGCGTCGGCACATCCCGGAGGCGGCGTGCACGGCGCCTGCGGCTGGAACGCCGCACGGGTCGCGCTGCGGGGCAACGGCCGGCTCGGCGCCGCCCAGCGGGCCCTGGTGCGCACCGCCTGGGCGCGGCTGCTGCCCGAGGACTGACCGGGGCCCTCGGCCACCGGGGCCGAGCCGAGGCAGCCCGAGCCGCAGGGCCCTCGGCCACCGGGGCCGTGGCCACGGGGGACTCGCCACTCGTGGCCCGATCCGCCGGAGCCAGAGGTCCGAGCCGCCCAGCCAGCCCGGCCCGATCGGATGGACCCGGACTGGCCGGGTAGTGGGCCGCCGGCGCGGGCACGCCCTGAGCCGGCCGCCCGCCGCGCCGTCACCGGAGGGAGTCGCCGTCATGCCCCAGTCGATCGCCCAGGACCTCGCCGTGCCCGGCCTCGTCGTGGGCACCTACACCGAGCCGGAGCGCAGCCGCAGCGAGGGCGTGTACACGTGCTCCTTCGACCCGGCCTCGGGCCGCCTGGGCATCCGCGGGGTGGTGCCGGTCTTCCCGAACCCCTCGTTCGTCGCGGTGCACCCCACGAACAGCTGCGTCTACGCCGTGAACGAGAAGGGCAGCTTCGACGGCCGGCCGGGCGGCGGGGTCACGGCCCTCACGGTGGACCCGCTCACCGGCGCGATGACGGTGCTCGACCGGCAGGGGTGCGGTGGCGAGGACCCCTGCTACATCAGCATCGAGGCGACCGGACGGTACGCGCTGGTGGCCAACTACATCAGCGGCAGCGTGTCGATGCTGCCGATCCACCACGACGGGACGCTCGGCGAGCCCTCCGACGTCGTCGCGCACAGCGGCTCGAGCGTCCACCCCGACCGGCAGGACAAGCCGTACGCGCACTGCATCGTGCCGGACCCGACGAACACCTGGGCGCTGTCCTGCGACCTGGGCACCGACACCATCACCGTCTACCGGATGAACCTCGCCGAGGGCCGGCTCGAGGAGCACGCAGAGGTGGCCGTGCCGGCCGGCTCCGGCCCACGACACCTCGCGTTCCACCCGAGGCGGTCGATCGCCTATGCCGTGTGCGAGCTGCGCTCGACCGTCCTCACCCTCGCCTTCGACCCGGGCTCGGGCACCCTCGAGGCCTGCCAGGAGATCAGCGCCCTGCCCGAGGGCTTCGCGGACGGGAGCACGGCCGCCGACATCCACGTGACACCCGACGCCCGCTACGTCTACGCCTCGAACCGCGGGCACGACAGCCTCGCGTGCTTCCAGGTGGGCGGCGACGGGCTGCTCACCCTGCGCCACCACAGCCCGTGCGGGGGCGCGAACCCGCGCGGCTTCGTCATCGACCCGACCGGGCGCTACCTCGTCTGCGCCAACCAGGACACCGACTCCCTGACCGCGTTCCACCTCGACTCGGCGACCGGC
>JALOLH010000023.1 GCA_025456065.1 Candidatus Nanopelagicales bacterium | reverse complement strand
GGTGTAGATGGGCTTGAGGTCGCGGGCCAGTTCGTCCCAGTACTTGCGCGACGCGTAGCGGAACGACCCGCGGATCAGGTGGATGATGCAGGTCTGCACGATCGCGTCGGGCCAGACCGCGTTGACTGAGTCGGGCAGGCCCTTCAGCCCGTCGCAGACCACGAAGAACACGTCGCGCACGCCGCGGTTGCGCAGGTCGGTGAGCACGGCCAGCCAGAACTTGGCCGATTCCCCACCGCCGCTGCCCGGCCACATCCCGAGGATGTCCTTGTGACCGTCGAGGTCCACCCCGATGGCGGCGTAGATCGGGCGGTTGCCGACCTGACCGTCGCGGATCTTGACGTGGATCGCGTCGATGAAGATCGCCGCGTACACGCCGTCGAGTGGGCGTGACCACCAGGCCTGCATCTCCTCGATCACCCGGTCGGTGATCCGGCTGATGGTGTCCTTGGACACCGACGCCCCGTACACGTCGGCGAAGTGGGCGCTGATCTCCCCGGTCGTCAGCCCCTTGGCATACAGCGACAGGACCACCTCGTCGACCTCCGAGAGGCGGCGCTGCCGCTTGGCCACGATGACCGGTTCGAAGGTGCCGTCCCGGTCCCGCGGCACGTCGATCTCGATCTGGCCGGCGGCGTCGGTGAGCACCGTCTTGCTGCGTTTGCCGTTGCGGGAGTTGCCCCGGTTCCGCCCGGCCGGATCGTGCTTGTCGTAGCCGAGGTGCTCGGACAGCTCCTCGTCCAGGGCGATCTCGATCACCGTCTTGTTCAACGCCTTGAGCAGCCCTTGCGGGCCGGTCAACGCGACACCGCGGTCGCGGGCCTGGCGCACCAGCTCCCGCGCCGCCTCGAGCTCCTCGGCCGACGGCTGGCGCCGGTCCTCATCAGCTTCAATCGGAGGTGGATTCACGCCCACCAATGTCTCGGTCATCACGACCCTTCCCCGCCAAGCCGATCGGCTGGCGTGTCGGGCCACTTACACCGTTCTCCGGACAGTCCCCGCCTGCTGGGTCGGTTCGGGGTGGGCTGGGAGGCTGTTGCCCATGCAGGGGCGGGCTGGGGGTCAGCGGGATCTGTGGGATGTGGAGTCGGTGGCGGGGCATCTGCTGCCGGCGGATAGCGTGTTCGCGTTCCTGGCCGGGCATCGTCGGGAGTTGTTCCCGGAGGAGATGTTCGCTGACCTGTTCCCATCGGGTCGTGGCCGGCCTTCGATCCCGGCGGACGTGATCGCGTCGGTGATCGTGTTGCAGACCCTGAACGGGCTGTCGGATCGGGAGGCCGCCGACGCGGCGACGTTCGACCTGCGGTGGAAGGCCGCGTGCGGGCTGGCGGTCGACGCGCCGGCGTTTCACTCGAGCACGTTGACCTACTGGCGGCGGCGGCTGGCGGGCAGCGCCGGGCCGCACCGGATCTTCGACGTGGTCCGCCAGGTGATCATCGAGACCGGGGCGCTCCAGGGCCGGCATCGTCGGGCTCTGGACTCCACCGTGCTTGATGATGCGGTCGCCCGGCAGGACACGGTGACCCAGTTGATCGCCGCGGTTCGCCGGGTCGCCCGCGAGGTCCCGGGCGCGGCCGAGCTGGTTGCCGTGCACTGCGCCGGGCATGACTACACCTCGGCGGGCAAGCCGCGGATCGCCTGGGATGACCCGGCCGCGCGGGAGGCGCTGGTCTCGGCGCTGGTCAATGACGCGCTGGCGCTGCTGGCCGCCCTGGACATCACGGCAATCGAGGCTCAGGGCGGGACGCCCGCAGAGGCGGTGGCGCTGCTGGCCCTGGTCGCTGGTCAGGACGTGGAACCAGCAGAGGATTCGGACGGCACCGACGGTCGGTGGCGGATCGCCCGGCGGGTCGTCGAGGACCGGGTGATCTCGGTGGTGGACCCCGATACCCGGCACGCCCACAAGTCCCGGGAGCGCCGCCAGGACGGGTTCAAGGCCCACCTCGTGGTCGAGCCGGACACTGGGCTGACCACCGCCGTCGCGGTGACCAAGGCCTCGGGGGCGGACAACAGCGACGCCACCGTCGGGGCCGCCCTGCTCGGCGCCGACACCACCCTGGACCCGGGTGGGGCCACGGTTGAGGTGCTCGCCGATTCGGCCTACGGCACCGGGGCGATGCTGGCCACCCTCACCGAGGCTGGGCAAGTGCCGGTCATCAAGCCGTGGCCGACCCGGCCCGCCGTCGAGGGCGGGTTCACCGGTGATGACTTCACCTACGACCCGGCCGCGGGCACGCTGACCTGCCCCGCCGGGGTCACCCGCACCCTGTCGGCGAAACGTCGGGTCACGTTCGGCGCGGCCTGCGCCGACTGCCCGCTACGTGCCCGATGCACCACCTCCAAGCGGGGGCGCAAGATCCAGGTGCACGAACATGAGGCGCTGCAACGCGCGCACCGACAGCGTGCCGCCGACCCCGGCTTCCAGACCACCTACCGCACCCACCGGCCCATGGTGGAACGCTCGATCGCCTGGCTCGTGCGAGGCAACCGGCGAGTGCCCTACCGCGGCGTGGCCAAGAACAACGCCTGGGCCCACCACCGCGTCGCCGCGCTCAACCTGCGCCGGCTCCTCACCCTCGGCCTGACACACACGGACGGCGCCTGGCAGCTGGCCTGAGCGACAGAGGCCTACCGGCCCTTGCCCACGGCCCCCTTGGGGGCCCACGATGACCCGGAACAGGCGGGGCCGCCTAGGCTCCCCCGGTGCCCGCGACCGCCCCGACGACCCCGAACGTCCACGCGCACATGTCCCGGCAGGCGTGGCTGCTGTTCGGGGCCATGTCGCTGATCTGGGGCATCCCGTACCTGCTCATCAAGGTCGCCGTCGCCGAGCTGAGCCCGGCCGAGCTCGCGGGTCTGCGCACCCTGCTCGCGGCGCTCGTCCTCGTCCCCGTGGCGGCGTGGCAGGGCGCCCTGCGGCCAGCCCTGGCCCGCTGGTGGTGGGTGCTGGCGTTCGCCCTCATCGAGATGGCCGGGCCCTGGCTGCTGCTGGGGCAGGCCGAGACCCGGGTGTCCAGCGGGTTCGCCGGCCTGATGATCGCCACCGTGCCGCTGGTCGGCGTCGTGATCGCCCGCCTGCAGGGCGACCCGACGGCGTTCGCCGCGTCACGGCTGCGCGGGCTGGCGGTCGGCCTGGTCGGCGTGGCGTGCCTGGTCGGCCTCGACTCGCTGGCCGGGCACGTGGAGCCGGTGCCCGTGCTCGAGCTGCTGCTCGTGGCCATCGGGTACGCCGTGGCCCCGGCGATCGCGAACCGCCGCCTGGCCGACGTGCCCGCACTCGGGGTGATCGCCATCTCGGTGGCTGCCGTCGCCGGGCTCTACCTGCCCGCGAGCGTCGGCGCCGTGCGAGCCGGCCTGCCGTCGGCCGACGTGGTCGCGGCCGTGCTCGTGCTGGGCCTGGTCTGCACGGCGCTGGCCTTCGTGCTGTTCTTCGCCCTCATCGCCCGGGTCGGGCCAGTGCGCGCCACCGTCATCACCTTCATCAACCCGGCCGTCGCCATCGCGCTGGGCATCCTCGTGCTCGGGGAGCCGCTCACCTGGGGGATGGCGGTCGGCTTCCCCCTGGTGATCCTCGGCGCCTTCTGGGCCACCCGGCCGGTCCGGGCCCCGGAACCGGCGCTGCCGGTGCCCGGTGCGCGGTGACGGGCGGAGGGTGGGCCGCCAAGGGGCGCACCGCGGTGGGCGCGGGGGCACCGCGGCGGAGGCCGGGGGCCGACGCCCTACAGGTACAGGCCCGTCGCCCCTTCGGCGACCCGGGCAGCGGCGACCGCGTGGATGTCGCGCTCGCGCAGCAGGATGTAGGGCACGCCGCGCAGCTCCACCTCCGAGCGCTCCTCGGGCTCGAACAGCACCAGGTCGCCCACCTCCACGGCGCGGACCAGCGGACCGATCGCCACCGACCTGGCCCACACGAGGCGCTTGCCGACCGCGGCCGTGGCGGGGATCAGGATCCCGCCGCCGGAGCGGCGCTCGCCGTCCGGGGCATCCACGCGCACCAGCAGCCGGTCGTGCAGCAGCTTGATCGGGACCGAGCCGTCGGCGGTCGGGGTCAGATCGGGGCCGCCGCCCACGGGCAGGCCGGCGGCCGGTGGGGTCTCGGGCACCCGACGAGGGTAGCCGAGTACGTTGGGCCGCCATGACCGATCTCGCCGACGCCCTGGACCTCTCGCTGGAGGTCGGCGAGCTGGTCCAGCTGTCCGGCGGGCACACCTCGCGCACCCTGGACCAGATGGAGCGCGTGGCCCGCGCCATGGGCGCCGAGGAGTGCCACGCGGCGATCTCCTCGGTCAACGTCGCGATCACCGTCATGGCCGGCCCCGAGCGGCTGAGCGCCGGGCGGCACGCCGGCCACCTCGGCATCAACTTCGCGACCCTGACCGCGATCAAGCGCCTCGTCGAGGACACTGAGGCGCATGGCCTCACCGCGGGCCAGGTGCGCGCCCGGCTCACCCTCATCCGGCACGCCGCCCGGGTCTATCCGGTCTGGATGGTGATGCTCGCCCTCGGGGGATCGGGCGCCGCCTTCGCCGCGCTGTTCGGCGCGAGTGCGGGCGGCGCGGCCCTGGCGTTCCTCGGCGGCGCGCTCGGGGCCACCGTCCGCCACGTGCTGGTCTCCCGCCACCAGCTGCCGTTCGTCGCGGTCACCTCGGCGGCATTCGTCGCCGCGCTCATCGTGGCCGGCGGGCTCACCCTCGGCGGCGGGTCCGTCGCCTCCTCCCCCGCGATGGCCGCGTCGACCCTGTTCCTCGTCCCCGGCGTGCCGATGCTGAACGGCACCGCGGACCTGCTCACCGCGCACTACCTCAACGGGCTGGTGAAGCTGGCGATGAGCGCGGTGATCATCGGGTGCGCGGCCATCGGGCTGGCCGCGGCGCTCTCCGTCGTGCGGGTGCTCGCATGAACCCGTGGATGTCGCTGTGGGCGGCGGTGGCGGTGCTCGGCTTCGCCATGGTCTTCTCGGTGCCGCGCCGGACCCTGCCCGGGATCATGGCGCTGGCCGTGGCCGCGCACCTGCTGCGCGCGGTGGGCCTGGAGCAGGGGATGGCCCTGCCTGCCGCGAGCCTGGTCGCGGCCCTGTTCGTGGGCGTCACCGCCGCGGTCGTCGCCCCTCGCACCGGTGAGGCCACGCCGATCTACGCCTTCGCGCCCGTGATCCCCCTGGTCCCGGGCACCGCGATGTTCGACTCGCTCATCGGCCTGCTCGACCTCGCCGCCGGGGTGGGGGCGGACACCGCCACGAGCGTCGACCAGGTGGCGGTCGACGCGACGAAGGCGACGCTGACGATCATCGCGCTGGCGGTGGGCGCGATCAGCCCGACGTTGGTGCTGGGCCGCCGCATCGCCCGGCTCGTGACCGACCAGGGGTCGCTGGAGGGCTGACCGGCGGGCGCCTCAGGCGCCGATGCCGGCCGTGAGCGAGCCGACCTGCGACCGGGCGACCGGCAGGTAGACGATCTCGGCGTCCCGGCGACGGTCCGCGCCCAGCGCCCAGCGGAGGGTCTTGGTGGTGAAGCGCAGGGCGATCAGGCCCCCGACGACCGCTCCTGCCGTCATCGCGACCCGGTCCCAGCGCACGTTGTTCCCGTCATCGGTGTAGACCGCCTGGAGCTTGCGCTTGCCGCGGTCGGCGACGTTCTTCGGGTGCACGTAGTCCTCGAGCTCGGCGATGGTGCCGACGAGCCGCTCGCGCGTGGCGACGATCTCGGCCTCGATCTCGGCCGGAGGCCGCGTGGGAGCCTTCTTCGCCGACGTGCCGCCGGCGGCGCTGCTCCCCGTCGACGTCCCCTGATCGGCCATGGCCCACCCCTCCTCGCTCGCACTGTCGCCGCGACCTGCGCTGACCGCGGCCCACCATACGCGGGCGCGGGCGGCCCAAGCAGCGCCGGGCTACGCTCCCCGCACGACCCCGCGTTGATCGACGAGGAGCCCCGCGCATGAGCGTCCGACTGCAGCCCGGTGACCCGGCCCCCGACTTCGACCTGCCCGACGACACCGGGGGTCGCGTGCGCCTGGCCGACCTGCGCGGGCAGCGCGTCGTCCTCTACGCCTACCCGGCCGCGATGACGCCGGGATGCACGACCCAGGCGTGCGACTTCCGGGACTCGCTGGACGCCCTGGCCGGTGCCGGCCTCACCGTCATCGGCATCTCGCCGGACCCCCCTGCCACGCTGGCCGCGTTCCGGGCCAGGGACGGGCTGACGTTCCCGCTGGTGAGCGACGAGGACAGGGCCGTGCTGACCGCCTACGGCGCCTTCGGGGAGAAGTCGATGTACGGCAAGGTCGTCACCGGCGTGATCCGCAGCACCTTCGTCATCGACGGCGAGGGCCGCATCGAGCGGGCGCTGTACAACGTGCGGGCCAAGGGGCACGTGGCCAAGCTGCGCACCGAGCTGGGCATCTGAGCGAGGCCGAGCTCGCCGCGCGCAGCGGCCGTGCCGGGTGGGTCAGCGACGCTCCCACGCGCCGGGCTGGGCGAGCATGGCCCCGACCTGCTCGGGCAGCGTCCCCGAGACGACGTCAGCGAGCGTCACGTGCTCGAGGACCATCCGCAGGGCTGCTCGGGTGGCCACCCAGACGTCACGCAGGTGCTCCGCCGCGCCCGGGTACTCGAGGTCCTCGGGCGCCTGGCCCCGGACGGCGGCGATGGGCCCGTCGATCGCCCGGAAGACGTCGGCGACCGTGATGGCCGCGGCCGGACGCCCCAGCCGGTAGCCACCGTCCGCGCCCCGCTTGCTCACGATCAGCCCGGCTCGGCGCAGGTGGGTGAGGATCCCCTCGAGGAACTTCACCGGGAGGTCCTGCAGCCCCGCCAGCTCCTCCGCGGTGACCAGGTGGCCGTCGTCGCGGCTGGCGAGCTCGACGAGGGCACGGATGCCGTAGTCGACCCGGGCGGAGACCTGCATGGCGTCATCCAACCACCGGTCCGTCCGGATGCCCTGGCACCCCACGGGCCGTCCGGCTGGCAGGATGAGCCGCCGGCGGGTGTGGCGGAACTGGCAGACGCGCAGGATTTAGGTTCCTGTGTCCACGGACGTGCGGGTTCGAGTCCCGCCACCCGCACCGCGGCCCCCCGCGCGCCGCCGTCGCCACCCGCACCGCGGCCCCCCGCGCGCCGCCGTCGCCACCCGCACCGCGGCCCCCCGCGCGCCGCCGACTCCCCGGGTGGGGCGGCCCCAGCAGCGGCGGCGGCACCTGAGCCGGGCACGGGGCCTGCGCACCGCCGGGGCGCCCCTTGACGGCCGGCGCGCCCACGCCGAACCCTGTCGAGGGCGGGCGCAACCCTCGATCAGGAGCTGCCATGCCACACCCGGAGTTGTCCGAGTCCATGCTGGCCGAGCTCCGGGGCGCCGTCCGCGGTGTCGCCCTGCTGCCCGGCGATCCGGCGTACGAGGCAACCGGAGCGGTCTGGAACGGGATGATCGACGCCACGCCGGCCCTGATCGTGCGGGCTGCCGACGCCGCCGACGTCGCCCCCACCATCGCGCTGGCGCGCCGGACCGGCCTGCCGCTGGCCGTGCGCGGCGGTGGGCACAACGTGGCCGGCAAGGGGACCGTGGACGGCGGGATCGTCCTGGACCTGGGCGACCTGCGCGCCGTCGAGGTCGACCCCGGGGCCCGCACGGTGCGGGTCCAGGCGGGCGCGACCCTCGCCGACGTCGACGCCGCCACGACCGCCCACGGGCTGGCGGTGCCGATCGGCGTCGTCTCCGCCACGGGGATCGCCGGGCTGACGCTCGGCGGTGGGGTGGGCTGGCTGACGCGCAAGCACGGCCTGACCGCCGACAACCTGCTGGCCGCCTGCCTGGTCACGGCCGACGGGCGCGAGGTCACGGCGGACGACGACACCGACCCCGAGCTGCTGTGGGCGCTGCGCGGCGGCGGCGGCAACTTCGGCGTGGTGACGGAGTTCACCTTCCGGGCCCACCCGCTCGGCCCCGACGTCCTGGGCGCCAACCTCGTCTACACGCCGGCGCGCTGGCGCGCGGCCTGGCGGGCCGTCGAGCGGTGGACCCGCGACCTGCCCGACGAGCTCACGGTCATCACCACGACCCTGACGCCCCCACCGCTGCTCGACGCCGGCGACGAGCCCCTCCTGCTCGTCGGGGCCGCCTGGGCCTCGCCCGACACGGCCGCCGGCGAGCGCCTAGTCGACCAGCTGCGCACCGCCTGCCCGCCGGACGACGAGGAGACCGGCCTGGTGCCCTGGGTGCAGTGGCAGTCGGTGTTCGACGCTGCCTTCCCCAAGGGGGTCCGCGCCTACTGGCGCAACACCTCCTTCGACCGGCTGGACGACGCGGTGATCGACGTGCTGGTCCGTCGCGGCGAGGAGCAGACCTGGGTCGGCACCGCCTTCGACGTGCACCTCATGGGCGGCGCGTTCAGCCGTCTGGGGTCCACGACGAGCCCGTTCCCGAACCGCGGGGCGCGGTTCTGGCTGAACACCTACGGCTTCTGGTCCGATCCCGCGCAGGACGAAGCCCGAGTGGCGTTCGTGCGGGGCATGGCGCGCGACATGGAGCCGTTCGCCACGGGTGGGCAGTACGTCAACTTCATGGGGCAGGAGGTCGACGGGCACCGGCTGCTCGACCCCTCGGTGATGTTCGGGCGGGCGGTCCACGACCGCCTGGTCGGGGTGAAGCGACGCCTCGACCCGGACAACCTGTTCCGGATCAACCTCAACATCCGTCCGGCCTGAGCCGGTGGGGCACGGCGCCGGCCGGGTCGGCCCGACGGGCCGGGGCGGCGCCCGGGGGTCGTGGGCCCGCGAGTCCCACGCGGGCCCTCAGCCGCCGAGCAGCTCGCGCAGCACCGGGACCAGCGCGCGGAACGCCTGGCCCCGGTGGCTGATCGCGTCCTTCTCCGCGGCGTCCATCTCGGCGGTGGTCCGGGCCGAGCCGTACGGCACGAAGATCGGGTCGTACCCGAACCCGCCGGTGCCGCGCCGCTGGTGCAGCAGCGAGCCGTCCACCTGGCCCTCGACCACCCGGCACTCCCCCGCCGCCCCGTGCGGGCCGGGCGGCATGGCCACGGCCGCCGAGCAGAAGAAGTGGGCGCCGCGCCGCTCGTCGGGCACCTCGGCCAGCTGGGCGAGCAGGAGGTCGAGGTTGGCGTCGTCGTCGCCGTGCCGTCCGGCCCACCGCGCGGACAGGATGCCGGGCATCCCGTTGAGGGCGTCGACGCACAGGCCCGAGTCGTCGGCCACCGAGGGCAGGTTCGTGTGGGCCGCCACGGCTCGGGCCTTGAGCAGGGCGTTCGCGGCGAACGTCGTGCCCGTCTCCGCGACGTCCGGCAGCGCGGCGAAGGCGTCGGCGCCGACCAGCTCCAGGTCCAGGCCGGCATCGGCCAGGATCCGGCGCAGCTCGGCCACCTTCCCGGCGTTGCGGGTGGCCAGGACCACGCGCTGCGTCATGCGCCACCGCCCGCGAGCGGGTGGGTGACCGGCGCGTCGAGGGCCGCGCGCTGCAGGGTCGCGAGCTGGGCGCACCCGGTCGCGGCGAGGTCGAGCAGGCCGTCGAGCAGGGCCCGCTCGAACGGCTCGCGCTCGGCGGTGCCCTGCACCTCGACGAACGTGCCAGACCCGGTCATCACGACGTTCATGTCCGTGTCGGCCCGCACGTCGTCGTCGTAGTGCAGGTCCAGGCACGGGCGGCCGTCGACGATCCCCACGCTCACCGCCGCCACGGAGTCGCGCAGCACCGCAGCACCGGCCGGGACGAGTCCCTCCCGCTGGGCCCACGCCACGGCGTCGGCCAGCGCGACGTACGCGCCGGTGATGGCCGCCGTCCTGGTGCCGCCATCGGCCTGCAGCACGTCGCAGTCCAGCACCACGGTGTTCTCGCCGAGCGCCCCGACGTCGATGATCGCCCGCATCGAGCGGCCGACCAGCCGGGAGATCTCGTGCGTGCGCCCGCCGACCCGGCCGCGCACCGACTCACGGTCCGAGCGGGTGTTCGTCGCCCTGGGCAGCATCGCGTACTCAGCCGTGACCCAGCCCGAGCCGGACCCCTTCTTCCACCGCGGGACCCCGGCGGTGAACGACGCGGCGCACAGCACCCGGGTGGCGCCGAACGCCACCAGGCAGGAACCCTCGGCGTGGTCCAGCCAGCCGCGCTGGAACGTCACCGGGCGCAGCTCGGCGGGCGCGCGGCCGTCGGAGCGGACGTGCGGGGCAGGATCGGTCACAGCTCCACCACCATCCCGGGAGCGGCCAGCACCAGCTCCCCGTCGTAGGTGCCGCGCGCCTCGGCCACCGACGCCTGCTGGTCGTTCCAGGCGACCAGGTGCGTGAGCAGCAGTCGCGGCACGCCGGCGCGGGCCGCGTGCTCCCCGGCCTCGGCCGCCGTCATGTGCAGGTCCCGCGGGTTGTCCGGCCCGGCCAGGAAGGACGCCTCGAACAGCGCGAGGTCCGCCCCGCGGGCGAGCTCGACGAGGGCGTCGCACGGCCCGGTGTCCCCGCTGTAGACCAGCGCGGCACCCCCCGCCTCGACGCGGATCGCGAAGGCCTCGACCGGGTGCGCCACGCGGGCCAGCGTCACGGTGAAGGGCCCGATCCGCGCGGGTTGCGGGGCGTGGTCGACGAACCGGTACACCTCGCGCAGTGCGGGAGGGCGCTCGGCGCGCGTTGTCCGGTAGGCGTCCGCGATGCGCTGCTCGGTCCCGGCGGGCCCGTGCACGGCGACGGGCACCGGCGGGGGCCCGTCCGGGTGGTACTTGCGTGCGACGTGCAGCGACGTGAGGTCCAGGCAGTGGTCGGCGTGCAGGTGCGACAGGACGACCGCGTCGAGCGCCCGGATGTCGGTCCGGGCGTAGAGCGGGCCGAGCGCGCCGTTGCCGAGGTCCAGCGTGATCGCGACACCCTCGTGCTCGACCAGGTAGCAGGACGCGGGCGACTGCGGCGACGGGAAGGACCCCGCGCACCCGATGACGGTCAGCCGCACGACCCCTCCAGGACACCTCGCCGGGCGCCGGCAGGCACTGCCGACACGCGGGCAACCCTAGCGAGGGTCGCTGCGGTCCGAGCACGGCGCTGGGCCGGATGATCAGCGCATGTCCGTCACAACGCATCTGGCCGCGTCCGTGGCCGGCCCCGGCGTCGGCGACCCGGACGCCCCGATCGGCATCTTCGACAGCGGCGTGGGCGGGCTCACCGTCGCGCGCTCGGTCATCGACCAGCTGCCCGACGAGGCGGTGCTCTACGTCGGGGACACGGCCCGGGGCCCGTACGGGCCCCGGCCGATCGCCGAGGTCCGCGCCTTCGCCCTCGACGTGATGGACCACCTCGTGGACTCCGGGGTGAAGGCGCTGGTGATCGCCTGCAACTCGGCCTCCGCCGCGGTGCTGCGCGACGCCCGGGAGCGCTATCCGGTACCGGTCGTCGAGGTCATCAAGCCCGCCGTGCGCCGGGCCGCCCGCGCGACCCGCAACGGGCGCATCGGCGTGATCGGCACCGTCGCGACGGTGACCTCGGGCGCCTACGAGGACGCCTTCGCCGCCGCGCCGCACCTGCGGGTGCTGCCGCGGGCGTGCCCCCGCTTCGTGGAGTTCGTCGAGGCGGGCATCGTGACCGGGCCGGAGGTGCTCGCCGTGGCCCACGAGTACCTCGACCCGTTGCTCGCCGAGGGCATCGACACCCTCGTGCTGGGCTGCACGCACTACCCGCTGCTCACCGGCGTGATCGCCTACGTGTGCGGCGAGGACGTGACGCTCGTCTCCAGCGCCGAGGAGACCGCCAAGGACGTCTACCGCACGCTGACCGCGCACGGCCTGGCCCGGGCGGACCTCACCGTGGCGGGCCGGCGCGCACCGGAGCACCGCTTCCTGGCGACCGGGGATCCGCAGCCCTTCGCCCGGCTCGGGCGGCGGTTCCTCGGCCCCGAGGTCCGCACCGTCGAGCAGACCCCCGAGTGGGTCGCGGGCTGAGGCAGCCGGCGTGGTTCCAACCGGGTGCCGGCGGATGCGACCATAGGCACCCATGAGCGTGGCACCCGTCGAGGACGTCGAGGTCGCCGACCGGTCCCAGGTCGAGACCCCGTGGGTGTGCATCGTCTGGAACGACCCGGTCAACCTCATGTCGTACGTGACCTACGTGTTCATGACCTACTTCGGGTTCCCGCGCGCCAAGGCCGAGCAGCTCATGCTGGAGGTGCACGAGGACGGCCGGGCCATCGTGGCGTCGGGCAGCCGAGACGAGATGGAGCGCGACGTCACCGCCATGCACTCCTACGGGCTGTGGGCGACCGTGTCGAGGAGCCAGTGATGGGCCTGCTCGATCCCCCGGGCTTCCGGCGCAACCGGCACGGCCACCTGTGGATGCACCTGCAGGAGGGGGAGCGCACCCTGCTCACGCAGCTGCTCGACCAGCTCGGCGAGCTGCTCGCCCCGCCCGAGCCGGAGCAGCCCGTCGACCCCCTCGAGGAGCTCGTGGGCATCGACCCGGCGGCCGTCCGGCCAGCCGATCCCGCGCTGGCCCGGCTGTTCCCCGACGCCTACAGCGACCCCGAGGCCGCCGACGAGTTCCGCCGGTTCACGCAGCGGGACCTGCGCTCGACGAAGCTGGAGCACCTCGACCTCGCACGGGCCACCCTCGCCCGCAAGGACCCCACCCGGCTCAGCGACGAGGAGGCCGCCGCCTGGCTGGGCACCCTCAACGACCTGCGGCTGACCCTGGGCACCCGGCTGGCTGTGAGCCAGGACGGGCCAGAGCCGTTCCTCGAGCTCGCCGAGGACGACCCCCGGCGGGGGATGTACCTGGTCTACGACTGGCTCACCTACCACCAGGACCGCCTGATCCGGGCCCTCGACCGCGGCATGCCACGATGACCGCCCTCGACCCTGCCGTCGTGCCGGGCCCCGCGCCCGTGGACACCGGCCCGGGGCTGGCCATCCCGCCGCGCGACCCCGGACTCGCCGACCCCCCGCTGATGGCCCGCATCCGCGCCGGCGTCATCGGCGACGACCAGGTCGTGGAGGGCCCGTACGGACGGCGCCGGGTCACCTACGCCGACTACACCGCGAGCGGGCGCGCGCTGGACTTCATCGAGGACTTCATCCGCGCCGAGGTGCTGCCGCGCTACGCGAACACCCACACCGAGTCCAGCGGAACGGGGCTGCAGACGACCCGGCTGCGCGAGGACGCCCGCCGGATCATCAAGGAGTGCGTGGGCGGTGACGACTCGACGGCCGTGATCTTCGCCGGGTCGGGCACGACCGGCGCGATCGACAAGCTCATCGGGATCCTCAACCTGCGCCTCCCGGCCGACCTCGACGACCGGTACGGCCTGTCCGCGCGCATCCCGGCCGACGAGCGCCCCGTGGTCTTCATCGGCCCGTTCGAGCACCACAGCAACGAGCTGCCCTGGCGCGAGTCGATCGCCGACGTCGTGGTCATCCCGGAGAGCCCCGACGGGCACGTCGACGCCGCGCGGCTGGCCGAGGAGCTCGTGCGCCACGCCGACCGGCCGTTGCGGATCGGCAGCTTCTCGGCCGCGTCGAACGTGACCGGCATCCTCTCGGACACCGACGCGATCACCCGCCTGCTGCACGAGCACGGGGCGCTGGCGTTCTGGGACTACGCGGCCGGGGCCCCGTACATCGACATCGACATGCGGCCCGATGACCCCGAGGCGGCCAAGGACGCAGTGTTCCTGTCCCCGCACAAGTTCGTGGGCGGGCCGGGCACGCCGGGGGTCCTCGTCGTGCGGCGGGCGCTGCTCACCAACCGGGTGCCCGACGTCGTGGGCGGCGGCACCGTCGCCTACGTCAGCCCGACGGACCACCGCTTCGTCAGCGACCCCGAGCACCGCGAGGAGGGCGGCACCCCGGCGATCATCGAGTCGATCCGGGCCGGCCTGGTCTTCCACCTCAAGCGGGCGCTGGGCACCGACGTGATCCAGGCCCACGAGGACGACTTCGTGCGCCGCGCGGTGGCGGCGTGGGCCGCCAACCCCGCGATCGAGGTACTGGGCAACGTCGGCGCCCGACGCCTGTCGATCGTGTCGTTCACGGTCCGCTCCCCGAGCCGGCGCTACGTGCACCACAACGCGGTGGTCGCCATGCTCAACGACGTCTTCGGCATCCAGGCCCGGGGCGGCTGCTCGTGCGCGGGCCCCTACGGCCATCGGCTGCTGGGCATCTCGCTGGACCGCTCCCAGGAGTACGAGGCGCAGATCACGGCCGGGTGCGAGGGCATCAAGCCCGGCTGGGTGCGGGTGAACTTCAACTCGTTCATCTCCGAGGCCGTCTTCGCCTACCTGGTCGAGGCGGTCGACCTGCTGGCCCGCCACGGGTGGGCCCTGCTCGAGGACTACCGCTTCGACTTGGCCACCGGGCTGTGGCGGCACCGCGCCGGTGCCGTGGAGCCGCCCCTGCGCCTCGCGGACCTGCACTACGACGCGACCGGCACGCTGGTCTTCCCCCACCACGACGACCGCGCGGGCGAGGAGGCCCTGGCCGAGCACCTGGCCGAGGGCCGGGCGCTGCTCGAGGCGGCGGCGGCGCGACCGCCCGGACCAGCCGCCGACCTGCCCGACGGGCAGGCCCACCTGCAGTGGTTCGACCTGCCCGGCGCCTGCCTGCGCTGACGGTCCCGACGCTCGCGCCGCGCCGACCCGGCCGTCGGGCCCACGGCTGCGTGGCCGACGGGTCAGCGGCGGCGCGTCGCGATGGTGAACCGCTCGGAGGTGCCGCTGGACGTCGTCGCGGTCGCGGTCGTCACGACGCGGTAGGTGAAGGTCGTGCGCGCCTTCGGCCAGCGGAAGGTGAAGGCGACCCGGCCCCGGCTGTCGGTGCGCTGCGTGGCCATCGTGTGCCAGGTGCGCCCGACCAGCTTCTGCCGGCGGACCACCAGGCCGCTGCGCTTGGGCTGCACGCGCACCTGGAGGGTCACCGTGGCACGGGGCTCGGGGGCGAGCGTCGAGGCGCGGACCGTCACGGTCGTGCGCGCGGGGGGCGCCGGCGGGACGGCCACGACCGGGGGCGCCGGCGGGGCGGCCGTGAGCGGAGCACCCGGCGGCGCGGTCCAGGCCCGGGCCCAGCTGCGCATGGCCGGCCAGGACGGGGCGTCGATCCCGCCGAGGTGCCAGAACGCCACCCCGGCCAGGCCGAACTCGGCCACCATCGGCATCCGGGCGGCGACGCCCTGCGCGTCGACCCACCAGGCCTCGTGGTCGACCGCGCAGGACACCGTCCTGCCCGCCGCGTCCGGACCCTGGTAGGTCACGGTGAAGGTCGCCCGGGACTCGCCGGTCACCGGGTCGTGGGTGACGACCGGCGCGGCACCCGCGCGGGTGGCCAGGAACGTGCGCGCGGCGGCGGCCGTGAAGCTGGTGGTCCCGGGCACCTTCGGGCTCACCGGGCAGGTGCCCCGGATGGCCGCGCCGCCGTCCGGGCGGCGCGCCGTCCACAGCCGCCCGTAGGCGGGGATGCCCAGCCGGATCCGGGAGGCGGGGAACACGCTCGTGGCGTACGCCAGGGTCCGGCGCTGGAACGCCAGGGGCGCGATGGGACCGGGCCGTGCGACCGAGTAGTCGTAGGTCATGATCCGCAGCGAGTCGACGACCGGCGCCATCGCCGCGTAGTCGTAGACCCAGTAGCCGCTGGTGCTGCTGCGCCTGCCGTCGTACATGACCGGCACGGCCAGGGCCAGGAGCTTGCCCGCCGCGTGCAGGGCGTCGCCGAGCTCGGTCACGAAGGCGACCCAGCGCGGACGGGTGGCCGCCCAGGTGTCACGGCCGTCGCTGAACGCGAACCGCTCGTAGTCCAGCTCGATGCCCTCGTACCCGTTGCTGACGGTCAGGTCGACCAGCTGGGCGACGTGCTGGGACCGGGCGGTCGGGTCGGCGAGCAGCCCGGCCATGGCGCGCGCGGCGGAGCCGTCGGCGACCGAGGGCAGCACCGGGATGCCGCGGCCCCGCAGCGCGGCCAGCACCGAGGCCCTCGTGGTCGCGCTGACCGTGGTGGTCAGGGCGACCCGGCCAGCCGAGGCCCGGGCCGTGTACCAGAACGGCGAGGCCTCTCCCATGAGGTCGGGGTTGCCCGCCACCGAGGCGACCGAGGCCTGGGTCGCCCAGCTCGGGAGCCACCCGGCGACCAGGGGCTTGCGGCCCGGGTCGCCGGCCACCGCGGGGGCGGCGCGGACGACGCCCGGGACCAGCGCGACCAGCAGGGCGAGCGCCACCAGCGCGACTGCAGGGGCACGGCGTGCTCGCGGACCAGGCTGCTCACTCGTGGGGCCGACCATGCCCGATCCTCCCTGCCCGATCGCTGTGGGCATGGCGCCTCGGGGTGCCCCGGTCGTCACGCCCCCGACTCCCGCGCCGAGAACGGCACGCGACACCGGCTGCATCGGGCGTCGCGCGGCGCGTGGCGCACGCCTGGCCGCGAGTTGGGCCGTTGGGGTGATGGGCTGCGACGCAGGGCAGCCGCACTCGGGCTCGGCCACGCCGGTCGGCTGGCGGGGTGCGACCAGCCGTCGCCAGGTGGGCTCAGTCCTGCGCCGGGCCCTCGGGCAGGCCCTCGTAGATGCGCTGGCAGTCCGGGCACACGGGGAACTTCTGGGGGTCGCGGCCAGGCACCCAGACCTTGCCGCACAGCGCCCGCACCGGCGTCCCCAGCACGGCGCTCTCGACGATGCGGTCCTTCTTCACGTAGTGGGCGAACCGCTCGTGATCGCCGGAGCCGTCGGAGGTCTCGGTCCGCTCGAGGGTGGCCGTGCCGCCGGAGAGGTCGGGGGAGGCCAGGGGGTCCAGGTCGTCGGCCATGCCCCCCATGGTAGGCCTCATCACCGTGGGTCACGGGTGGAGCGCTCGGCGGTGGGAGGCGGGTGGCCCGCAGCGGGGTCACGCTGCGTCAGGTGGGACGCGCAGGCGCGTCGCCGATCCGGGGACGCGCGGGCGGAAGGATCGGGGCAGCTGCCACGGTCGGTGACGAAACAGTACTTATGGACTATGTACTTTTCGTTCGTTCGTAGGATAACATCCGATCTCACGGTGAGTAGCGTGACTGTCACTCGGACATGTCCCCTCGACCCCCTGAGGGCCGGCTCTCCGGGGAAGCAGCAACCCAGTTCGCACTGTCGCACGCCCGGTGGACGCCGTGGGCCGAGGGCCCGGAACGGAGGAGCACATGCCGCAGCAGCCGCTTTCCCAGGTCCCGCTGGACGCGACCTGGGAGTGGCAGGAGGCAGGTGCCTGCAGGGGTGCCGACCAGGACCTCTTCTTCCATCCGCAGAACGAGCGGGGGCTGGCCCGGCTGCGGCGCGATCGGGCGGCCAAGGCGGTGTGCGCCCGGTGCGCGGTCCGGGTCGAGTGCGCCGACTACGCCATCCGGGCGCGCGAGCCCTACGGCGTGTGGGGCGGCATGACCGAGGAGGAGCGCGAGCGCGTGTACCTGCGCATCGAGCTGGCCAACTTCCCGCGCCAGCGCGGCGAGGGTGCTGCCGCTGCCGCCGAGGAGATCGCCCGGGCCGTGGCCCCCCAGGCGCTCGGCTACGCCTGACGCTGTCCTCCGCCGGCGAGCGTCGCCACCATCAGGGCCTTGATGGTGTGCATGCGGTTGTGCGCCTGCTGGAACACGACGCTGGCCGGTGACCGGAACACGGCGTCGGACACCTCCAGGCCGTCGACCAGGCCGAACCGCTGCGCGGCCTGCTGCCCGACCAGGGTCGACGTGTCGTGGTACGCCGGCAGGCAGTGCATGAAGACGGCGTCGGCGCGGCCCGTCGCCGCCATGAGGGCGCCGTCCACCCGATAGGGCCGCAGCAGCGGCACGCGCTCGTCCCACACCTCCTTCGGCTCCCCCATCGAGACCCACACGTCCGTGTGCACGAAGCGCGCCCCCGACACCCCCTCCGCGACGTCCTCGGTCAGGGTCAACCGGGCCCCGCTGGCGGTGGCCCGGTCCCGTGCGAGGGCCTGCACCGACGCCGACGGCCACAGCGAGCGCGGCGCGACGATGCGTACGTCCGCCCCCATGATCGCCCCCATCACGAGCGCCGAGTTGCCCATGTTGAAGCGGGCGTCCCCCACGTACGCCAGGCTCAGCTCGGCCCACGGGGCGCCGCCGGACACCTCCTGCATCGTCAGGTAGTCGGCCAGCATCTGCGTGGGGTGCCAGTCGTCGGTGAGGCCGTTGTAGACCGGCACGTCGGCACCCTCGGCGAGCTCCTCGACGGTCGCCTGGGCGACCCCGCGGAACTGGATCGCGTCGTACATGCCGGCCAGCACCGCCCCGGTGTCGGCCGCGGACTCCTTGTGGCCGAGCTGGGAGGCGGCCGGGTCCAGGAACGTCGTGTGCGCGCCCTGGTGGAACGCCGCCACCTCGAACGCGCAGCGGGTCCGGGTCGAGGTCTTCTCGAAGATCAGGGCCACGACCCGCCCCGCCAGGTGCTGCTGCTCCACGCCGGCGGCGCGGGCGGCCTTGAGGCGGGCCGCCAGCTCGATCACGGCGTCGAGCTCCGCGGCGGTCCAGTCGACCTCCTTGAGCAGGTCCCGGCCCCGCAGGTCGACGTCCAGGCCGGCCAGGACGTCCGTCGTCGTGCGCACGCTCATGCGGCGCATCCTGCCATCGCCGCGCGCCCCGCCGACGCCAGAGCCCCCCACGACGACCGCGGGGGGCCCTGGGCGCGGCGGTACCGCTGGCGGCTCAGTCCTTGGCGGCCTCGAGGCGCTCGCGGAGCATCTGCAGCTGCGCGTAGAGCTCGGCCGGCACCCGGTCGCCGAACTGCGAGAAGTACTCCTCGGTCAGGATGCACTCGCTGAGCCAGCTGCCCGGGTCCACCTTGAACAGCTCGGTCAGCTCGGCCTCGCTGATCTCCAGGCCCTCGAGG
This sequence comes from Candidatus Nanopelagicales bacterium, assembly GCA_025456065.1. GTDB lineage: Bacteria > Actinomycetota > Actinomycetes > S36-B12 > CAIYMF01 > Prado023. The sequence goes on along the minus strand of JALOLH010000023.1, from coordinate 15,786 downwards.
TAGAGCGCGCCGGGCGCCGGGGCGATCCCGATCGGCGTCTCGACCCCGTTGGCCACGCCGTTCACCTGGTCGATGATCCAGGCGAGGACGCGGCTGTTCTCGCCGAACCCCGGCCACAGCCAGTTGCCCTCGGCGTCCTTGCGGAACCAGTTCACCTGGAAGATGCGCGGCAGCTTCTCCGGCGACGTCGCCCGGCCGATCCTGAGCCAGTGGCCCCAGTAGTCGGCCATGTTGTAGCCGCAGAACGGCAGCATGGCGAACGGGTCACGGCGCAGCTGGCCGACGCCGCCGACGGCCGCGGCGGTCATCTCCGAGGAGACCGTGGCACCGATGAACACGCCGTGCTCCCAGTCGCGGGCGCCGTTGACCAGCGGGACGTTGGTGGCGCGCCGGCCGCCGAACAGGATCGCGTCGATGGTGACGCCGGCCGGATCCTCCCAGTTGTCGGCGATGGTCGGGCACTGCGCCGCGGGGGCGGTGAACCGACTGTTCGGATGGCTGGACGGCTCCTTGGAGTCCGGCGTCCAGTCACGGCCCTTCCAGTCGATCAGGTGGGCCGGGACCTCGTCGGTCATCCCCTCCCACCAGATGTCGCCGTCGTCGGTCAGGGCCACGTTGGTGAAGATGCTGTTGCCCCACAGGGTGCGCATCGCGTTCGCGTTGGTCTTCATCGAGGTGCCCGGGGCGACCCCGAAGAAGCCGGACTCCGGGTTGATCGCGTGCAGCCGGCCGTCCTCGCCGAAGCGCATCCACGCGATGTCGTCGCCGACGGTCTCGACCTTCCAGCCCGGCACGCTCGGCTCGAGCATCGCGAGGTTGGTCTTGCCGCAGGCGCTCGGGAACGCGGCCGCGAGATGGTTCACCGCGCCGCTGGGGCTGGTGAGCTTGAGGATCAGCATGTGCTCGGCGAGCCAGCCCTCGTCGCGGGCCATCGCCGAGGCGATGCGCAGCGCGAAGCACTTCTTGCCCAGCAGCGCGTTGCCGCCGTAGCCGGAGCCGAACGACCAGATCTCACGGGTCTCCGGGAAGTGCACGATGTACTTGATCTCGTTGCACGGCCACGCCACGTCGGGGCGCTCGTTGGCGTCGACGTCGCGCAGCGGGTAGCCGACCGAGTGCACGCACGGGACGAAGTCGCCGTCGGGTCCGATGAGGTCCAGGGCGGCCCGGCCCATGCGGGTCATGATCCGCATGTTCACCACGACGTAGGGCGAGTCCGTGATCTCGACGCCGAGCTCGGAGATCGGCGAGCCCAGCGGGCCCATCGAGAACGGGATGACGTACATCGTCCGGCCGCGCATGCAACCGTCGAACAGGCCGGTGAGGATGCCGCGCATGCCGACCGGGTCGTGCCAGTTGTTCGTGGGTCCGGCGTCGTGCTCGTCGAGCGAGCAGATGAAGGTCCGGTCCTCGACGCGCGCCACGTCCGAGGGATCCGAGCGGAACAGGAACGAGTTGGGCCGCTTCTCCGGGTTCAGCGCGATGGCCATGCCATCGTCCACCATCAGCGTGGTGAGGCGGTCCCACTCCTCCTGGGAGCCGTCGCACCACTCGATGCGGTCGGGCTTGGCCAGGGTCGCGACCTGCTCCACCCACTCCAGGAGCTTCTTGTTCTGCGTCGGGGGGTTCTCCAATCCGGGGAATGTCATGGCGCGTGGCTCCATCTGATCCAGGCGCGCCCCGGGCGGGCGCACCTTCCTAGCCTGCACCATCGCCATTTCCGGCGAACAGCAGGATGGGCCTTCCCACGGGCCGTTGGTCCCGAGTCGGGCCCGGCGGGCGTCGGCAGGGGTCGGATCAGACGAGCGGGGCCAGACCGAGGCGACCGACCACGGCCTCCACCACCGCCCCGATCTCCAGCAGGGTGGACTCCCCGTGCGCCGGACCGACGATGGCCAGGCCGATCGGCACCCCCCCGACCAGCCCGATCGGCAGGGTGAGGATCGGCCACCCCGCGATCGCCGGGGCGGTGGTCACCGCCCCACCGGTGAACACGTCCCCGCCGTCCAGCCGGCTCTCCCACGCCGGCCCGTAGGCGGGGGCCACCAGGGCGTCGACGCCGTGGGCGAACGCCGGGGCCAGGACGGTGCCGATGGCCCAGTCGAGGTTGCGGGCACGCGCCCGCGCGTAGGCCGGGTCCACCCGCCCGGCACAGGCGACCGCGCGTTCGAGGTACTCCTGGCCGAAGTGCGCGAGCTCGGCCTGCGCGTGGGCCGCGTTGAAGGCGACGACGGCCGCCACGGAAGTGGGGCCCGAGCCAGGCCGGCTGCGCAGGTAGGCGTCGAGGTCGTCGGCCATCTCGTGCACCAGCACCGTCACCTCGTCGACGTCGACGTGCTCGTCCGCAGCCACGCCGTCCAGGTCCACCACGACCAGTCCGGCGTCCCGGAGCGCGGCCAGCGCGACGTCGGCCAGGGCGTCGGCGCCGGGGTGGCCGCTTCGCCAGGCGGCTGGGGCGCCGAGCACGAACCGGCGCGCAGGGTTCGGCCCGGCCGCCACGGATCCCGCTGCTGCCACCGGATCCGCGCCGGTGAGCGCGGCGAACAGGGCGGCCACGTCGGCCACGCTGCGCCCCATCGGGCCCGGGGCGTCCTGGCTCGAGGCGATCGGCACGACGCCCACCGTCGGGAGCAGGCCGACCGTGCACTTGAGCCCGACGACGCCGCACAGCGCCGCCGGGCAGGTGATCGAGCCGTCGGTCTCGGTGCCGATGGCCAGCGGGGCGTACCCGGCCGCCAGGGCCGCACCGGAGCCCGCAGAGGACCCGCCTGCCGAGCGCCCCGTCTGCCACGGGTTGTCGACCAGGCCGCCGACCGCCGACCAGCCGCTCGGCGAGGCCATCCCCCGGAAGTTGGCCCACTCGGAGAGGTTGGTCGTCCCGAGCACGACCAGCCCGGCCGCACGCAGCCGGGCCACCAGCGGGGCGTCCCGCTCGGCCGGGCTGTCGGCCAGGGCCAACGAACCCGCGCAGGCGGGCAGCCCGAGGACCTCGACGTTGTCCTTGACCAGCACGGGCACGCCGTCGAGCGGACCGATCGCCGCGCCCGCCACTCGCCGGGCGTCCGCGGCGGCCGCCTGCGCCCGGGCGTCGTCGGCCACGGCGATCATGGCGTGCAGTCGCGGCTCGTGCCGCGCGATGCGGGCGAGCAGGTGCTCGACGAGCCCCGCGCTGGTGAGCGACGCGTCCGCCAGGCGCGCGGCGACGTCGAGGGCGCCGAGGGCGTGCCGGGGCTCCCCGCCCGCACGGTCCGGGCCCGGCGCGCGATCGCTCACGCGGTCGGGGCCCAGTGCTCGACCTGCGGGGGCTCGGCGAAGAACGGGCCGATGACGGCGCGCCACTCGCCGAACAGCGGCCCCCCGCGGAACCCCTCGGTGTGGTCCTCGAGCGTCTCCCACTCGAGGTGCAGCTGGATGACCGAGGGGCGCTCGATGCCGCGCAGCACGCGCAGGCTGCGCCAGCCGTCCGCACGCTCCAGGACGACCCTGCCCTGCTGCTCCACGGCGGCCACGAACTCGTCCTCGCGGCCCGGCGTGACCGTGATCGTCGCGGTCTCCAGGATCATCTGGCCCTCCTATCGATCGGCGGTCGCGAGCGGCTCGACCGGCTCGGTCGGCCGCTTGGCCAGCAGCTCCATGACCTCGCCGAGCTCCATCCACCACTGCTCGCGGGGGCGGCGCGCCTCGAGGTCGTAGGTGTCGCCCATCTTCGTCAGGGAGGCCGTGGACACCTTGTCGTCGACGACGGCGATGTAGCGCCAGTCGTGGCGGCCGGACAGGACCTGCCCGGTCAGCCAGTCGACGCAGGTGGCGGCCAGGGCCGCGCCGTGGGCGCGGTCGAAGGCCGTGGGGGTCCCGCCCTGCTGGATGTGGCCGAGGATCTGTGCCCGGACGCCGAACAGGCCCTGCGACTCCTCGGTGAACAGCTGGCGGAGGAACTCCGTCGTGTAGCCCTCGCTGGCCTCCTCGTTGCGCACGGAGAGGTGGAACCTGCGGCCTGCCCGGAACCCCGCGACCATCTCGGCGACGTCGGCGTTCAGGCGCGCCAGGGTGGGCGGGTCCTCGTTCAGGTAGACCTCCTCGGCACCGATCGACAATGCCGAGAGGAACGCCAGGAAGCCGCAGCGGCGGCCCATGGTCTCGACGACGAAGGCCCGCCGTGAGGCGCTGGCCGCCACCCGGATCATGTCGATCGCCTTGACGATCTCGTTGAGCGCCGTGTCGGCGCCGACCGACATCTCCCAGCCCGGCAGGTTGTTGTCGATCGAGGCCGGCAGGAGGGCGACCGGCACCTGCAGGCCCGGGTGCTCCTCGCGCAGCGGTGCCAGCTCGTACAGCGCCGCGTACGCGCGGTGCCCGCCGATCACGAGCAGGGCGTCGAGGCTGTGCTCCTGCAGGGCGGCGGCCATCTCGGCGGCCTGCTCCGGCGCAGGCGTGGTGCGGCTCGTGCCGAGCTCGCAGCCCGGCCTGACCACCCAGCCCTCGACGTCGGCCCACCCCAGCGGGCGCACGTCGCCGCGCAGCAGGCCGGGGAAGCCGCCGTGGATGCCGGAGATGTCGTGCCCGCGGGAGATGCCGAACCGAACCGCGCCGGCGACCGCCGCGTTCATGCCAGGCGCCAGGCCGCCCGCGTGCAGGATGCCGATCCGGGTGCCCTGGCTCGGGAACACCGGTTCGGGCTTCGAGATGCCCTCGAAGACGCGCACCATCTCGGCGAACGACGAGCCCCGCGCGTCCATCGCGCCCTTCACGTCGTCAGCCTCGATGAGGCCGGGGATCGCGCGGGTCAGGGCCACGGCCTCCATCAGCGGCATGCGGGTGACCCGGTTGCCGCGGATGCCGATGAGCTGCGAGACGTGGTCGCGCCCGGCGTCGAGCACCTCGTTGGCCGCGGCGTGGCCCATCAAGGTCGGCATCCAACGGTCGTAGGCGCTGGGCGCACCACCGCGCTGGACGTGGCCGAGGATGGTGACGCGCGTGTCCTCGCCGGCTCGCTGCGTGATGACGTCGGCGACCATCTGCGGGGTGATGGGCGTGCCCGACCGGTCGTGGCAGCCCTCCGCGACGAGCACGAGGTTGTCGCGGCGTCCGGCGGCGCGACCAGCCCGCAGCCGGGCGATCAGCTCGTCCTCCCAGCCCGGCGCCGGGCGCACCTCGGGGATCAGGATGTAGTCCGCGCCCCCGGCGATGGCGCACAGCACGGTCAAGTAGCCGCAGTGCCGGCCCATCACCTCGACGACGAACGAGCGCTGGTGGCTGGCCGCGGTGCTGGCCAGCGCGTCGATGGCCTCGATGATCCGGTGCATCGCCGAGTCCGCACCGATGGTCTTGTCGGTGCCGACCATGTCGTTGTCGATGGAGCCGACCGCGCCGGCGATGATGAGCTGGCGGTGCGCCTCGGCCTGCTCGGCGGACAGCTCCCCGGTCGCGACGAGCTCGTCGAGCAGCCCGGGCCACTCCTCCCGGAAGATGTCGGTGCCGGTCAGCGAGCCGTCGCCGCCGACGACGACGAGCCGGTCGATGCCGCGCTCGACGAGGTTGCGGGCCGCCCGCAGGCGCCCCTGGCGCTCCCGGAAGTCGGCGGAGCGGGCGGTCCCGATGACCGTGCCGCCGAGGTGCATGATCCCGCTGACGTCGTCCCAGTCGAAGCGGCGGATGCGGTCGCCGCCGTCGACCAGGCCCTGGAGCCCCTCGTAGACGGCGTACGCGTCGGCGCCGCGGGCGATCGCGGTGCGCACGACCGCCCGGACCGTCGCGTTCATCCCTTGGGAGTCCCCGCCCGACGTGAGGACGGCGAGGGCGGGACGGCGCTGCTCGGACGGGGCCATCGGGAACCTCCTGCGACAGGTCGACCCCAGCCTATTGACCGGCTCCACGCCGCCGCCCGACGAGCGTCGCCCGTCGTCCCGCCGAGGTCCCTGGCCGGGCCGCGGGAGCGGCGCGAGCGGCCGGCAGTGGCACGGCGACCCGGGCCGGCGGCGACCGCAGGCAGCGGCGCGAGCGCCCCGAGGGCGGCGGTCAGTCCCAGCCGAGCTCGTGCAGCCGCTCGTCGTCGATGCCGAAGTGGTGGGCCACCTCGTGCACCACGGTGACGAGGACCTCCTCGACGACGTCGTCCTCGGTGGCGCAGATGCGCAGGATCGGCAGCCGGTAGATCGTGATCCGGTCGGGCAGCACCCCGGCGTACCAGGTGTCGCGCTGGGTCAGCGGGATCCCCTCGTACAGGCCGAGCAACGTCTCCTGGCCCGGCGCCACGTCGTCCTCGACGAGCACGACGCAGTTCGAGATGAGCGCCCCGAGCTGGGGCGGGATCTCGTCCAGGGCCTCGGCGACCAGGGCCTCGAACCGCTCGCGGGGGACGTCCAGCACCACTCGATCCTGTCAGGGCGTGCGGCGGGCCGCGCGGCTGTCACCGCCCCTTCCGATGCTGGACGGCGCACTCCGTGCCGCGGGACCCCCGGCCCAGCCCCTTCCGTGACGCGGCACCCGACCCGCCCCCCGCACGGGTCACGGCGGGCGCGCGGGCCCGAACGCACGGGTCACGGCGGGCGCGCGGGCCCGAACGCACGGATCCGCCATCGCGACGGGTCGGGCGCCGCGATGGCGGATCGGGGTGGCGTGCGGACGTGCGAGGGTCGGGGACGGCAGCTCGGAGGCGGGCGCCGCCAGCAGCCGGAGGCGTGCCGTCAGCAGCCGTGGCGGGTGGGCCAGTTGCGGGCGCCGCGACCGTTGTTCCAGACGATCCAGAACGCCTTGTCCTGGTGGAAGCGGCTCCACGTGTTCATCGGGCGCCGTGCCAGGTCCGCACGGCCCATGCGCTTGGCGGTGGCGCGGGCCAGGGCACCGTTGAACTGGTAGGCACCCTTGTACGTGCCGGAGCGGGATGCGATGCGGTAGTTGCCGCCCGACTCCTTGCGCACGATGCACTTGCGGGTGCGCTCGTACCGGGGCTTGTAGTACTTGCCGACGTAGGCGCTGGGGCGGACGCCCCGCATGCTGCGGGAGACCCGCGGGTTGCGCTCGCCGGCCTTGGGGGCGGCGGCGGCGACGACGCCGCTGGAGGTGGAGGTCGCCGTCGGGGCGGCGGTGGCCGGGGCGGCGAGGAGCAGCGTGCCCGTGGTGGCCGTGGCCGCGACGATGCCGGTGAGTCGTGCCAGTCGTGTGGACATGCCCGACGGGATGCCCTCGACCCCGCGGAACGAAACCCCAGCACTCCTGTGAGGTGCCTCACAGCCAGGGCGATCCGTGCTCGGCGAGCCACCTGGTGATCGCTCGACCGGGGCTCGGCCGGGCTGCCACCGGGTACGCCGACCGGAGCGAGGGGTAGGGGACGTCATGCGCATGCCTCGCGAGCTCCTGCCCGACAGCACGCTGCCGCTGCTCCTGGCGCCCTACCGGTTCATCTCCACCCGGGCGCGGGCACACGGCTCGGATGCCTTCGCCGCCCGGGTGCTGCTCCAGCGCACGATCCTGCTCACCGGCGAGGACGCCGCACGGCTGTTCTACGACGAGGAGCGCGTCGTGCGAGCGGGGGCGGCGCCCCGACGGCTGCAGCGCACGCTGTTCGGGCAGGGCGGCGTGCAGGGCCTCGACGGGCCGGCGCACCGGCACCGCAAGGCGATGTTCCTCTCGCTGATGGACGACGCCTCGTTGCGCCGGCTCGAGCGCATCGCCCAGGAGGAGTGGACCGCCGCCAGCGCCGGGTGGGTCGGCACGGCTGAGCTCCCCCTGGCGAGCGCCACGCGTGCGCTGCTCACCCGCGTCGCCTGCCGCTGGGCCGGCGTGCCGTTGCCCGAGTCCGAGGTCCGCCTGCGGACCAGGCAGCTCACGCTGCTCTTCGACGGCGCGGGCGCGGTGGGCCCGAAGCACTGGCTGGCGCGCCTGGCCCGGTCGACGGCCGACCGGTGGGCGGCGGGGCTGGTCGAGGCCGTGCGGTCCGGCCGGCTCGCACCGGAGCCCGGAACGGCGCTGGCCGTCGTGGCCGAGCACCGCGAGCCCGGTGGCGAGCTCCTCCCCTCGCGCGTCGCCGCCGTCGAGCTGCTCAACGTCCTGCGCCCCGTCGTCGCGGTCTCGGTCTACGTCCAGCACCTGGCCCACGCGCTGGCCACGCAGCCGCAGTGGCGCGAGCGGCTGCAGGTGCACGACCGCGAGGCCGAGCTGCGGTTCGTCGAGGAGGTGCGACGCCAGGCGCCGTTCTTCCCCGCCGTGGCCGGGCGCGTGCGCGACGACGTCATGTGGCGGGGCATGCGCCTCCCTCGGGGGCGCCGGGTGCTGCTCGATCTCTACGGGACCGATCACGACGCCCGCTCGTGGGACGCGCCCGAGGACTTCGACCCGGACCGCAACCGCCCCGACGAGCAGGGAGCGTTCGCGTTCGTGCCCCAGGGCGGCGGGGACCCGGCCACCGGGCACCGCTGCCCCGGCGAACCGGTCACCGTGCTCCTCATGGGCGTCGCGCTGGCCTTCCTCGCGCGGCGGCTGCGCTACGAGGTGGCCGAGCGCAGCCTGGCGGTGCGGATGCGCCGCCTGCCGGCCCAGCCCGTGGATGGCTTCGTCCTGCGTGACGTCCGACCGGTGCTGAGCGCCGTGACCCAGCAGCCTGCCTGACGCCGCCCGGGCTCGGCCGGTCGGCCTTCGGGTGTCGCGCCCCGATGGCGGGGTAGCGCCCCCGACAAGCGGCGCACCGAACCCCGCCTGCGTCGATGTGCACCAGCGTCCCCCGGCGCCGACCGTGCCCATCGAACGCTTCGTGTGGAGCGGGCCCGAGCGAACCCAGGAGGAGGTGGCCCCCATGGCCGACGACACCACGACCGAGAAGGCGCACGCCGCCCCCGACCCCGACCATCCCGGCAAGCCCGACAGCCCCACGGAGATCGCCCCGCCCTCATGGAAGTTCACGGCGAAGAGCGCAGCCGCGGAGTTCCAGGAGGACGAGTGCCTCGACCTCGCCGCCGCGCTGACGCACTACTCGGTGCTCGCCGTGTTCCCGGCCCTGCTGGCACTGGTCTCGCTGCTCGGCGTGTTCGGGCAGGGCGAGGACTCGGTGGAGCAGATCCTCGAGCTGGTGCGCTCGGTGGGCGGCAGCGCGGTGCCCGAACAGGTGGAGGAGGTCATCCGCGGGCTGGTGGACTCCGGCGGCGCGGGGCTGTCCCTCGTGCTCGGCCTGGCCCTGGCCCTGTGGTCGGCCTCGGGCTACGTGGGCGCCTTCGGACGAGCGCTGAACCGCGTCTACGAGGTCGACGAGGGGCGGCCGTTCTGGAAGCGCCGCCCGGCGCTGCTCGCGGTGACCGTGGGCCTGATCGTGATGGCCGCGATCGTCCTGTTCGGGCTCATCATCAGCGGCCCCGTCGCCCAGGGCATCGGCGAGACGCTCGGGATCGGGTCGACCGCGCAGACGGTGTTCGCGTGGGCGAAGTGGCCGATCATCCTGCTGGTCGTGGTGGTGATGGTCGCGGTGCTGTACTACTTCACGCCCAACGTGCAGCAGCCGAAGTTCCGCTGGATCAGCGTCGGCAGCGTCATCGCGATCGTGACCTGGATCCTGGCCTCGCTGGCGTTCGGCTTCTACGTCTCGAACTTCAGCAACTACAACCGCACGTACGGGGCGCTGGCCGGCGTGATCGTGTTCCTGCTGTGGCTGTGGATCACGAACCTCGCGCTGCTGTTCGGCGCCGAGGTGGACGCCGAGCTCGAGCGCTCCCGGCAGCTGCAGGCCGGCATCGAGGCCGAGGAGACGATCCAGCTGCCGCCGAAGGACGCGACGAAGTCCGAGGAGAACCAGCGCAAGGCCGAGGAGCGCATCGAGGAGGGCCGGGCGCTGCGCCAGCAGGCGGAGCGGGAGCGGGCGGGGGCTGGGGCCAGCCGCTCGGGCGACGGCGGCTGACGGGCTCGGGGGACGGCCGTGGTGCGCTGGGCCTCGACAGGTCGCCGATGCTGGCGCCACGCCAGCACGACGGCGCCGATCGCCACCAGCACGCCGAGGCCCTGCAGTCCGGGTGAGTCGTCGGCCTCCCCGGCCACGACGGCGAGGACGCCCACGAGCAGCATCACGAGCAGGGCTGCATGCACCAGGAGCGGACGCATCCGGCGAATGTACGGGAGTGCTCGCAGCGGGGGCAGCCGGGCGCGGACCGTCCCGACCGCCGAACGCTGCCTCCGGGCGCCTACCATCGAGGCGCCGCCAGGGCGGGTGCCGCCCGACGAGGAGGTCCCATGCAGCAGCCGTTGCCGGCGCGCAGCTGGTGGGCCATCGTCCTCGTCGGCCTCGCCGGCCAGGTGGCCTGGACCATCGAGAACCTCTACCTGAACCTGTTCGTCTACGAGACGATCACCGACTCCCCCGGAGCCATCGCGGCCATGGTCGCCGTGAGCGCGATCACTGCCACGACCGCCGCGTTCCTGGTGGGGGCGTGGAGCGACCGGGTGGGCCGGCGGCGCGTCTTCATCGCGGTCGGCTACGTGCTGTGGGGCCTGTCGACGATGGCGTTCGGGCTGGTCAGCCCCGAGAACGTCGCGCGGCTGGTGCCGTTCGCGGGGGCGGTCGGCGCCGCCGTGGTGGTGATCATCGTGGTGGACGCGGTGATGAGCTTCCTGGGCGCCGGCGCCAACGACGCGGCGTTCAACGCGTGGGTCACCGACACCACCGAGGTGGGCAACCGCGGGCGGGTGGACGGCGTGCTGCAGGTGATGCCGCTGGTGTCGATGCTGCTCGTCTTCGGGGCCCTGGACCCCATGACCCGGGCCGGCGACTGGGCGGCGTTCTTCGTGCTGATCGGGGCGGTGATGGTGGTCGCCGGCGTGGCCGCCTGGTTCCTGGTCGCCGACGCCGCCGACCTGGTGCCCACCGAGGGCTCCTCGCTGCGGGCCATGCTGGCCTCCCTGCATCCGGAGGAGGTGCGCCGCAACCCCGGCCTGCTGCTGTCGCTGGTGACGCTTGCCGTGATCGGGATCTCCTCGCAGGTGTTCCTGCCCTACGTGCTGATCTACGTGCAGTACACCCTGCAGATCGAGGCCTACGCCCTCGTGCTCGCGGTGGTGCTGGGCGGCTCGGCGCTCGTCGGCGTGCTCGGCGGCCGGGTCATCGACCACGTCGGCAAGGTGCGCGCGATGCTGCCCGCGCTCGGCGTGTACGTCGTGGGCCTGCTGCTCATGGCGGTGGCGCGCGACCTCGTGCCCGTCATCGGAGCCGGCCTCGTCGTCTTCAGCGGGTTCCTGGTGAGCTCGGCGGCCGTGAACGCGACCGTGCGCGACCACACGCCGGCCGACCGGGTCGGCGCGATCCAGGGCCTGCGGATGGTGTTCTTCGTGCTGGTGCCCATGGTGCTGGGTCCCGCCCTGGGGGCCGCGGTCATCAGTGAGGCCGACCAGACCTACGAGGACCTCGGCCAGGTCAAGCAGGTGCCCAGCGCCGGCATCTTCGTCGCCGCAGCCGTGGTGGCCGTGCTCGCCGTGCTCCCGATCCTCGCGCTGCGCCGCCACGGCGCCCGACCCGGACCGCTCCCGGGAACCGGCGTCGGGACCGCTCGACCCGGCCTGTCCGCTGCCCGAGCACCCGCGCCCGCAACTGGTGCGCGACGCGTGGCTGAGCCTCAACGGACGCTGGCAGTACGCGATCCGGCCCGGTGAGGAGCTGCCCGCGCCGGACGGCTTCGACGGGCCGATCGTCGTGCCGTTCTCCCCGGAGACGCTGCTGTCCGGCGTGCGCCGGCTCGTGCGGCCCGAGGACGTCCTGCACTACCGGCGGACGTTCTCGCTGCCACCCGGGTTCCGGCCCGAGCCCGACGGCCGGGTGCTGCTGCACTTCGGCGCGGTCGACCAGTGGTGCCGGGTCCTGGTGAACGGCTCGGTCGTGGCCGAGCACGTCGGCGGGTACCTGCCGTTCACCGCCGACGTCACCGACGTGCTCACCGGCGGCGAGGAGGAGCTGCGGGTGGTCGTGCGCGACCCCTCCGACACCGGGCACCTCTCGCGCGGCAAGCAGCGCCTGGCGCACGGCGGCATCTGGTACACCCCGCAGTCGGGGATCTGGCAGACCGTGTGGCTCGAGGCCGCCCCGGCCCAGTGGGTCGAACGGCTGGAGCTGGTGCCGGACCTCGGCCCGGAGCCGCGCCGCCCGGGCGCCGAGCGGCTGCGCGTGGTCGTCCACGTGGCCGGGGCTGGGGGGGCGCAGCGGGCGGGTGGGACCCCGCCCGCGGGGGCGCTGCCCGTGGGCACGTCGCTGCCGGTCGGCGCGTCGCTGCCGGTCGAGGTCGTCGTCCGGGCCGAGGGCGTGGAGCTGGCGCGGGTCCGGGGAGCCGCCGGCGAGCCGCTCGTGCTGAGCCTGCCGCACGCCCGGCGCTGGTCGCCGGAGGACCCGTTCCTCCACGACGTGGAGGTCCGCGCCGGCGCGGACGTGGTCCGCAGCTACGCGGGCCTGCGCACGTTCGGCCTCGGCCCGGACGCCGCCGGGCTGCCGCGCCTGCTGCTCAACGGCGCGCCGTACTTCCACGCCGGGGTGCTCGACCAGGGCTACTGGTCCGACGGCGGCTACACCGCAACCGCCGACGCCGCGCTCGTCCACGACATCAGCACGATGCGGCGCCTCGGGTTCACGATGCTGCGCAAGCACATCAAGGTCGAGCCGCTGCGCTGGTACCACCACTGCGACCGGCTCGGGATGCTGGTGTGGCAGGACATGGTGAACGGCGGGGGCCGGTACAACCCCGCGGTCATCAGCGTGCCTGCCGTGGCGTCGCGGGCCAGGCTCAGCGATCGGCGACACGAACGTTTCGCCCGGGGGGACGCCGCTGCGCGCGAGCACTGGCTCGGCGAGCTCGACGCGACGGTGCGGCTGCTCGGCAACGTCGTGTCGCTGGCCATGTGGGTGCCGTTCAACGAGGGGTGGGGCCAGTTCGACGCCGCAGCCGTCTGTGACCGCGTGCGGGCCCTGGACCCGACCCGCACCGTCGACCACGCCAGCGGGTGGCACGACCAGGGCGCGGGCGACCTCACCAGCCTGCACGTCTACTTCCGCCCCTTCCGGGCGCCCCGCCGGCGCGCGGCGACGGCCCACCGGGCGCTGGCGCTCACCGAGTACGGCGGGTACTCGCTGCGCCTGCCCGAGCACGCCTCGACGCCGCGGGAGTTCGGCTACCGCCGGTACCCCGATGCCGCGGCGCTGGCCGTGGCGTTCACCGCCCTGCACGAGCGCCAGGTGATCCCCGCGATCCCCCGCGGACTGGCGGCCAGCGTCTACACGCAGCTGTCGGACGTGGAGGACGAGACGAACGGCCTGCTCACCTACGACCGGCGCGTGCTCAAGCTCGACGAGGACGTGGTGCGGGCGGTCACGGCGCAGCTGCGCCTGGGGTAGGAGCGCGGTGGCGACTACCTGGCCAGTTGAGCGGCCAGCACCACCTGGTTGCGGTTGTTGGCCTTGGCGCGGTGCAGGGCCGCGTCAGCCACCTCGACGACACCGCGGGCGGTGGGGGCGCTGTCGCCTGGGGCGACCCCGATCGACACCGATATCACCGACCCGATCGCAGGAACCGTGCTGGCGGCGGTGGCCGCCCGGACTCGCTCGGCGGCCACCATGGCGTCCGCTATGGCCGTGTCCGGCAGCAGCACGGCGAACTCGTCGCCGCCGAACCGTGCCACAAGGTCCTGAGCGCGGGCATGCTCGGAGAGCACTCGGGCCATCGCCTGGATGCAGCGGTCGCCGACCAGATGCCCGTGCTCGGTGTTGATGGACTTCAAGCCGTCCAGGTCCATCAGGAGGATCGCAACGGGGCTCCCGGTGCGCCGAGCTCGGGCGAGCTCGGCGTCCGCGAGCTGTTCGAACGCCACCCAGCTCAGCAGCCCCGTCTTGGCGTCCCGCGCCGCCGCGCGCGCCTGCGCGAACTGGCGCAGCGCCACGTGGCTCCACCAGATGAGCACGACCACCGGCAGCATCGCGGGGGTCGGGAAGAGCAGGCAGAGCACCGCTCCCAGTAGCACCTCCGGGAGTTCCGGGCGGAGCTCCGGCCAGGACCACAACGGCAGGTCCTTGGCGTCCAGCCCGTCCCACGCGCGGACCAGATGCACGATCATCACCACCTCGGTGAAGACCATGGCCGTCCCCGCTGCGACGAGCGCCGCCACGCTCGTCCAGCGAGCGTGATGGCGTTGCCGAGAGCGCGAACCACTCCTCGACCCTGGGTCAGGAACGCCGCACTCGCCGCGACAGCCACGGCCACGTACAGCCCTACTGGCAGCAGGATCGCCGCAGGGAACAGCACCGCGTTCGCAGCTGTCGCCACCTGCGCCTGTCCTGCACGGTCCGGGCCCCACGGGACACGGGCGGTGTCCATGAGCCACGCAGCCCCAGCTGCGATCATCGCGATCACGAACGCAGGCCCGCCAAACGGGACGACGGGCCTGGTGACCGCGACAGCGAGGATCGCAGCGGCGAGCCCGATCAGGCCGTTGAGCAGCAACGCCCGCTGGCCTCTCCGGTGAGGGTGAGCGTGCGTCAACCGGAGCACCCCCGTCCGTGTCAGACACCTGCGCTCCAGGGAGCATCGGCGTGAGCCGCGGCGCACTTGAGCAGCGCAGAGGAGTGCCTCGAGGCCGGAGGCGGTCGCCAGGGGCTGACGGGGCTGATGCGCTCGCCAGCCACGCCGGTCGTGGGATCGGTGAGCCCACGGCGGGCGCAGCAGCCGAGCAGGCTGGGCTCGGCTGCGTGGGGGCCACCGCTGCGACGATGCGGAAGTGGGAGGAGCGACGTTGGCGATCGAGGTCTACGAGGCGGCAGAGCTGGCCGTCACCGAGACGGTCGGGAAGTGCCGGGCCGTGCTCGAGCACCTCAGCAACGGGCTCATCACCCCAGAGGAGGCCGAGGGCTGGGTCAACGAGCTCGTGCTGAGCATGTTGGAGGCGCTGGACGACGCCTTCACCTCCTCGCCGGACCCGCGTGATGACCCCGGCGGCCTGGTCCATCGCGCAGGGGAGGCGGCGAACGAGATCGAGCGGCTGTTCGACGAGCACCCGGGGCTCCTGCTCCGAACGCCGAGTGGCGTCGCGGGAGCACGGGGCTTCCTGGCGTCGCGCGTCGACCACGCGGATGAGGTGGTCCGACTGGTCGCGGTCATCGCGGCCTGGGAGGACACGGCGCCGGCACTGGCACCACTTCGTGTGCGACGCCGCGCCACCGAGACACTCGATCAGGCCGCCCGGATGCGACTGCGGGGGGGCGTCCTGGAGCGCATGGTGCGCGCGGGGGTGCGCGCCTTCGGGCCTCGCTGGACGGTGAACCTCGCAGGCACCTACCTCGACCGCCACGTCGAGGACGAGGCCTACTGGGGCCTGGTGCTGGTGGCCATGGACGAGCTGTCGGCGTGGGCGGCCGCCACGGAACTGCATGGTGTCCCGCCGGAGTTCCAGCGGCGGGCGATCTCGGCGCTGATCGAGATCGCCGGCCATCCCGAGCTGACCCAGTGGGCCGTGAGCCGTATCCCCCTGCACCGGGTCACACGCGCCGACCGACGCGAGCTAGCCGAACTGCTGCAGGACTGGTACGAGGTCATGCCCGTCGACTGGATCAGCGAGGCCCAGCAGGACGGCACGGTCTCGATCGAGGTCACCTACCTGCGGGCCCTCGAGGAGGCCGACGCCAGCTGGCCGGGGGACCCGAGGCGAGAGGGATGACTTGCGGGTCTTGGGGAGCCACTGCACCCCGGGTTCCGCAGCATGTAGGCAGACCGGGTTGTATCGGTGCTGGTCAGGGCCGGGTTTACGGGGTGACTGCGCCTGGGGGCGTGTGTCCACGCCTCA
>JALOLH010000022.1 GCA_025456065.1 Candidatus Nanopelagicales bacterium | reverse complement strand
TACTGCTCGGTGACGACCTTGCGGAACTGCGTGATGAAGGTCGTGCCGAACCCCTTGATCGGCTGGGGCAGGTCAGGCACCGGGGCCCTCCTCGTCGTCGCCGGCTAGGGCACTGGGCACGGTCTGGCGGGCCCGTGGCGTGTACTCGAACCGCTCGCCGGGCATCGGCGGCACGGGATGGGTCTGCCGGGTCTCGGCCCACTGCGCCTCCTCGGCCTGCAGCAGCGCCTCCTCCCGGGCCCGGCGGCGCTCGCGGGCGAGCTCGGCCAGCCACGAGATGGCGAAGACGACCACCACGGCGACCACGGCGATCACCGTCAGCGTCACCGCGTCGGCCTCCACCTCGTTGCGCAGCACACGGAAGCCGGCCACGAGGATGATCCAGCCCAGCGAGGCCGGGATCAGCACCTTCCAGCCGAACTTCATGAACTGGTCGTAGCGGAACCGCGGCAGCGTGCCGCGCAGCCAGATGAACAGGAACAGGAACAGGCAGACCTTGGCCAGGAACCACAGCAGGCCCCACCAGCCCTGGTTCAGCATCCCGTCGCCGATCGTGGACAGCGGCCAGGGCGCCTGCCAGCCGCCGAGGAACAGGGTGGTGGCCAGGGCCGAGACGGTCACCATGTTCACGTACTCCGCGAGGAAGAACAGCGCGAACTTCAGCGAGGAGTACTCGGTGTGGAACCCGGCGACGAGCTCGCCCTCCGCCTCGGGCAGGTCGAAGGGGGCGCGGTTGGTCTCACCCACCATGGCGGTCACGTAGATGACGAACGACGGCAGCAGGATCACGGCGAACCAGATCGGCTGCTGGGCCGAGACGATCTCGGAGGTGGACAGGGAGCCGGCGTACAGGAACACCCCGACGAAGGCCAGGCCCATGGCGATCTCGTAGGAGATCATCTGCGCGGTCGAGCGCAGCGAGCCCAGCAGCGGGTAGGTCGAGCCGGACGACCAGCCCGCGAACACGATGCCGTAGATGCCGATCGACGCGACGGCCAGCACGTAGAGCACCGAGACCGGGAAGTCGGTGAGCTGCAGCGGCGTGCGGGTGCCGAAGATGGAGACCTCCGGCCCGAACGGGATCACGGCCAGGGCCAGGAACGCCGGCACCACCGAGATGATCGGGGCGACGAAGAAGACGGCCTTGTCGGCCGCCGTCGGCATGATGTCCTCCTTGAGCGCGAGCTTGATGCCGTCCATCAGGCCCTGGAGCACGCCGAACGGGCCGACCCGGTTGGGTCCGAGGCGCGACTGCATGCGGGCCACCACGCGGCGCTCGCCCCAGATGGTGAGCAGCACCAGCACCACGACGCCACCGAAGATGGCGACGACCTTGAGCACGACCAGCCACCAGGGGTCCTGGCCGAAGGGCGGGAACTCGGTGGACGTGACCACCGGGGCCGCGAGCACGCTCGAGGGGATCACGGGGCACCTCCTGGCTCGTCGGACCGGACAGCGGGGGTGAGCCGCACGACGTCACCCGCGCCGGCCCGCAGGTCCACGCCCACGCGGCTGCCGGCGGAGTTGCCCGGCACCCACACCACGTCGTCGACCATCGCGGTCACGACCAGTGGCAGCGTGACGGCGCCGTGCGCTCCGGCCACGGTGACCGGGCCGCCGTCGACGAGGCCCAGCGCCGCGGCCGTCGCCGGTGAGGTCCGGGCGACCGCCGGTCGCGCGGTGCCGGCCAGGGCCTCCTCGCCGGCCTGCAGCCGGCCCTGGTCGAGCAGGTGCCGCCAGGTGGCGAGCACCGCCTGCCCGGGACCCGGGGCGGGCGGCACGGGGGCGGCGACCGGGGCGGCTGCCGGGCGTGGGCCCTGCCACCGGCCCAGCCCCGCCAGCTCGGCACGCAGGTCGGCGACCTCGATCGAGCCCAGTGGGCGGCCCATCGCGCGTGCGACCAGCGCCAACGCCCGCGCGTCGGTGATCGCGGTCGACTCGCGCAGCACCTGGCCGAACGGGCGGGCGCGGCCCTCCCAGTCCAGGAACGTGCCGGACTTCTCGGTCACGACGCCGACGGGCAGGACCACGTCGGCCAGGGCGGTGACCTCCGTGGTCCGGGTCTCCAGGGACAGCACGAAGGGCACCGCGCCCAGGGCGGCCAGGAAGGCCTCGGGGTCCGGTGCGTCCGCCGCCTCGACACCGGCGAGGACGACCGCGGCCACGCGGCGGGCCGGCAGCTGGGCCTCGGCCCCATCACCGGCATCGGGTGCGGCCGCGTGGGCGGCGGCATCGGCCTCGTCCTGGGCCACGGCGGCGAGGAACCCGGCGAGGTCCAGGCCCGGCTCGGTCGGCAGGGCCGCCGGGTCCACGCCCCAGGCCGTCGCCACCTGGGCGCGGGCGTCGGGGTCGCCGAGCGGCCGGCCCCACGGCAGCAGCCCGGGCAGGGCGCCGGCCTCCAGGGCCCCGCGCTCGCCGGCCCGGCGCGGCACCCAGGCCAGTCGGGCCCCGGTCGACCCGGCCAGGGCGACCGCCTGGCTGATCAGTCCGGGTACCTGTGCGGCCCGCTCGCCGAGCAGGATCACCGAGCCGGCCGCCGACAGGTCGGGGCGGTCCGCCCCGCCGTCCGGCCCGGGCTGGGCCAGTGCGGCGAGCACGCCCGGCTCCTGGCCCGGTGCGGCCCCCAGCACCCGGGCGTGCAGCTTGGCCGCCCCCGGCGAGGCGAACGGGGCGACGGTCACCACCTGCGTGCCGCCCCGGCGCACGGCGGCGCGCAGCCGCAGGAAGACGATCGGCGACTCCTCCTCGGGCTCGAACCCGACCAGCAGCACGGTCGGCGCCACGTCGAGGTCGGCGTAGGTGACGCCGAGGCCGCAGCCCGCCACGACGGTGCGCAGCAGGTCGGCCTCCTCGGCGCTGGTGGCACGGTGGCGGAAGTCGATCGAGTCGGTCCCCAGGGCCACCCGGGCGAACTTCGCGTAGGCGTAGGCGTCCTCCAGGGTGAGCCGGCCGCCGGTGAGCACCACCGTGCGCGGCCCGGCCTCGGCCAGGGCGGCGGCCGCGGTGCGGGTGGCCTCGGGCCACGACACCGCCACGTGCGCGCCGGCGCCGTCCGCGGCACCGCGCACCAGCGGGGCGTCGAGGCGATCGCGCTGCAGGTACGGGAAGGCGAAGCGGCCCTTGTCGCAGTTCCATTCCGCGTTCACGTCCGGGTCGTCCCAGGCGAGCCGGCGCATGACGGTCGAGCGGCGCACGTCGGTGCGCAGGGCGCAGCCGCTCGCGCAGTGCTCGCAGGTCGTGGGCACCGAGACCAGGTCGAACGGCCGGGAGCGGAAGCGGTAGGCCGCGCTGGTCAGGGCGCCGACCGGGCAGATCTGCACCGTGTTGCCGGAGAAGTAGGAGTTGAACGGGGTGTCGTCGCTGATCCCGACGATCTGGCGGCCACCGCGCTGCTGCAGCGAGATGAACGGGTCGCCGGCGATCTCGTCGGCGAACCGGGTGCACCGGGCGCACGACACGCAGCGCTCGCGATCGAGCAGCACCTGGGTGCTCAGGGCCACCGGCTTGGGGAACGTCCGCTTGGGCAGGATGAAGCGCGACTCCCCCGGCCCGTGGCTCATGGCCTGGTTCTGCAGCGGGCACTCGCCGCCCTTGTCGCACACCGGGCAGTCCAGCGGGTGGTTGATGAGCAGGAACTCCAGCACGCCACGCTGGGCCGTCCGCGCCATCGGCGAGGTCTGCGCCGTGCGCACCTTCATGCCGTCGCCGACCGGCACGGCACACGCCGGCTGCGGCTTGGGCTGGCCCTCGATCTCGACCAGGCAGGCGCGGCACGCCGCGACCGGGTCCAGCAGCGGGTGGTCGCAGAACCGGGGGATCTCGATGCCCAGCTGCTCGGCGGCCCGGATGATCAGGGTGCCCTTGGGCACGACCACGTCGACGCCGTCGATGCTGGCCGCGACGTGGTCGGCCGGGACGGCGGGGGCTCGCTCGGTCGCCTCGGGCGGCGGGCCGGGCGGCGGGGGCGTGGTGACGGTGCCGGGGGCTGGCGTGGGGCTGGTCATCGCGTGGCTCCAGCGGCGAGGACGGTGGCGGCGACCGGGTCGAAGGCCTGGTCGGCCGGGGTGTGGGTGGCGGCCAGCCACTCGGAGCGGAAGTGCGTGAGGGCGGCCGGGAAGGGGGTGGCGGCGGCGTCGCCGAGGGCGCAGAACGAGCGACCCATGATCTGCGCGCAGAGCTCCTCGAGCATGCCGAGCTCGGCCTCGGTGCCCTGGCCGGCCTCGAAGCGGTGCAGGGTGCCGGCGATCCAGCCGGTGCCCTCGCGGCAGGGCGTGCACTTGCCGCACGACTCGTGCTTGTAGAAGTCCAGCCAGCGGGTGATCGCCTTGACCACCGAGACGGTGTCGTCGAAGACCATGGGCGTCGCGGTGCCGAGCATCGTGCCGGCAGCGGCCATGTCCTCGTAGGTCAGCGGCAGGTCGAGGTGCTCCGCGGTGAGCATCGGCACGCTCGATCCCCCGGGCAGCCAGAACTTCGGCTCGCCGCCGTGGCGCATGCCGCCGGCGTACTCCAGCAGCTGGCGCATGGTCGTGCCGAGGGCCACCTCGTACACGCCGGGCCGGCGCACGTGGCCCGAGACGCTCATGAGCTTGAAGCCCGGCGACTTCTCGGTGCCCCACTGGGTCAGCCACTCGGCACCGTTGCGCACGATGTACGGCACGTTGGCGATGGTCTCGACGTTGTTCACGACCGTGGGCGAGGCGTACAGGCCGGCCACCGCGGGGAACGGCGGCTTGAGGCGGGGCTGGCCGCGACGGCCCTCGAGCGAGTCGAGCAGCGCGGTCTCCTCGCCGCAGATGTAGGCGCCGGCCCCGGCGTGCACGACCAGCTCGAGGTCGAAGCCGCTGCCCATGATGTTCCGGCCGAGGTAGCCGGCCGCGTAGGCCTCCCGGACCGCCGCGCGCAGCCGCCGGTGGACGTGCGGGACCTCGCCGCGCACGTAGATGAAGGCCCAGTTCGCGCGGATGGCGTAGGAGGTGAGGATGCAGCCCTCGACGAGCGCGTGCGGGTTGGCCAGCATGAGCGGGATGTCCTTGCAGGCGCCCGGCTCGGACTCGTCGGCGTTCACCACGAGGTAGTGCGGCTTGCCGTCGCCCTGCGGGACGAAGCCCCACTTCATGCCGGTCGGGAAGCCGGCACCGCCACGGCCGCGCAGGCCGGAGTCCTTGACCATCTGGATCAGCGCGTCGGGGCCGAGCTCGAACCCCCGCGCGACCTGCTCGTAGCCGCCGTGCCGGCGGTAGCCGCCGATGGTGTGGGAGTCCGCCTCGTCCCAGTGGGCGGTCAGGACCGGGGTGAGCGTCATGCCTGCGGCCTCCCCTCGACCGCCGCCGACGGCGCCGCCGGTCCCCCGTCGGCCGGTCCGACCCCGCGCTCCGCGGCGGCGTGCAGGGTCGCGAGCATGAGATCGTCGGCGTTGGGGCCGTCGCCGGCGAGGCCGTCGTCGTCGATGCCGGAGATCGTGCGCTCGGCTGCGCGGAACCCGCGCACCACCGGCCCCCTGGTGGACCGGACCTCCTCGCCGGCCGCCAGCCGGTCGAGCACCTCGACGGCCTGCGCGGGGGTGGTCCGGTCGAAGAACTCCCAGTCGACCGTCATGACGGGGGCGTGGGTGCAGGCCGCCTGGCACTCGATGCGCTCGAGGTCGAACAGCCCGTCCGGGCTCACCTCGTCGTGGTCGGCGCCGGCCCGCTCACGCACGGCCTCCCAGACCGCGTCGCCGCCGAGCAGCGCGCACAGGGTGTTCGTGCACACCCCCACGTGGTGCTTGCCGGCGGGCCGGCGCTTGTACATGGTGTAGAAGGTCGAGACCGCCGCGACCTCGGCGGTGCTCAGGCCCAACGTCTCGGCACAGGCGGCGATGCCCTCGGGGCTGACGTAGCCCTCCTCGGACTGCACGAGGTGCAGCATCGGCAGCAGCGCCGAGCGCGCCACCGGGTACCGCCCGGCGAGCTCGGCGAGCTCCGCGCGGGCCTGCTCGGAGATGGACATCAGCGGTCCACGCCTCCCATCACGGGGTCGATGCTGGCCACCGCGGCGACCACGTCGGCCACCTGGCCGCCCTCGCACATGGCCGCCACGGACTGCAGGTTGTTGAAGCTGGGGTCGCGGAAGTGCACGCGGTAGGGCCGGGTGCCCCCGTTGCTCACGACGTGCACGCCGAGCTCGCCGCGGGGCGCCTCGAGCACCTGGTAGGCCTGCCCGACCGGCACCGCGAAGCCCTCGGTCACCAGCTTGAAGTGGTGGATCAGGGCCTCCATCGAGGTGCCCATGATCCGGCGGATGTGCTCCAGCGAGTTGCCCATGCCGTCGCCGCCGATGGCCAGCTGGGCCGGCCACCCGATCTTCGGGTCGTCCACCATGACCGGGCCGGGCTGCAGCCGGTCCAGGCACTGCTCGACGATCCGCAGGCTCTCCTGCATCTCGCGCAGCCGCACGAGGAACCGGCCGTAGGCGTCCGCCGAGGTCTCGGTCACCACGTCGAACTCGTAGGTCTCGTAGCCGCAGTACGGCATCTCCTTGCGCAGGTCCCACGGGTGCCCGGTGGAGCGCAGGATCGGGCCAGTGATGCCCAGCGCCATGCAGCCGGTGAGGTCCAGGTAGCCGATGCCGGAGGTGCGGCCCATCCAGATGGTGTTGTCGACCAGCAGGTTGGCCGTGTCCGGCAGCCGCTTGCGCAGCACGTCGACGGTCTGCTGGATGCGGACCTTGATGTCCTGGCCCTTGTCGTCCTTCTCGGGCAGGTCCTGGGCCAGGCCGCCGGGCCGGACGTACGCGTGGTTCATGCGCAGGCCGGTGACGAGCTCGAACAGGTCCAGGATGAGCTCGCGCTCGCGGAAGCCGAACGTCATCGCGGTGAGCGCGCCGAGCTCCATGCCGCCGGTGGCCAGGCACACCAGGTGCGAGCTGATGCGGTTGAGCTCCATGAGCAGGACCCGCACGACGGTGGCCCGTTCCGGGATGTCGTCGGTGATGCCCAGCAGCCGTTCGACCGCCAGGCTGTAGCCCGTCTCGTTGAACAGCGAGGACAGGTAGTCCATCCGCGTGACGAACGTGGTGCCCTGGGTCCAGTTGCGGTACTCGAGGTTCTTCTCGATGCCGGTGTGCAGGTAGCCGATGCCGCAGCGGGCCTCCTGCACGAGCTCGCCCTCGAGCTCGAGGATCAGGCGCAGCACGCCGTGCGTCGAGGGGTGCTGGGGTCCCATGTTGACGACGATGCGCTCGTTCTCCTGCGCGGGGTCCAGGGTGATGCTGTCCCAGTCGCCGCCGGTGACGGTGAAGACCCGGCCCTCGGTCGTCTGGTAGCCGGGCGCGGCGTCGGTGGGGCCGGGCTCGCCCGACGGGCCGGCCGCCTGGAACGCGTCGCCGGACTCGTACGTGGTGGTCATCAGCTGTAGCCCCTCCGCTGGTCCGGCGGCGGCGTGGTGGCGCCCTTGTACTCCACGGGGATCCCGCCCAGCGGGTAGTCCTTGCGCTGGGGGTGGCCGGGCCAGTCGTCCGGCATGAGGATGCGGGTCAGCGACGGGTGCCCGTCGAAGACGATCCCGAACATGTCCCAGGTCTCGCGCTCGTGCCAGTCCGCCGAGGGCCACACCGCGGTCAACGACGGCACGTGCGGGTCCTGGTCGGGGCAGGCCACCTCCAGGCGGATCCGCCGCTTGTGCGTGATCGAGAGCAGGTGGATCACCGCGTGCAGCTCGCGGCCCTGGTCGCCCGGGTAGTGCACGCCGGAGACCGAGTGGCAGATCTCGAAGCGCAGCCCGGGCTCGTCACGCAGGGTGCGCCCGACCGCCTCGAGGTGCTCGCGCTGCACGTAGAGGGTCAACTCGCCGCGGTCGACGACGACCTTCTCGATCGCCGAGTCCATGGGCAGCCCGGCGTCGGCCAGGGCCAGCTCGAGCTCGTCGGCGACGGCGTCGAAGTCGCCCCCGAAGGGACGCGCGCTGGGGCCGGGCATCGCGATGGGCGCCACCAGGCCGCCGAAGCCCGAGGTGTCCCCGGAGCCCGCCGCGCCGAAGGCCCCCTTGCGGACCCCGATGGTCTCGTGCCCGGTCACGACCGGGGTGAGCCCCAGGTCGACCGCGCCCACCGGGACGACGTCGGCCTGCGAGCCGGTCTCCACGCGCTGGTCCTCGACGGTCTCCGAGCGGTCGGCGCCGGGGGTGATCGGGGTGTCCTGGCTCACCGCAGCAGGCCCTTCATCTCAATGGTCGGCGTCGCGACGAGCGCGGCTGCCTCGAGCTCGCGGACCTCGGCCTCGCGGTGCGCGCCGAGCTTGGTGTCCATGATCTGGTCGTGCAGCTTGAGGATCGCATCGATGAGCATCTCCGGCCGCGGCGGGCAGCCCGGCAGGTAGATGTCGACCGGCACGATGTGGTCGACACCCTGGACGATCGCGTAGTTGTTGAACATGCCGCCGCTGGAGGCGCACACGCCCATGGCGATGACCCACTTGGGGCCGGGCATCTGGTCGTAGACCTGGCGCAGCACCGGCGCCATCTTCTGGCTGACCCGCCCGGCGACGATCATGCAGTCGGCCTGGCGCGGCGAGGCCCGGAAGACCTCCATGCCGAAGCGCGCCAGGTCGTAGCGGGGTGCGCCGGTGGCCATCATCTCGATGGCGCAGCAGGCCAGGCCGAAGGTGGCCGGCCACAGCGAGCTCTTGCGCGCGTACCCCGCCAGCTTCTCGACGCTGGTCAGCAGGATGCCGGACGGCAGTTGCTCCTCGAGGCCCATCAGTCCCACTCCAGTCCGCCGCGGGCCCACTCATAGGCGTAGACCACGATCAGGTTCGTCAGGAACACGAGCATGGCGACCAGCCCGAACAGGCCCAGGTCATCGACCATGACCGCCCACGGGTAGAGGAACACCAGCTCGATGTCGAAGATGATGAAGGACATCGCGACCAGGTAGTACTTCACCGGGAACCGCCCGCCGCCCATCGGCTGCGGGGTGGGCTGGATGCCGCACTCGTAGGCATCGAGGCGCGCGCGGTTGTAGCGCTTGGGCCCGGTGATCCCGGCGACCACCACCGAGAACAGCGCGAAGCCGAACGCGAGGATGCCGAGGACCAGGATCGGTGTGTAGACGTTCACCGCGGGTCACCCATCCTTCCTGGCCGGGCGCCGGCATGGCGCGGGCGAGCCACATCCTAGGCGTCGGGGGGGTCGCTCCCGCCCGTCTGGTCCCGTGCTCGCCGTCCGCGTGCCGCCAGCTGTGCCGTGGGTCACGGCCGGGCCGGCGGACGTCGGGGTCATGCGGCCGGGGCGATCCGGGACAGCGCGTTGACCAGCCGGTCCATCGCGTCGGGGGACTCCACGTCGGTGAGGTTGGCCATGAGCTTCAGGGCCAGCTCGCGCAGCACCGGCACGGGCATGCCGTACGTCGTGGCCAGCTTCATCACGCTGGGGTGCCCGATGGCCCGGACGAACCAGCGGCCCAGCGTGTAGTAGCCGCCGTAGTGGGCCTTGAGGTCCTGCGCGTAGCCGTGCAGCTGCACCTCGCGGCCCTCGGCGCGGGGCTCGGCCAGGGCGGCGTCGACCCGGGCACCGGCCAGTGCCCCGGCCTCCAGGGCGTAGTCGATCCCCTCGCCGTTGAAGGGGTTCACCATCCCGCCGGCATCCCCGACCAGCAGCAGCCCCCTGGCGTAGTGGGGCTGGCGGTTGAAGCCCATGGGCAGGGCCATGCCCTTGATCGCGACGGTGTCCGCGTGCTGGCGCAACGCCCAGTGCTCGGGCGTCTCGCGCATCCAGCGGCGCAGGTGGTCGCGGTAGTCGACGTTCTGGAAGGCGTCCGAGGTGTTGAGGATCCCCAGGCCGATGTTCACGGTGCCGTCGGCCAGGCCGAAGACCCACCCGTAGCCGGGCAGCAGCGCGCCGTCGCTGCGCAGCTCCAGCCAGGACTCCATCCACGGCTCGGCGGCGCGGGGGCTCGGCGCGTAGGCCCGCACCGCCACGCCCATCGGCCGGTCGTCGCGCCGGCCGATCCCCGAGGCCACGCTCATCCGCGACGAGACGCCGTCGGCCGCGACGACCACCGGTGCGGTGTAGCGGACCCGCGAACCGGACGCGCGACCCCGCTCGTCCACGGGCTGGGCGAGCACGCCGGTGACCCGGCCGGTCCGCTCGTCGCGGGTGGGGGCCAGGACCTTCACGCCCTCCTCGAGCCTGGCACCGGCCTTGGCGGCGTGCCGGGCGAGCAGCTCGTCGAGCTCCATGCGGGACCGCACGAGACCGAAGTCGGGGAAGCGCTCGAGCTGCGGCCAGGGCAGCTCGTAGGTGCGGCCGTTGGCGATGATCCGCAGGCCGCGGTTGCGCGCCCAGCCGGCCTCCGGCGAGATGTCGACGCCCATCCCGATGAGGGACTGCACCGCGCGCGGCGTCAGGCCGTCGCCGCACACCTTGTCGCGCGGGAAGCGCGCCTTCTCCAGCAGCAGGACGTCACGCCCCGCGGCGGCCAGCCGGTGGGCGGTGGCCGATCCGGCGGGCCCGGCACCGACGACGATGACCTCGGCATCGTGGACGGCCATGGGGCACCTTCGTGATGTGTCGGGGGTGGGCGGACGGACGCCCGCAATCCTAGTCGCGGGGCGGCCGGCCGCCCGTCGGCCCGCATCCGGCCCCCCCGCCCGCCCGTCTCAGCGCAGCGGCAGCACACCTGCCCGTCGGAGACACGGCGCGACTGGGGACCCCGCAGGCGCCCCCGCCCACGCCAGGGACCCCCGTCAGGTGCCCATGTCGTGCGCCATCTCGTCGATGCACACGCTGATCGCGATCATGAAGGCCGGGTCGGCGCCCTCGACCACCTCGATGCCGTAGGTGTCGCGGATCCGGAACCACTTCTTCGAGACCACGCCCACCTTGCGGCCGTCCTGCTCGATCTCGTACTCGTGGTCCACGAAGTTGCCCGTCGCCGTCAGCTTGGGCCCGCCGTCCACCTCGATGTTGAACCGGTCGCGGATGCCGATCAGGCGCTTCTTCACCGTGGCCTTGTGGCCGCTCGCCAGCTCGATGACCATCGTGTCGCGGATGGTCATCATGCGCTCCTGGATGGCGGCGACCTGGTTGCCCGCCGCGTCCTGGAGCTTGAAGGTGCTGCGCAGCCGCAGGGCCTTGCCGTCGACCTTGAACGCCCGCTGGCCCTGGTCGTCCTCGACCCAGAAGTCGTCCCCGATCGCGAGCGCCTTCTCGCGCATCTGGTAGCGCCGCATCGGCGGCCCTCCCCGGCCCCTGCCCAACAGCCCCATGCATCCTCCTCGGACGGTCGTCGCCGGCAACCGTACGCCCGCACCTGGGTCGACGCGCGCGCGCCCGCTGGCGGGACGTGGACCCGACCTGCCGATCGGGGACGAAGGTCCCGGTTGCCGCGGGACCACTTCGGGCATCACCCTTCGACTGCAGCCGGGAGAATCGATGAACCGCCAACGACGTCCGCCCGGCGACCGACGACGAGCACAGGAGTCCCCCACGTGAGCCTCACGATCGACCGCCCGAGCACCAGCACCGACCCCTGGCGCGGGTTCGACCAGGGACCCTGGCGCGGGGCCATCGACGTCGCCGCCTTCATCCGCGGCAACTACACCCCCTACGAGGGCGACGCCGCCTTCCTGGCCGGCCCCACCGAGCGCACCGCTGCCCTCTGGCGCTTCGTCGCCGACCTCATGGTCGTCGAGCGCGAGCGCGGCATCCTCGACGTCGACGCGCACACCCCGAGCACCATCACCTCGCACGGGCCCGGCCGGATCACCACGGACATCCCCGAGCTCGTCGTCGGGCTGCAGACCGACGCGCCGCTGAAGCGCGCGATCATGCCCAACGGCGGCTGGCGGATGGTCGAGGGCGGCCTCAAGGCGTACGGGTACGAGCCGGACCCGCAGGTCGCCGAGATCTTCACCAAGTACCGCAAGACCCACAACCAGGGCGTCTTCGACGCCTACACCCCGGCCATCCGCGCCGCCCGGTCCAGCCACGTCATCACCGGCCTGCCGGACGCGTACGGCCGCGGCCGGATCATCGGCGACTACCGCCGTGTCGCGCTGTACGGCGTCGAGCGCCTCATCGCGGCCAAGCGCGCGGAGCTGGCCAGCCTCGACGACCGGCTGTCGACGGAGTCGATCATCCGCGACCGCGAGGAGCTCAACGAGCAGCTGCGCGCGCTCGCCGAGCTCGTCGAGCTCGGCGACATGCACGGCCTGGACCTGCGCCGCCCGGCCGCCACCGGCCACGAGGCCATCCAGTGGCTCTACATGGCCTACCTGGGCGCGATCAAGGAGCAGAACGGCGCGGCGATGAGCCTGGGCCGGGTCTCGACCTTCCTCGACGTGTACCTGCAGCGCGACCTCGAGGCCGGCTCGCTCACCGAGGAGCAGGCCCAGGAGCTCGTCGACGACTTCGTCATCAAGCTGCGGATGGTGCGCTTCCTGCGCACGCCGGAGTACGACGCGCTGTTCTCCGGGGATCCCACGTGGGTCACCGAGTCGATCGGCGGCATGGGCTACGACGGGCGCACCCTGGTGACGCGGTCGAGCTTCCGGTTCCTGCAGACCCTGTACAACCTCGGACCGGCCCCCGAGCCGAACCTCACCGTGCTCTGGTCGCCGACGCTGCCCGACGGGTTCAAGGCGTTCTGCGCACGGGTCTCGATCGACACCTCGGCGATCCAGTACGAGTCCGACGACCTGCTGCGCGAGTTCAACGCCGGCGGCGACGACTGCGCCATCGCCTGCTGCGTGTCGAGCATGCCCGTGGGCAAGCGGATGCAGTTCTTCGGCGCGCGGGTGAACCTCGCCAAGACCCTGCTGTACGCGATCAACGGGGGCCGCGACGAGCTCACCGGCACGCAGGTCATCGACTTCGGGGAGCCGCTCACCGGCGACGTGCTGGACTTCGACGAGGTCTGGGCGCGCTTCGACGAGGCGACCACCTGGCTGGCCGACACCTACGTCAACGCCCTGAACGTCATCCACTACATGCACGACAAGTACGCCTACGAGCGCCTCGAGATGGCGCTGCACGACTACGACCCCGAGCGGACGCTGGCGTGCGGCATCGCCGGGCTGTCGATCGTGGCCGACTCCCTGTCGGCGATCCAGCACACCACCGTGCGACCGATCCGCGACGAGACCGGACTGGTCGTGGACTACGAGCTCGAGGGCGAGTACCCGGCCTTCGGCAACAACGATCCGCGGGTGGACGACCTGGCGGCCCGGATCGTGGAGATGTTCATGGACAAGGTGCGCTCGTACCCGGCCTACCGCGACGCGATCCACACGCAGTCGGTGCTGACGATCACCTCGAACGTGGTCTACGGGAAGAACACCGGCGCCACCCCGGACGGCCGCAAGGCCGGCGAGCCCTTCGCCCCCGGGGCCAACCCGATGCACGGCCGCGACCGCAAGGGCCTGATCCCCGCGGCCATGTCCGTGGCGCGGCTGCCCTACGAGCACGCCCAGGACGGCATCTCCCTGACCACCTCGGTGGTCCCCTCCGGCCTGGGGCGCACCCAGGAGGAGCGGGTGGCCAACCTGATCGACGTCCTCGACGGCTACGTCAGCAGCCGGGGCTTCCACATGAACGTCAACGTGCTGAACCGGGAGATGCTCATGGACGCCATGGAGCACCCGCTGAAGTACCCGCAGCTGACCATCCGGGTCTCCGGCTACGCCGTGAACTTCGTGCGCCTGACCCGCGAGCAGCAGCAGGACGTCATCGACCGCACCTTCCACATGAGCGTCTGAGGGGGCCGAGCCGCACCATGACCCCTGACCCCGCAGCCCCCCTGCGCGCGCTCGGCCGCCTGGTCGACGCGCAGGGCGCGGCGGACCACGACGCCGCGGGGGCCGGGGCGTCGGCGACGGGAGGGCCGACCAGTCCCTCCCCGCAACCGCTGGCCATGCCCGGGGCACTGCCGCCCGAGGCGCCCTACGAGGACGAGTTCGACGTCGCCGACGGCTCGCGCATCGGCTTCGTGCACTCCACGGAGACCACCTCGGGCGTGAACGGCCCGGGGCTGCGCTACACGGTGTTCCTGTCCGGCTGCGGCCTTCGGTGCCTGTACTGCCACAACCCGGACACCCAGGGCATGCGCCTGGGCGAGCGCACCAGTGCCAAGCGCGTGATCGAGGAGGCGGGGCGCTACCTGGCCTTCATCCGCCGGCACGGCGGGCTGACCGTCACCGGCGGGGAGCCCCTGCTGCAGGCGGGCTTCGTCGAGGAGCTCTTCGTGGGGGTCCAGTCCGAGCACGGGCTGCACACCACGCTGGACACGTCGGCGAACAACCAGCAGAAGGCCAGCGACCGGCTGCTGGCGCACACCGACCTCGTGCTGCTCGACATCAAGGCGGGCAACCCCGAGCTCTACGAGCGGGTGAGCGGGGGCGGCCGGCTCGCCGACGTCATGGACCTCGGCGCCAGGCTCATGGAGCACGGCGTCGCCGTCTGGGTGCGCTTCGTGCTCGTCCCCGGCCTCACCGACGCCCCGGACCACGTCGCCCAGGTGGCCGACCTGGCCGCCGAGCTCGGGCCCATCGTGGAACGCGTCGAGGTGCTCCCCTACCACCGGCTCGGGGTGCAGAAGTACGCCGCGCTGGGCCGTCCGTACGCGCTCGAGGGCACCCCCACCCCGACGTACGAGCAGGTCGAGCGGTCCGTCGCGATCTTCCGCGAGCGCGGCCTGGTCGCGCTGGCCTGAGCACCGGCCCCGACCCCCCCGCGCGGGACGTCGAGCCGGCGAAACGGGCAGGCGTCGGCTGCTGCCTGCGCGTCCGCAGCCGGGCGGTCTGGTAGGCATGGCTCGACCGTGAGGAGGTCACCATGTCCGCACCCACCCCGCCCCTCGGAACCGCCGCCGCCGAGGCCGTCTCAGGCGTCGCCAGGTTCTGGTGGCTGTTCCTCATCACCGGGCTCGCCTGGCTGGCCGTCGGGTTCATCCTGTTCCAGTACGACGCCGCCTCGTTGGGGACCGTCGGCTACCTCGTCGGCTTCATGCTGCTGTTCACCGGCATCGAGCAGTTCGTGGTCGCCTCCGCCGTCGAGGGCTGGAAGTGGGCCTGGATCCTGTTCGGGATCTTCTTCGTGCTCGGCGGGCTGTGGGCGATCTTCAACCCGTTCGCGACCGCGTTCGCCCTGGCCACGAGCCTGGGCCTGCTCTTCGTCCTGATCGGCGTCTTCTGGGTCGTCGAGGCCCTTGCCACGAAGCGGGCCAACCCGCTGTGGTGGCTCGGGCTGGTCTCGGGGCTGCTGATGATCGGCCTGGCCTGGTGGGTCAGCCAGCAGAACACGCTGGAGAAGGTCCTGACCCTGCTCACCTTCGCAGCCGTCTGGGCGATCATGCACGGCATCGGCGACTTCATCCGCGCCGTCCAGCTCAGGCGGCTGGGCAAGCTGGTGGAGCAGGCGCCGGCCGCCTGAGCCCAGCCCCTGCGTGGGCCGGCGGGGGATCCCGACCGGGCCACCACCACGCTCGAGGGTCCGCTGGCGTGCGCCTGACGGCCGGTGGACGGGCCCGCCCCCGGCCGTCAGGGAGAATGGGGCGGTGACACGAGCCACCCTGGCCAAGGAGCCCAAGGACGTCCAGTCGATGTTCGACCACGTCGCGGCGCGGTACGACCTGACCAACGACGTGCTCTCCCTGGGCCAGGACCGCTACTGGCGCCGCGAGGTGGTCCGCGCCGTCGGGGCCCGGCCCGGGTGGCGGGTGCTGGACCTGGCTGCCGGCACCGGCACCAGCTCGCTGCCCTTCACGCGGGCCGGCGCGGCCGTCGTCTCCAGCGACTTCTCCCTCGGGATGCTGGAAGCGGGCCGTCGCCGGTACCCGCAGCTGCCCTTCGTGGCCGGCGACGCGATGGCCCTGCCCTTCGCCGACGCCAGCTTCGACGCGGTGACCATCTCCTTCGGCCTGCGCAACGTGGTCGACGTCGACGCCGCGCTGGCCGAGATGCGCCGGGTGACCAGGCCCGGAGGCCGGCTGCTGGTCTGCGAGTTCAGCCATCCGACGTGGGGCCCGTTCCGCACCGTGTACGAGGAGTACCTGATGAAGGCGCTGCCCCCCGTGGCGCGACGGGTCTCCAGCGCCCCGGACGCCTACGTCTACCTCGCCGAGTCGATCCAGGCGTGGCCGAGCCAGCCCGAGCTCGCCGCCCGGATCGCCGCGGTGGGGTGGACCAGGCCGGCCTGGCGCAACCTCTCCGGGGGCATCGTCGCGCTGCACCGCGCGACGGCCTGAGCCCGACGGCGGGCCCGCGCCGCCCGCCTAGAATGGTCGGGTGACCGACGTGCTCCCCGCGACCATGCGCGGGCACGTCGTGAGCACCGTCGCCCTCGACGGGATCGACGAGGCCCTGCTGGACCTGCTGCCCAGCACCGGCGGCCACGCCTGGGTCCGTGACGGCGCCGGTTTCGTCGGGTGGGGCACCGCGGCGCGGTTCACCACCTCGGGCACCGAGCGCTTCAGCCGGGCGCAGCGCTGGTGGAACGCCTGGTGCGCCGGCGCCAGGGTCGAGGACCACGTCGGCGTGCCCGGCACCGGACCCGTGGCGTTCACGTCGTTCACGTTCGACGCCGGGCCGCAGGAGTCGGTCGTCCTCGTGCCGACCGTGCTCATCGGCCGCCGTGGCGGGCGCACCTGGCTCACCACGGTCGGCACCGAGGACGGGGCCAGCATCGACACCGGCCCGGTGCACCTGCCCGCTGCGCCCGCAGGGCCCGTCACGTGGGCGCCGGGCAGCCGGCCCGTTGCGTACTGGGCCGAGGCGGTCGCCGCGGCGATCGGCCGGATCGCCGCGGGTGAGCTCGACAAGGTCGTGCTGGCCCGCGACCTGCTGGCCGACCTCTCGGAGCGCCTCGACGAGGGCGACCTGCTGCGCCGCCTGGCCACCGCCTACCCGGAATGCTGGACGTTCGACGTCCACGGCCTGCTGGGCGCGACACCGGAGTTGCTGGTGCGCCGCGATGGCGACCGGGTCACCTCCCGCGTGCTGGCCGGCACCGTCCGCCGGCGCGGCGACGAGTCGGTGGATGCCGGGCTGGCCGAAGCGCTGCTCGCCTCCGACAAGGACCTCGAGGAGCACCAGTACGCCGTGCACTCCGTGGCCGACGCGCTGGCCGCCCACTGCACCGACCTCGACGTGCCCGAGGCCCCGCACGTGCTCACCCTGGCCAACGTGCAGCACCTGGCCACCGACGTCTCCGGCCTGCTCGCCGACCAGGCCCCCGCCCTGGCCCTGGCCGCGTCGCTGCATCCCACGGCCGCCGTCTGCGGCACGCCGACCGAGCGGGCGGCCGCGGTGATCCGCGAGCTCGAGGGCATGGATCGCGGCCGGTACGCCGGTCCCGTCGGCTGGATCGACGCCCGCGGCGACGGGGAGCTCGGCATCGCCCTGCGCTGCGCCGCCGTCGAGTCCTCTCCGCGTGGCCCAGCCACCCGGCTGCGCCTCTTCGCCGGGTGCGGCATCGTCGCCGGGTCGAGCCCGCAGGCCGAGATCGCGGAGTCGGAGGCCAAGCTCGACGCGGTCCGCAAGGCGCTGGCCACCGGCTGAGCCGACTGCCCCACCCTCCACGCGACGCGTCGGCCCGCCTCAGCCCGCCTCGGCCTGCTCGGCCACCCAGGCCCGGTAGGCCTCCACCGCCGTGGGCAGCGTGGGGAACACCATGTGCCGCCCGACGAGGTCCAGCAGGTCGGAGCGTTCGAGCTGGAGCAGCAGGTCGTGCTTGGCCCGCGCCAGCCCCACCCGGATCCCGCGGTCGTGCAGCTCGTGGACCAGCGCGACGAGCAGCCGGATCGCGGTCACGTCGACGTGCATGTTCGCCTCGACGTTGAGCACCACCCATCGCACCGGCTCGTCCGGGTCGTCGTACTCGTCGACGGCGTCGAGCACGAGGCTGCGGAAGTTCTCGGCGTTGGCGAAGAACAGCGGCGCGTCGTAGCGGTAGACCACCAGGCCGGGGATGGTCCGGGCGTTCGGGTAGTCGTCCACGTCGTGCATGCCGGCCATGTCCGGGACGAACCCCTGGATGGCGTCGTGCGGACGGGACAGCCGCGTGGTCATCTCCAGCAGCGACAGCACGACCGCGATCCCGACGCCGGCGAGGATCCCCAGCCAGACGGTGCCCACCAGGGTGACCAGCGCCAGGGCGAACTCGCTGGGCCGGTACCGCCACAGCTCCCGGTAGTCCGGGATGCTCACCAGCGACCGCGCCGCGAAGATGACCACGGCGCCCAGGGCCGCGTCGGGCAGGTCGGCGATGAGCGGACCCGCGACCAGCAGCACGACGAGCACGACGAGCATCGCCATGATCGAGTAGACCTGCGAGCGCGCGCCCCCGGACACCGCCAGGGCGGTGCGCGTGCCCGACGACGAGACCGGGTACGCGGAGAAGACGCCCACGCCGACATGGACCGCCGACAGGGCGAGCAGCTCCTGGTTGGCGTCGAACGGCTCGCCGCGGCGCGCGAACGCCCGACCGATCAGCGTGTTGTCGCTGTAGGCCACGACTGCGACGCCCAGGCCGGCCAGCGCGAGTGTGGACAGGTCGTCCCAGGTGAGGGCCGGCAGGGTCGGGGTCGGCAACCCCTGGGGGACCGGGCCGAGCACGGCGACCCCGCGGTCGGCCAGCCCGAGGGCCGCGGAGGCGATCGTGGCGGCCACCACCGCGATGAGCGGGGCCGGTGCCGTGCGGCGCCACGCCTGGACCCCGAACAGGATGGCCAGGGTGACCAGGGCGACCACCAGGGTGGGCCGGTTGCCGGCGCCGTCGCCGACCTGGGCCAGGAACGAGCGGAGCTGGTCCACGATGCTCGAGCCGGTCACCTCGATGCCCGTGATCCGCCCGAGCTGGCCGACGACCATCAGCACGGCGCCCCCGGACAGGTAGCCGACGAGCAGGGGGTGGCTGAGCAGGTCGGCGATCACGCCCAGGCGCAGCAGCCAGGCCAGGAGCAGCCAGCCGGCCACCACGAGCGCCAGGCCGGCGGACAGGGCGATCGCCCGCCCGGGGTCACCGTCGGAGAGCTGGGCCACCACGCTGCCGGCCATCAGCGCGACGGTCGACTCCGGCCCGATCGCGAGGACCCGCGAGGAGCCGAACAGCCAGTAGACGGCCATGGCCGCGACCGCGCCCCACAGCCCCACGACCGCGGGCACGCCGACGAGGCCGGAGTAGGCGAGCACCTGGGGGATCAGGTAGGCCGCGACCGCAGCCCCGACGAAGGCGTCCTGGCGCAGCCAGCGCCGGGGGTAGTGGCGCAGCATGGCCAGCCCGGGCAGCGCGCGCCCGAGCGCGGCCATCCGCCCCTGCTGGTCCTCGGCTGGCTGCGTCACCCGGTGTTCACCTCCTGGCCATGCTGCGTCTGCCGGCACCTGGGGGGGCACCCTACGGATTCCCGGGCGCGAACTCATGCTCCGCGCGCACCCGCGGTGCGCGGCGCCGCAGGGGCGCCTGCGGACCGGCGGCGGGCCTCATACCCCAGGGGGTACAGTTGGCGTCACACACGATCCGTGGAGGAGGACGACGGCATGGGGTTCCTGGGGAAGCTGTTCGGTGGCGAGCGGGTCGACGTCAGCGCCGCCACCCTGCAGCCGCAGGGCGTGCGGGTGATCGACGTGCGCTCCCGCGGCGAGTACCAGGCCGGCCACATCGCCGGAGCCCGCAACATCGACGTCGGCTCCCCGCAGTTCGGATCCTCGGTGAAGGCCCTCAACCGGAAGCACACGTACCTCGTGTACTGCCAGAGCGGCTCCCGCTCGGCGCGCGCCGCCGGGGCGATGCGGGCCGCGGGCCTGACCGTCCTCGACGGGCGCGGCATCCGGGCCATGCAGTCCAACGGCTGGTCACTGGGGGCCTGAGCCGGCGTCGCCGGACCCGCGGCACCCTCGACCGAGGCCCGGCCGGCCCGGCTGCCTCCGATGGGCCTCACCCGGCCCGGCGGTCCACCGCCCGTGCCGCCGCGCGGCGCAGGTCCTCCAGCAGCGCCGCCTCCCCGGCACGGTCCGGCACGTCGACCACGACGACGCGCAGCCCGCCGGCCGCCATGGCTGCGACGAGCGCGCCCTGGACGGCGTCGGCGCCGGCCACCCGCTCCGCGGCGACCCCGGCCGCCCGCGCCACCGCCACGAGGTCGCGACCCTGGGCGGTCCCGAAGAGCCGCTCGAACTCCCCCGCGTGCGCCGGCCGGCCCTGCTCGAGCTGGTGGAAGATCCCGCCGCCGTCGTTGTCGAGCACGACGAGGACCAGGTCGGGCCGGGCCTCCTCCGGCCCGGCGAGCAGCCCGTTGTGGTCGTGCAGCAAGGCGAGGTCGCCGAGCAGCGCCACCGCCGGTCCGCCGCCCGCGGCCTGATGCGCCAGGGCAGCCCCCCAAGCCGTCGAGACCAGCCCGTCGATCCCGTTCGCGCCACGGTTGCCGATCACCTGCACGCCGCGGCGCCGACCGGCGACCGCCTCGAGCTGGCGCACGGGCCAGGACGCCGCGACGAGCAGCAGGGCGTCGTCGGGCAGGCAGGACCAGACGCGGGCGACGGCAGCGGCGCCGGTGCCGTCGGCGGTGGCCAGGGCGGCGGCGACGGCCTCGCCCGCCCCGGCGGCGGCGGCCTGCCAGGCGGCGAGCCAGGCGTGGTCGACCGCGGGCTCGTCCGGGGGCAGGGGGATCCCCGAGAGCACGGCGCTGGCCGTGCGCACCGGATCGCACACCTCGCGGCCGACGCTGGGCAGGTCCAGCGCGACGTGCCGGCCGGCGGCGCGCAGCAGGGCCATCGTCGGCCGGGACAGCCCGAACAGCCCGGCGCTCACGACCAGGTCGGGGGCGTGCCCGGCCAGGAATCCCTCGGCCCCGAGCACGAGGACGCCGTGCGCGAGGGTGGTGGGCGCCTCGTGGAGGTTGCCCGACGGCTCGGCGACGATCGGCCAGCCGCAGGCCGACGCCAGCTCGGCGAGCCACTGGTGGTGCCCCCGCAGCGACGCGCACGGCAGGTCGCCGACCAGCAGGACGCCGCGGGCCGGGACCTCCCCGAGCAGTCCGTCGATGGGCACCGACGTGCAGCCGTCGAGCGGGGGCCGCCGCGCCCGGGGCGGCCGCCCTGCGACGTCGGCGCCCGGCGCGGCGGCCGGGTCGTCGTCGGGGTCGGGCACGAGCGGCAGCCGGAAGCCGACGTTGAGGTGGACCGGGCCGGCGTGCCGGGCCCCGCCGCTGCGCCCGTCGCCCCGTGGAGCCGCGCCGAGCGCGGCGGTCAGGGCGAGGCCGACGCAGGCTCGTGCGGCCCGGGCCGGGGCACCGGGGTCGTCGGGGTCGGGCCGGCGCGCGGCCCCCAGGTCTGCCGCGAAGCGCACCATCGCCCCGAAGATGCCGACCTGGTCGATCGTCTGCGGCGCCCCGACCCCGCGCGCCTCCACGGGGCGGTCGGCCGTGACGAGCACGAGCGGCACCGCGGCGTAGCTGGCCTCGACCACCGCCGGCATGAGGTTGGCCACCGCGGTGCCGGAGGTGCACACCACGGCCACCGGGTCGCCCGACATCTTCGCCAGGCCCAGGGCCAGGAAGCCGGCCGAGCGCTCGTCGACGCGCACGTGCAGGCGCACCCGACCCAGGCGGGCCAGCCGCAGCGCCTCGAAGGCCAGCGGCGCGGAGCGCGAACCCGGTGCGAGCACCACGTCGTGCACCCCCTGGTGCACGAGCTCGTCGAGGATCGCCCGGGCGAGCGCGGTGGAGGGGTTCACCACCGGCTGGCCCGCGGGTGCGGGACGGAGCGCGCCATGGCCCCGATCACACCACGGACAGCAGGCGGGCGCAGCGCGCCAGCCGCTCCCGCCACCACAGCGCCCGCTCCGCCCCCAGGGCATCGGCGGCCCGGCCCAGCGCCCCCTCGTCGGGCAGTCGACGGGTCACCGCGAGGTGCCCGTCCCGGGGCACCAGGGTGCTGGCGGCGACGTCGTCGGCGAGCAGCAGCCCGGTGCCCAGCCCCGCGGCGCCGGCGAGGTCGGGCACGGCCGCTGCCAGGGCGATCCCGGCGCACAGCCCCACGGAGGTGTTCATCTCGCCGGAGACGACCACCGGCAGCCCGATCTCCTCGATCAGCCCCAGCGCCCGCGCGACGCCGCCGACCGGGGCGACCTTGACGATGAGCACGTCGCCGGCCGAGCGCAACGAGGCAGCCAGGCCGTCGGCGTACAGGTCACGGGCCCGGCGCAGGCCCTCGTCGACGGCGATGCGCACCGCGACGTCGTCGTCGACCAGGCGGTAGCGCAGCTCGGCGAGCTCGGTCGTGGTGCGGCACGGCTGCTCGAGGTAGTCCAGCACCGGGCCGAACTCGGCCAGGAACATGCGGGCCGCACGTCGGGCCTCGCCCACCGTCCACGCGCCGTTGGCGTCGAGGCGGAGCAGGGGGTCGCGCACGCCGGCCTCGGACAGGGCGGCGCGCACGGTGGCGACCCGGGCGAGGTCATCGGCCAGCGCCGAGCCCGGCTCGGCCACCTTCACCTTGAACACGGTGGCACCGGTGCGTGCCACCGCGTCGGTCACGTACCCGGCGAGGTCCTCGTGCGGCAGCGGCGGCACCACGACGTTCACCGGCACGCGGTCGCGCACGGGTCCCGGCCAGCGCCCCCAGCCCGCCTCGACCGCGGCAGCCAGCCAGCGCGCGGCCTCCCAGTCGTCGTACTCCGGGAAGGGCGCCCACTCGGCCCACCCGGACGGTCCGCAGAACAGCAGCCCCTCGCGATGCTCCACACCGCGGAAGCGCCGGTTCAGCGGCACCCGGAAGGGCACCGCGACCGAGGCGAGCTCGGCGGGCCCGGGTTCCGGCCGGGACACCGGCGAGGGGCGGCCCGACGCACCGGCCACATCAGCCGACCCCGCCCGCAGCGAGCCGGACCCGCCCTGCGGCTGCGGCGGGAGCGAGACGCCCGCGCCGGCGTCGACGCCCTGGGTGCCCACCCCGGTCACGGCCGCTTCGGGAACTTGGCGAAGTCGGGGGCCCGCTTGCCCGTGTAGGCATCGCGGCCCTCCTGGGCCTCCTCGGTCATGTAGAACAGCAGCGTCGCGTCGCCGGCCAGCTGCTGGATCCCGGCCAGGCCGTCGTCCGCGGCGTTCAGCGACGCCTTGAGCATCCGCAGGGCCAGCGGACTCATCGTGAGCATCTCGCGGGCCCACTGCATGGTCTCCTCCTCGAGGGCCTCCAGCGGCACCACGGAGTTGACCAGGCCCCACTCGTACGCCTGCTCGGCGCCGTACTGCCGGCACAGGAACCACACCTCGCGGGCGCGCTTCTGGCCGATCTGACGAGCGAGCAGCCCCGAGCCGTAGCCGCCGTCGAACGACCCCACCTTCGGCCCGGTCTGGCCGAACCGGGCGTTGTCCGCGGCGATGGTCAGGTCGCAGCAGACGTGCAGCACGTGGCCGCCGCCGATCGCGTACCCGGCCACCATCGCCACCACCGGCTTGGGCAGCCGGCGGATCTGCACCTGCAGGTCCAGGACGTTCAGCCGGCCGATGCCCTTCTGGGCCACCGCGTCGTCGCCGATGTAGCCGTCGTTGCCGCGGATGCGCTGGTCACCGCCCGAGCAGAACGCCCAGTCACCCTGTCCGGTCAGGATGATCACGCCGACCCGGTCGTCGTCGCGGGCCAGGTCGAACGCGTGCTTGAGCTCGAAGAGGGTCTGCGGCCGGAACGCGTTGCGCACCTCGGGCCGGTTGATCGTGATCTTCGCGACCCCGTCCCCGGAGAGCTCGTACCTGATGTCGGTCCAGTCACCGATCGGCTGCCAGTCCGCTGCTGGGCGGATGGTCGAGACCGCATGGTCGCGGTAGGCCGGACTCTCCTTGGTGACGACGGGGATCGACGCGTAGCGCCTGCGGGTGTCCACGGGTCCACAGGGTAGGGCACGCCGTGCCCGCTGCCGGGTGAACCGCCGGGGGTATGGGCGGCGGCGCCGGTGCCGTGCCGTCCGCCGCCACGGTCGGGGTCACAGGGTCGGGTTCACGGTCGGGGCCACGGTCCGGCACGGGGTCCGGCACGGGGTCCGGCACGGGGTCCGGCACGGGGTCCGGCACGGGGTCCGGGACGGGGTCCGGGACGGGGTCCGGGACGGGGTCCGGGACGGGGTCCGGGACGGCCCGGCGGTCGGCCGCGGTGGTCGGGCGCGGCGGTCGGGCCCGGCGGTCGGCCGCGGCGGTCGGGCCCGGCGGTCGGCCGCGGCGGTCGGGCGCGGCGGTCGGGCCCGGCGGTCGGGCCCGGCGGTCGGCCGCGGCGGTCGGCCGCGGCGGTCGGGACGGCGCGGGTGCCATCATCGGGGCGTGCAGCGCCAGGCTCCCCGTCGTCGCGGTCCCCGTGCGGGGTCAGGCGAGGACACCCGCGAGGCGATCGTCGCCGCCGCCCGCGTGGAGTTCGCCAGGCGTGGCTTCGACGCCGCGACCGTGCGCTCCATCGCCACCCGTGCCGACGTCGACCCTGCCCTCATCCACCACTACTTCGGCACGAAGATGGGCCTGTTCCAGGCGGTGCTGGCGCTGGGCGTGGATCCCACCCGCGCGGCCCTGCCCGCGATGCTCGACGGCCCCCGGGACGAGGCCGGACGGCGCATCGCGCGCACCTTCCTGACCCTGTACGAGGATCCCGAGTTCCGCGAGCCGGTGCTGGCAGTCATGCGCACGGCGATGACCTCCCCCGAGGTGGCCGCCCTGGCCGCGTCCTTCCTGCAGGACACGATGCTGCGCGGGCTGGCCACGCTGGCGGTGGGGCCTGACCCGCAACGCCAGGTCGCGCTGGCGATGACCCACCTCCTGGGCACCATGCTGGGCCGTCACGTACTCGGGCTGACGGCCCTGCAGGGGGATGTCGACGTCCTCGTCGACGAGCTCGCACCCGTGGTCCAGCGGTACCTCGACGGCGCGCACCGCGGCGCCGCGGATCCCGCACGGTGAGCACGCCTCCCGGTGCTATGTTTCACCGCATGATGAATCAGTCCGCGGCGGTCGTCGTCGACCGGCTCACCGTCGTGCGCGGCACGACCACCGCCCTGCGCGAGGTGTCGCTGGCGCTGGAGCCCGCCACCCTCACCGGGCTGCTGGGCCCGTCCGGCGCCGGGAAGACCACGCTCATGCGCGCGATCGTCGGCGTGCAGCGGCTCACCTCGGGGACGGTCACCGTCCTGGCGCATCCCGCCGGGGCGCCCGTGCTGCGCGACCGCGTCGGCTACGTGACCCAGGACCCGAGCGCCTACGCCGACCTCACGGTCCGGCAGAACCTGCGCTACTTCGCACGCGTGCTCGGGGCGCCGGCCGCGGACGTCGACCGGGTCATCGGCCAGGTGGAGCTCGACGGCCAGGCCGACCAGGTCGTGCAGACCCTCTCGGGTGGGGAGCGCTCGCGGGTCTCGCTGGCCGCCGCGCTGCTCGGGGACCCGCAGCTGCTGGTGCTCGACGAGCCCACGGTCGGCCTCGACCCGGTGCTGCGCCGCGACCTCTGGGCCCTCTTCCGCAGCCTGGCCGACACCGGCGCGACGCTGCTGGTCTCCAGCCACGTGATGGACGAGGCCACGCGGTGCGACCGGCTGCTGCTGCTGCGCGGCGGCGGCCTGCTCGCCGACGGCACGCTGGCCGAGCTGCAGGCGCAGACCGGGCAGTCCGACCCCGAGCAGGTCTTCCTGCACCTCATCGACCACGGGATCGGGGGCGCCGCATGAACCCCCGCCTCCTGCTGGCGACCGCCGGACGCGTCCTGGCGCAGCTGCGCCACGACCACCGCACGATCGGCCTGCTGGTCGGCGTGCCGACCCTGCTCATGACCCTGCTCTGGTGGATCTACGACGGCGGCGGGGTCTTCGACCAGGCCGGTCCCCCGCTGCTCGGGATCTTCCCCATGGTGATCATGTTCCTGATCACGTCGGTGACCATGCTGCGCGAGCGCACCACCGGCACCCTCGAGCGGCTCATGACGATGCCGATCCGACGGGCTGACCTGGTGCTCGGGTACGCCGTCGCCCTCGGGTTCGCGGCGCTGCTGCAGACCGCGGTCGTCGCCACCTTCTCGATCTGGGCGCTCGACCTGCAGGTCGCCGGCCCCGAGTGGATGCTGCTGCTCATCTCGGTGCTCTCCGCCGTGCTCGGCGTCACCATGGGGCTGGCCGCCAGCTCGCTGGCGCGCACGGAGTTCCAGGCCGTGCAGTTCATGCCCGCGCTGCTGTTCCCGCAGTTCCTCCTGTGCGGGCTGCTGGTGCCCCGCGACCAGATGCCCGCGGCGGCCGAGGCGATCTCCGACGTGCTGCCGCTGAGCTACGCGGTCGACGCCGTCAAGGAGGTCGCCGTCGCGCCGGACCCGACCATCTGGCCGGAGGTCCTCGTGATCGGCGCGTTCATCATCGGGCTGCTCGCCCTCGGGATCCTGTCGCTGCGCCGGCGCTCGGCGTAGCCGCCGGACCGGGCCCGCACCGGCCGATCATGGTCGTCGGCACGGCGGCCGCCCCCGACCGAGGCCGATCCGCTCGGCCCGACCGGTGCCGGCGGACCGCGGCGGTCGCGGCATCGACGCCGAGCCGAGCGCCGGGCCCGCAGCTGCCGACGCGGTGCGACCGAGCGGCCTCGACGCCGCGCCTCTAGGGTCGGGCCGTGTCCCGTGCGCCCGCCCGACGGCCCTGCGTCGGGGTCGAGGTGCCCGCCGGCCCGGACGGGCTCACGGTGCTGCTGCCCGCCCTGCGGGCCGCCCTGGACGGGTCCGGCCCGGCGATCGCGCTGCTGCCCGGTGGCGTCCGGCCGGAGTACCACGCCAGCATCGGTGCCGCGGTGCAGCCGGGGGTGCCGGTCCCGCCCGAGGTCGCCGTGGTCGCCGCGACGTCGGGCTCGACCGGCGACCCGGCTGGGGTGCTGCTGCCGGCGACCGCGCTGCGCGCCGCAGCGCAGGCGTTCGCCCGCCGCGTCGGTGCACCCGACGGGCACCGCTGGGTCGCCGCGCTGCCGCTGCACCACGCCGGCGGGCTCATGGTCGCCGTGCGCTCGGCGATCGCTGCGACCGAGCCGGTGGCCGTGGCCTCGCTGGGCGGCGCCGAGCCGTTCACCGTCGCGGCGTTCGCCGCTGCCACGCAGGCGGCCGTGACGGCCTCGGCGGACGGTCGGCCGCTGGCGGTCTCGCTCGTCCCCGCGATGCTGGCGACCCTCGACGATGCCGGCGCGGTGGGATGGGAGCTGCTGCGCGCGTACGACGTGGTGCTGGTCGGGGGTGCGGCCGTCCCCCGGTCCCTGGTCGACCGCCTGCGCGGCGCCGGCGTGCGCGTGGTCCGCTCGTACGGGATGACGGAGACCTGCGGCGGGGTGGTCCTGGACGGCTGGCCGCTCGACGGGAGCCGGGTGGAGGCCGGGACCGACGGCCGGCTGCGGGTGTGCGGCGCGCAGGTCGCGATGGGCTACCGGGACGGCCGCTGGCCACGCCGGTGGGCCCCCGCCGGGGACGGGTCGCGGTGCTTCCGGACCGATGACCTCGGGGCGGTCGGCGCCGATCGGCACGTGACGGTGCACGGCCGGTCCGACGACGTCGTGCAGGTGGGCGGGGCGTCGGTCTCGCTGCTCGCCGTGGCCGACGCCCTGCGGGCCGACCCCCGGGTCGCCGCCGCGGAGGTGGTGGCGGTGCCCGACGCGCGCCTCGGCGCCCGGCCCGTCGCGCTCGTCGTCCCGAACCGGGGTGCCTGTGGACGCGTCGACCAGCCGCTGGCGGACGCGTTGGCCGAGCTCGCCGCCGCACGGCTGGGGCGGGCCGGCCAACCCCGCGTGCGCCTGGTGCCGCAGATCCCCCTGCTCGAGTCGGGCAAGCCCGACCGTGCCGCGCTCGCGGAGCTGGCCCGCGCAGCGCTCGCCGGCCCGGCCGGCACGAGCGATCCGGC
>JALOLH010000128.1 GCA_025456065.1 Candidatus Nanopelagicales bacterium | reverse complement strand
GCCGAGGATCGCGTTGGCGCCGAGGCGCTCCTTGTTCGGGGTGCCGTCCAGGTCGATCATCGTCTGGTCGATGAGGCGCTGCTCGGTGGCGTCGAAGCCGAGGATGGCCGGGGCGATCTCGTCCTCGACCGCGGCGACGGCCTTGGTCACGCCTTTGCCCAGGTAGCGCGACGTGTCGCCGTCGCGCAGCTCGTAGGCCTCGAACGCCCCGGTGGAGGCGCCCGACGGCACGGCGGCGCGGCCGACCGAACCGTCCTCGAGGGCGACCTCGACCTCGACGGTGGGGTTGCCGCGCGAGTCCAGGATCTCGCGTGCGATGACGACATCGATGCTTGCCACAGGGTGCTCCTCTTCGTGGGTTGCCGCGGCGGCGGGCGGCGGGCGCCCGCTCCCGTGGCACCCTACCGACTCGGGCCGGGGGGCTCCTGCTGAGGGACCGGCCCCTGCGGGCTGCTCACGCGTTGTTCACCGGGCCCGCGGCAGGGCTGCGCGCTGGTCGGTCAGGGCGTCGTCTCCGGCTCCGCCGCGCGGACCCGGTCGGCGTAGTCGCGCAGGGCCGCGCGCAGCGCGACCTCGGGGTCGATGCCGTGGGCGTGCGCCTCGGCGACGAGGGCCGCGAGCAGGTCGCCGATCCCCTCGGCGCCGACGGCGGCGACGGCCCCGGCGGCCGCCCGGCGGGCACGCTCACCGGCCATCGGAACGTCGACCCCCCCGTGGGTCGCGCGGT
Source organism: Candidatus Nanopelagicales bacterium (assembly GCA_025456065.1). GTDB lineage: Bacteria > Actinomycetota > Actinomycetes > S36-B12 > CAIYMF01 > Prado023. Next base: position 2,360 of record JALOLH010000128.1, on the reverse strand, counting down.
AGCGCAGCTTGGCGGCGAGCAGCAGGGCGGGCAGGCCGTTGGGGATCCCGTCCAGGACCGACCCGCGGGCCTTCTCGGCGGTCTTGCGGGCCAGCCACACCGACTCGACGTGGGCCGCGGAGTCAGCGGTCTCGTCGCCGAAGACGTGCGGGTGCCGGGCGACCAGCTTGGCCGCGATCCCCGCCGCGACGTCGTCGACCGACCACGGGTCGGTCGGGTGCTCCTGCGCGATCCGGGCGTGGAACATGACCTGCAGCAGGACGTCGCCGAGCTCCTCGCGCATGGCGGCGCGGTCGCCGGTCTCGATCGCCTCGACCGCCTCGTAGGCCTCCTCGGTCAGGTAGGAGACGAGCGAGGCGTGGGTCTGCTCGGCGTCCCAGGGGCATCCGCCGGGGGCCCGCAGCCGGTCCATCACCCGGATCAGCTCGAGCAGCGGCTCGCCGGTGGGCAGGGGGACGGCGCGGGGGCCGTCCGGCACGTCTGCCGGGGATGCCGCGCGGGGCCCGTCCGGCACGTCAGGGCGTCTCCGGCTGCTCGGCCGGGGTCGCCACCGAGGAGCCGGGCACGATCTGCAGGCCCACGGGGTCCCACGTGCCGTACCGGGGGGAGACCTGGACGTCGACCTGCTCGGAGAAGTCGCCCAGGGCGGCAGCCACCGCCGCCTCGTCCCCACCGGACTGGGCGGTGATGCCCTCGATGAGCAGGTTCGAGCGCACGAAGGGCTCGATCTGGTCGGCAGGGATGCCGGCCTGCGCGGCCGACTGCTCCAGCCCCGCCTGGCCGCCGTACTGCTCGGCCAGCTCCGCGACGCCGGCGTCGACGTCGGCCTGGCTGACGGTGATCCCGAGCTCGGCGGCCTTGCCCGCGACCAGCTCGTCGCGGACGAGCCGCTGCGTGGTGGCCAGCGCCAGGCCGGCGGGTGGGGCACCCGGCGCGTCCTGGACCTGGGCCATCACGGCGCGCACCTGCGCGTCGACCTCGGACTGGGGGATCCGGAACGTGTCGGCGGTCGCCGCCTGCCCGGCCTGCGTGACGCCGCACCCGGCCAGCACGAGTGCGAGTCCCCCGAGCGCGAGCGCGGTCCTGCGTCGAGCCATCAACGTCCTCCGATCGGTTCCAGGATGACCGCCCGGATCACCTCGGCGGCCCATGCTACGAGGGGTGCGTCCACGACCGGCGGCGCACCCATCGTGGCGGGCTTCGGCCGGGGCACGAGGACCGTCCGGGTGACCGGCTTCACCTGGGTGCCCGGGTACAGGCGGAGCAGGCGCATGCGCCTGCTCTCGGGCAGGTCGACCCCGCCCAGGCGGACGTACCCGCCCTGCAGGACCACCTCGCTCACGCCGGCCGAGCGCGCGAGCACCCGCAGCCGTGCGACGTCCATGAGCCGCTGCACCGGCGCGGGGCAGGGCCCGTAGCGGTCCTTGAGCTCGGCGACCACCTCGTCGATCGACGCGTCGTCGACCGCTGCCGCGATCCGCTTGTACGCCTCGAGGCGCAGCCGCTCGCCGGTGACGTAGTCGTGCGGGATGTGCGCGTCGACGGGCAGCTCCACCTTCACCTCGGCCAGCTCGGCGCCGGTCTCGCCGCGGTACTCGGCCAGCGCCTCGCCGACCAGCCGCACGTACAGGTCGAAGCCGACGTCGGCGATGTGCCCGGACTGCTCGCCGCCGAGCAGGTTGCCGGCACCCCGGATCTCGAGGTCCTTCATCGCCACCTGCATGCCGGCCCCGAGGTCGGTGTGCGCGGCGATCGTCGCGAGCCGGTCGTGCGCGGTCTCGGTGAGCGGGCGCTCGGGCCGGTACAGGAAGTAGGCGTAGGCGCGCTCACGGCCGCGGCCGACCCGCCCGCGCAGCTGGTGCAGCTGGCTCAGCCCGAACGTGTCGGCGCGGTCGACGACGAGCGTGTTCGCGTTCGGGATGTCCAGGCCGGACTCGACGATCGTGGTGCTCACGAGCACGTCGAAGCGCTTCTCCCAGAAGTCGACGATGACCCGCTCGAGGGTGTGCTCGTGCATCTGGCCGTGCGCGACGGTGATCCGCGCCTCCGGCACCAGGTCGCGCAGGCGGGCGGCGACCCGCTCGATGGACTCCACCCGGTTGTGCACGAAGAAGACCTGGCCATCGCGCAGCAGCTCGCGTCGGATGGCCGCGGCGATCTGCCGGTCGTCGTACGGGCCGACCGAGGTGAGCACCGGGTGGCGCTCCTCGGGCGGGGTCTGGATCGTGCTCATCTCGCGGATGCCGGTGACCGCCATCTCCAGCGTGCGCGGGATCGGGGTGGCCGACATCGTGAGCACGTCGACGTTGGTGCGCAGGGCCTTGATGTGCTCCTTGTGCTCGACGCCGAAGCGCTGCTCC
>JALOLH010000021.1 GCA_025456065.1 Candidatus Nanopelagicales bacterium | reverse complement strand
GCCCCACCCGGGTACGGCACCGGACGATCCGCAGGCCCGTCCGTCTCCGTGACCACGGGCACGAGCCCGGCGATGGCCCTTGAGGGGCTCCGGCCGCACAGGCGACCGATTGGGCATGGGGGCGCACGAACGCGAGGCCATGCCCGCTAGGCTCGGGACCTGCACGAGCCGGAGGCGACCCGGCCCTCGGCCACGGACTGACCAGGAGCTGCCATGTCCCTCGCCACCCCCGTTCCCGGAGTGCTTGCCGACGTCCTGCCCCGCACAGCGGTCCGCAATGCCATCCTCGTGATCGGCGGGGCCGCCTTCGTCGGCCTGGCCGCCCAGGTCGCGATCCCGCTGCCGTTCACCCCGGTACCCGTCACGGGGCAGACGTTCGCGGTGCTGCTCACCGCAGCCGCCCTCGGGACCTGGCGAGGCGTCGCTGCCATGCTGCTCTACGCCGTCATGGGCCTGGCCGGCGTCCCGTGGTTCGCCGGAGGCTCGGCAGCGTTCAAGGAGGGCGCGCTCGTCGTGAGCTTCGGCTACGTCCTGGGCTTCGTCGTGGCCGCGGCACTGGTCGGCTGGCTCGCCGAGCGCGGCAACACCCGGACCGCGCTGCGCACCGCGGGTCTCATGGTGGTCGGCAACCTCGTGATCTACACGATCGGCGCCAGCTGGCTGGCCGCCGCGATCGACGTGCCGCTGGCGAAGGCGGTCGAGCTCGGCGTCACGCCCTTCATGCTCGGCGACGCGCTCAAGGTCGCCCTGGCCGCAGGGCTGTTCCCGCTGGCGTGGCGGGCCGTGGAGCGGTTCACCAAGGGCTGATCGTGGCGGGTGCGCCCTGATCGTGCGGGACGCGCGATCGGGGCGCGCTCGCATGCCCGGCTCGTCACGAGTGCGTGCGATCGGGGGGCGCACGCCACGCTCCGATCGCACGAACACGGTTTGTGTCAGGTTTGAGCGCACCGAGCCGCCCCAAACTTGACGCAAGTCCCCGTGAAGCGCCCCGAACTTGACGCAAGCCCCCGGAAGCGCCCCAAACTTGACGCAAGTCCGCGTGAGCGCCGCGAACTTGACGCGAGTCGCGCGGAGCGCGGCCGAGACCGCCGGACGTGCCCCCCGCTACGCCTCGACGCCGAGCCGCTGGAAGATCAGCTCACGCACGCGAGCTGCGTCGGCCTGGCCCCGGGTGGCCTTCATGACGGCGCCCACGATCGCCCCGGCGGCCTGCACCTTCCCGCCGCGGATCTTCTCGGCGACGTCGGGCTGGGCGGCCAGCGCGTCGTCGATCGCCGCGAGCAAGGGGCCGTCGTCGGAGACCACCGCGAGCCCACGGGCGGCCACGACCTCCCCCGGCCCGCCCTCCCCTGCCAGCACGCCCTCGATCACCTGGCGGGCCAGCTTGTCGTTGACCGTCCCAGCCTGCACGAGCGCCTCCACCTCGGCCACCTGGGCCGGCGTGATGGCCAGGTCGCGCAGCTCCACGCCCCGCTCCCGGGCGACGCGGGCCAGCTCGCCGGTCCACCACTTGCGCGCCGCGGCCTGGTCGGCGCCCGCCGCGATCGTGGCCTCGACCAGGTCCAGGGCGCCGGCGTTGACGACGGTGCTCATCTCCAGCTCGCCGATCCCCCACGCGGCCGCCAACCGGTTGCGCCGGGCCGCCGGGTTCTCCGGCAGCGTCGCGCGCAGCGCCTCGACCCACTCCCGCGACGGCGCGATCGGCACCAGGTCGGGCTCGGGGAAGTAGCGGTAGTCCTCGGCCTCCTCCTTGGAGCGCCCCGAGGTGGTCAGGCCGGTGTCCTCGTGCCAGTGCCGGGTCTCCTGGACGACCCGCCCGCCGCCGGCCAGCAGCGCGGCCTGCCGACCGATCTCGTAGCGGACCGAGCGCTCGACCGAGCGCAGGGAGTTGACGTTCTTGGTCTCCGAGCGGGTGCCGAACGGCGCGTCGGCCGACGGCCGCAGCGAGACGTTGACGTCGCAGCGCAGCGAGCCCTGCTCCATCCGCACGTCGGACACCTCCAGCGCGCGCAGCAGGTCGCGCAGGGCCGACACGTAGGCGCGTGCCACCTCGGGGGCGTACCGACCCGCCCCCTCGATCGGCTTGGTCACGATCTCGATGAGCGGGATGCCGGCCCGGTTGTAGTCCACCAGCGAGTAGTCGGCCCCGTGGATGCGTCCGGTGGCCCCGCCCAGGTGGACGTTCTTGCCGGTGTCCTCCTCCATGTGCGCGCGCTCGATGCCCACCCGGAACGTCCGGCGGCCCTCCGGGGTGTCGTAGTCGACGTCGATCCAGCCGTCGGAGCAGATCGGCTCGTCGTACTGCGAGGTCTGGAAGTTCTTCGGCATGTCCGGGTAGAAGTAGTTCTTCCGCGCGAACCGGCACCACTCGGCCACCTCGCAGTGCAGCGCCAGGCCGATCCGCATGGCTGACTCCACGCCCATCCGGTTCAGCGCGGGCAGCGCGCCGGGCAGGCCCAGGCACACCGGGCAGACCTGGGTGTTCGGCTCCGCGCCGAACGTCGTCGGGCAGCCGCAGAACATCTTGGTGGCGGTGCTCAGCTCGACGTGCACCTCGAGGCCGAGGACGGGGTCGAACCGGGCCATCGCCTCGTCGAAGTCCATCAGCTCCATCGTCGCCTGGCTCATCGCGCCGGCACCTCCTCGATCAGCAGCCCGCCCCACCGGTCGTACAGCGCCTGCTCCAGGGCAGCCCCGACCCGGTAGAGCCGGTCGTCGGCCATCGCCGGGGCGATCACCTGCAGGCCCACGGGCAGCCCGTCCTCGGCGGCCAGCCCGATGGGCAGGCTCATCGCCGCGTTCCCGGCCAGGTTCACCGGGATCGTGGCCACGTCGTTGAGGTACATCGCGAGCGGATCGTCGAGCTTCTCGCCGAGCCGGAAGGCCGTGGTGGGCGCGGTCGGCGAGATGAGCACGTCGGCCTGCGCGAACGCTGCCGTGAAGTCGCGCTGGATGAGCGTGCGCACCTTCTGGGCGGAGCCGTAGTAGGCGTCGTAGTAGCCGCTGGACAGCGCGTACGTGCCCAGCATGATGCGGCGCTTCACCTCGGCGCCGAAGCCGGCCTCGCGGGTCAGGCTCATGACCTCCTCGACCGAGCGGCGGCCGTCGTCGCCGACGCGCAGCCCGTAGCGGATGCCGTCGAACTTCGCCAGGTTGCTCGAGGCCTCGCTGGGCAGGATCAGGTAGTACGCCGCCAGGGCGTGCTCGAACGACGGGCAGGACACCTCGACGACGTCCGCACCGAGCCGCTCGAGGACCGCGACCGCCTCCGCGAACCGTTCCTGCACACCGGCCTGGTAGCCCTCGCCGCCGAGCTCCCGCACCAGCCCGATGCGCACGCCGCTGATGTCGCCGGACTTCGCAGCGGCAACGACGTCGGGGACGGGGTCGGTCAGCGAGGTGGAGTCCATCGGGTCGTGGCCAGCGATGACCTGGTGCAGCATCGCGGTGTCGAGCACCGTCCGGGCGCAGGGACCGGCCTGGTCCAGCGACGAGGCCAGCGCGACGAGGCCGTAGCGCGACACGGCCCCGTAGGTCGGCTTGACCCCGACGGTCCCCGTGACGGCCGCGGGCTGGCGGATGGAGCCCCCGGTGTCCGTGCCGATCGCCAGCGGCGCCTCGAACGCCGCCAGCGCGGCCGCCGAGCCGCCGCCGGAGCCGCCCGGGATGCGGTCGAGGGCCCACGGGTTGCGGGTGGGCCCGTAGGCGGAGTGCTCGGTGGAGGAGCCCATCGCGAACTCGTCCATGTTGGTCTTGCCCAGGATCACGATGCCGGCCTCCCGCAGGCGCCGGGTGACCGTGGCGTCGTACGGGGGACGCCAGCCCTCGAGGATCCGCGAGCCGCACGTGGTCGGCACGTCCCGCATCGTGAGGACGTCCTTGAGGGCCAGCGGGACGCCGGCCAGGGGACCGAGCGGCCGGTCGGCGGCACGGTCGGCGTCGACGGCGTCCGCGGCGGCGAGCGCCCCGGCCGCATCGACGTGCAGGAAGGCGTGGATGTCGCCGTCGACGGCGGCGATGCGATCGAGGTGCGCCTGGGCCACCTCCCGGGCGGAGACCGTCCGGGTGCCGAGGAGCTCGGCGAGCTGCACCGCGGTGCACCGCGTGAGGTCCAGGGTGCTCATCGAACCGCTCACTCCTCGTCCAGGATCCGCGGGACCCGGAACCGGCCGTCCTCGGCATCAGGCGCTCCGGCCAGCGCCTGCTCCTGGCTCAGGCACGGCCGCGGGACGTCGTCGCGGAAGACGTTCTGCAGCGGCATCGGGTGGGAGGTGGCCGGCACGTCCGGGGTCGCCACCTCGGTGACGCGGGCGACCGCCGCGACGATGTCGGCCAGCTGGGCGCTGTACCGGTCCAGCTCGTCCTCGGTCAGGGACAGGCGGGCCAGGCGGCCCAGGTGGGCCACCTGCTCGCGCGTGATCGCACCTGCGGTCTCGGGCATGGGCGCAATCCTAGGCGCGGCCCGTGGCGCCTCAGGACGCGTCGCCGGTGCGCGCGATCCCGGCTGCTGCCTGCGGACCGTGCTCGAGCAGGACGGCGAAGCCGTCGGCGTCGAGGATGGGCCGGGCCAGGGCGATCGCCCTGTCGGCCTTCGTGCCGGCGTTCTCGCCGATCACCACGAAGTCGGTCCGCTTCGACACCGAGGAGGCGACCTTGCCGCCACGGGAGGTGACCGCCTCGGTGGCGCCGTCGCGGGTGAAGCCGGGCAGGGATCCGGTGATCACGACGGTCAAGCCGGTCAGCGGCTTCGGCCCGGGGGCGGCCCGCTCGTCGGCCATCCGCACGCCCCCGTCGCGCCACTTGCGCACGACCTCGCGGTGCCAGTCGACGCCGAACCACTCCACGACCGCCTCGGCGATGGTCGGGCCCACGCCCTCGGTGGTGGCCAGCTCCTCGACGGATGCGGCCTCGATGGCCTCGAGGGATCCGAACTCGCGGGCCAGCGCCTGGGCGGCGGTCGGGCCGACGTGGCGGATCGACAGCGCGACCAGCACCCGCCAGAGCGGCTGCGCCCTCGCCTTGCGCAGCTGGCCCAGCAGCGCCTCGGCGTTGGCCGTGAGCTGCGGGCCGGACTCCCCCGCCGCCGGCTTCGGCGCCCGGGTGAAGAACGGGATCGTGCGCAGCGTGTCGGCGTCCACGGCGAACAGGTCGCCCTCGTCGGCGACCACCCCGGACTCCAGCAGCGCGATGCCGGCCTTCCAGCCCAGGCCCTCGATGTCGAACGCCCCGCGGGACGCGACGTGGAACACCCGTTCGCGCAGCTGGGCGGGGCAGGACCGGGTGTTCGGGCACCGGATGTCGACGTCGCCCTCCTTCGCGGGCGCCAGCGGCGTGCCGCACTCCGGGCACTGCGTGGGCATCACGAACGCCCGCTCGGACCCGGTGCGCTCCTCGACCACGGGCCCGATCACCTCGGGGATCACGTCGCCGGCCTTGCGCAGGAACACCAGGTCGCCGATCAGCACGCCCTTGCGGGCCACCTCCTGGGCGTTGTGCAGGGTGGCCATCTCGACCGTCGACCCGGCCACCTTGGCCGGCTGCATCACCGCGTACGGCGTCACCCGACCGGTCCGGCCCACGTTGACCCGGATGTCCAGCAACCGGGTGCGCACCACCTCGGGCGGGTACTTGTAGGCGATGGCCCAGCGGGGCGCCCGCGACGTGGCCCCCAGCGCGGCCTGCGTGCCGAAGTCGTCGACCTTCACCACCACGCCGTCGATCTCGTGCTCGACGTCGTGGCGGCGCTCGGCGTACTGCGCCACGAAGTCGCGCACCTCGTCGAGGCTGGCGACCACCCGAGCCCGGTCCGAGGTCGGCAGCCCAAGGCCGCCCAGCACCTGGTACGCGTGCGACTGGGTGTCGATGCCCAGGCCCTCCCGGGCACCCACCCCGTGCACCGTCAGCCGCAGCCGGCCCAGGTTCGCCCGCGAGCGCGCCACCTCCGCGGCGAGCCGGGCCACCCGAGCCTCGGAGCGCTCCACCGCGCCGGCGCCGGCCCCGCGGGCGCGCACCGCCTCCGCGGCCTGCTCGGCCCGGGCCAGCTCCTCCTCGCGACGGTCGATCCGCTGCCGCAGCGTGCCGGCCGCGGTGTTCCGCGGGTTCGCGAACGGCGAGCGGCCCAGCGCCAGCTGCTCGGTGTTGATCCGCTCGAAGTCGGCCACCGGGAAGAACACCTCGCCGCGCACCTCCACGAGCGCGGGCACGGCAGCGCCCTGCGCCGCCGTGAGACGCTCCGGCACGGCTGGGATGAACTGGGCGTTGTAGGTGACGTCCTCACCCACCCGGCCGTCGCCACGCGTCGCGATCGACGCGAGCCGGCCGTGCCGGTACACCAGGTCCACCGCCAGGCCGTCGATCTTCAGCTCGCACAGCACCGGCGGGAACGACCCCACCGCCGCCACGACACGCTCCGCCCACGCCGAGAGCTCCTCGTCGGAGAACGCGTTGTCCAGCGAGTACATCCGCTCCAGGTGCTCGACCGGCTCGAACATCTCCGAGCGCACCCCACCCACCGACTGGGTCGGCGAATCCTGCGACACCAGCTCCGGGTGCGCCTCCTCCAGCCCCACCAGCTCGGCGAACAGCACGTCGTACTCGGCATCCGACAACGTGGGCCGGTCGTGCTGGTAGTAGGCCGTCCGGGCCGCGTGCACCAGGTCCACCAGCTCGGCCCAGCGGGCACGCGGATCGGGGGCGTCGCTCACGATGCGAAGGCTATCCGGGCGGCCGGACACCGGGTGCGCACGCGGCTGGACCGGTGCTACTCGGCGTCTGCGAGCATGCGTGCGGCGCTGCGCAGGAGGCCGCCGACCGAGCGGGCCCAGCCGGGCGAGGCACCCGCCAGGCCGCACCCCGGCGTCAGCCACGTGCGCTCGGCGACGTCGGCCGCCGCGTAGCCGATGCGCCGCCAGAGCCCGTCCACGGCGCGGGTGAGCGACTCCGGCATCGCGCGTGCCGCCGTGGGCTCGGGGTCCAGCGGCGGGGCCACCCCGAGCAGCACGAGGCCGCCCGCCTCCCACCACCCGCCCAGGGCCTCGTCTGCGCGCTGGCCGACGGCGGCGAGGTCCAGCGACACCGCCCCCACCCCTGCCCGGCGCAGCAGCCCGACGGGCACGTCCGGGGCGCAGCAGTGCACGACCACCTCGCGCGCCCCGGCCTCGCGGGCGGCGCTGACGACCGGTGCGAGCACCCCGGCCAGCTCGGGCTCGTCGGGGGTGCGCAGGGCCCCACGGCCGCTCGCCGTGCGCACCCGGCCGGACCGGACCGCGGGCAGCGAGGGCTCGTCGAGCTGGAGGACGAGCTCGGCACCCGGCACGCGTCGGCGCAGGTCCGTCAGATGGGCTGCCACCGCCTCCGCCAGGGCCGCCCCGAGGTCGGCGCAGGCCGCCCGGTCGGCCAGCACGCGCGTGCCCAGCACCGCCTCCAGGGCCGCCGCGAGCGTCCAGGGTCCCGCCACCTGCGCCTTGGTCTGCCCCGAGAAGCCCTGCAGGTGCTCCTCGAGGCGATCGGCGTCCTCACCCAGCCAGGCCCGTGCCCGACGCATCTGCAGGCCCGGCTCACCACCGGTGCGACCGCCGGCCAGCCGCCACCCGGTCGGCGTCGTCTCGGCGGCGAAGTCACCGGTCGTCGCCGCGATCAGTCCCAGCGTCCGGCCGACCATGTCCCCACCCGGGCCGCGATCCGGCAGCTCGACGAGGTGCGGCACGTCCAGCTCGCCGACCACCACCCGGGTCGCCTCGTCCGCATCGGTGCCGGGCATGGAGCCGATGCCCGTCACGTGGATCAGGGCGGGGGGCTGCGGGTCGGACGGGCTGGCCACCTGCCCATTCTCGCCGCTGCTCGGCGCGGGTCGGTGCCGGCTGGGAGGATGCCGGCATGTCCGACTCCCCCGCGCCCGGCACCGCCCTGCCCCCGAGCCGCCCCACATCCCGGCCCGGGCCCGTGCGATTCGCCGTCGTCGGCACGAACTGGATCACCGGTGCCCTGATCGAGGCCGGGCGCACGGTGCCCGGCTTCGAGGTCACCGCGGTGCTGTCCCGGTCCGAGGAGACGGGACGGGCGTTCGCGGCCAGGTACGGGATCGGCACCGTCCACACGCAGCTGGCGGCACTCGCCGACCACGACGCGGTCGACGCCGTCTACCTGGGCAGCCCGAACGCCCTGCACGCCGAGCAGGCGATCGCCCTGGTGGGCGCGGGCAAGCACGTGCTCGCGGAGAAGCCGATGGGCGCCAACGCCCGCGAGGTCGGGGCGATGGTGGGCGCCGCCGCCGAGGCCGGCTGCCTGCTCATGGAGGCGTGGACCACGCCGCACGAGCCGAACGCTCGCGCGATCCGGGACGCGCTGCCCGACGTCGGACGGCTGCGCCGGGTGGTCCTGGCCAAGGACCAGTACTCGTCGCGCTACGACCGGCTGCGCGCCGGGGAGCTGCCCAACGCCTTCAACCCCGCCTTCGCCGCGGGCTCGCTGATGGACCTCGGGATCTACCCCGTCGCGCTGGCGCTGTGGCTCTTCGGCCCACCGGCGTCGGTCACGGCCACAGGTGTGGTGCTCGACAGCGGCGTCGACGGCCAGGGCACCCTCCTCCTGGGCTACGACGGATTCGAGGTGGCCTGCCTGCACTCCAAGATCGTGCCGGGCAACGTGGGCTCGGCGATCGCTGGAGAGGCCGGGGTGCTGCACCTCGACGACTGCAGCGTGCCGACGGCGGTGCGGTTCGAGGGCCGCGACGGGACGGTCCGCGACCTGGCTCCGGGCCAGTCCGAGCACCACATGCGCTACGAGGTGGCCCACTTCGTGGACTGCCTGCGCCGCGGGCTGGCCGAGTCGCCCGTCTGGCCGGCGGGCGAGGGCGGCTCGCTGTCGGTGGCACGGATCCTCGACGAGGCGCGCCGCCAGGTGGGCGTGCGGTTCCCCGCGGACGACCCGCCCGCCTGAGACGCGCAGCAGCGCCGCGGACGCCGCCGTGCACGCCCGGCCGGGCCTTGGCGCCGCCCGGGCTTCCGGGCGGGCCCGGCTCCCCAGCCACGCCGTGCGCTCAGCCCCACCCCATCGCACGCAGCAGCGCCGCGGTCGCGGCCGCGGCCAGCACGACGACGAGGAAGGGCGCGCGCAGCAGCAGCGCGACGACCGCGACGCCGAGCCCGGCCGCCCGGGCGTCGAGCGTGAAGCCCACGGGCGACCAGAACGCCTGGATGGCCGTGAGCGCCGCGAGCAGGGCGATCGGGAGCATCGCCGCCGATCGCCGCACCAGGGGTCGCTCCAGCAGCCCTTCCGGGAGCAGGTGGCCGGCCCACTTGGTGAGGAACGCCAGCGCCGAGGCCAGCAGGACAGCGGGCCACATGGGCGTCACGCCTCCCGGCCGCGGGTCAGCAGCAGCGCCCCGGCGACGGCGATCGCCGCCCCGGCGAGCACGGGGATCCCGGGGCGCAGCGCCGGGGCGAGCAGCAGTGCGCCCAGCGCCGCGGCAGCGGCCAGGGCCCAGGCCGAGCGGTCGACCAGCCGCGGCCAGAGCAGCGCGAGGAACCCGGCCGGGATCGCGGCATCCAGCCCGAGGGCGGTCGGGTCGGCCAGGGAGGCCGCGCCGGCCGCACCGAGCAGGGTGCCCAGGTTCCACAGCAGGAAGACCGACCACCCCGTGGTCCAGAAGGCGCGCCGCGTCGCCGCCGCGTCCGGCTCGTAGGCCATGGCCATGGCCGTGGACTCGTCGATCGTGAAGTGGGCGGCCGCGGCCCGCCGCCAGCCGCGCAACCGGGCCAGCGGGGCGCGCGGCGTGCCCAGCACACCGGCCAGGTGCAGGCTGTACAGCCCGTTGCGCAGGCCGAGCAGGAACGCCGTGAGCACCGCGGTGGCGATGCCCCCACCCGCCGCGACGACGCCGACGAAGGCGAACTGCGAGGCCCCGGTGAACATGAGCGCGGACAGGGCCTGCGCCTGGAGCACGTCGAGGCCGGCGGCGACGCTGATCGCGCCGAAGCTGATCGCGTAGGCACCCACCGCGATCCCGATGGACAGCGCCCGCGACCGGATGCCGTCCCCCTGGGCCGGGGCGTGGGCGGGCGAGCCCGATCCCGACCCCGTGGGCCCCCTCCCCTCCTGCGACCCGGGCGCCGTGTCGCTCACCGGGATCCCCGCAGGATGGTCCCCGAGCCGACGACCCGCGTCCCGTCGTAGAGGACGGCCGCCTGCCCCGGGGCGATGCCGCGGGCCGGCACGTCGAGGTCGACCTCGAACCCGTCGCCGACCATCCGCACCAGGCCCGGCAGCTCCTCGCCGTGGGCCCGGACCTGCACCCCGAGCCGCCCCTCGGCCGCCGGCTGCGGGCCGCACCAGCGCGGGCGGCCGGCCCGGATCCGGGTCACGTCGAGCATCGCCGCGGGACCCACCGCCACCCGGCGGGCCGTGATGTCGACCTCGACCACGTAGCGCCGTGCGCCGTCGGGGGCCGGGCGCCCCAGGTGCAGGCCGCGCCGCTGGCCCACCGTGAAGGCGTGCGCACCGTCGTGGTGCCCGAGGACCTCGCCGGTCGCCGCATCGACCACCTGGCCGGGTGCCGACCCGAGCCGATCGCGCAGGAACCCGCCCGTGTCCCCGGTCGGGATGAAGCAGATGTCGTGGCTGTCCGGCTTGGCCGCGACGGCCAGGCCGAGCGCGCGTGCCTCCGCCCGGACCTCGGCCTTCGTCGAGTCCCCGAGCGGGAAGGCGCATCCGGCGAGCTGCTCGGCGTCCAGGACCCCGAGGACGTAGGACTGGTCCTTGCCCGCATCGACGGCGCGGTGCAGCTGCCGACCCAGCGGGCCGTCGACCAGCCGGGCGTAGTGCCCGGAGGCGACGGCGTCGAAGCCGAGGGCGCGGGCCCGGTCCAGGACCGCGGCGAACTTGATCCGCTCGTTGCACCGCAGGCAGGGGTTCGGGGTGCGCCCGGCCGCGTACTCGGCCACGAAGTCCTCGACCACCTCGGCCGCGAACTCCTCCGACATGTCCCACACGTAGAAGGGGATCCCCAGCCGGTCGGCGGCACGCCAGGCGTCGCGGGCGTCCTCGATCGTGCAGCAGCCGCGTGCGCCGGAGCGGTACGAGGCGGCGTTGCGGGACAGCGCCAGGTGCACCCCGGTGACCGCGTGGCCCGCGGCCACCATGCGCGCCGCCGCCACGGCGGAGTCGACGCCGCCGGACATCGCGGCGAGGACGCGCACGGCTCAGCCCCCGTCGAGGGCGGTCGCGAGCCTGGCGCTGATCCGCACCTGGCCGGCTCGCCGCGCGCGGTCGAGGGCGGCGGGCAGGGCGGCCAGCAGGGCCTCGACGTCGGCGGCCGCCGAGCTGTGGCCCAGCGTCAGGCGCAGCGACGAGCGCGCGAGGACGGCGTCGATCCCCATGGCGAGCAGGACGTGGCTGGGCTCGGGCACGCCTGCGGTGCAGGCCGAGCCGGTCGACACGTCCACGCCGGCGGCATCCAGCAGCATGAGCAGCGCGTCACCCTCGCACCCGGGGAACGAGACGTGGGCGTTGCCGGGCAGGCGGGCGTCGGGGCCGCCCTGGGCACCGTTGACGACCGCGTCGGGGGCCAGGGTGGTCACCCCTGCGAGCAGGGTGTCGCGCAGCGCGGCGACGCGCGCGGCGCGCTCGGGCAGGTCGCCGAGCACGTGTGCCACCGCGGCGGCGAACCCGGCGATGGCCGGGACGTCCGGGGTCCCCGAGCGGACCTGTCGCTCCTGGCCCCCGCCGTGGGTGAGCGGGGCGAGCGGGGCGTTGCGCCGGGCCACCAGGGCCCCGACCCCCATGGGACCGCCGAGCTTGTGCCCCGAGATCGCCAGCGTGGTGGGCAGCGCAGCGTCCACCGGGATCGAGCCCAGCGCCTGCACGGCGTCCACGTGCAGCGGGACGTCGGCGTGGGCGCACGCGGCAGCGATCGCCTCGATCGGCTGCACCGTGCCGACCTCGTTGTTGGCCCACATGACGGCCACGAGGGCGACGTCGTCGGCGCGCGCGAGCTCGTCGGCGACCTGCGCGGGATCGACCCGACCCAGCCGGTCCACGTCGAGCCACACCACCTCGGCCCCCTCGTGGGCGCCCAGCCAGTGGACGGGGTCGAGCACCGCGTGATGCTCGACCCGCGAGGCCAGCACGCGCCGGCGGTCCGGGCGCGCGGCGGTGCGCCCCCACCACAGGCCCTTCACGGCGAGGTTGTCCGCCTCGGTGCCCCCGGCGGTGAACACCACCTCGCTCGGTGCCACCCCGAGCTGCTCGGCGATCGACTCGCGGGCCTCCTCCAAGCGGCGCCGGGCGGCGCGCCCGGACCAGTGCAGCGACGAGGCGTTGCCGGTGGCACCCAACGCGTCGACCAACGCCTCGCGGGCGCAGTCGAGCAGCGGCGTGGTGGCCGCGTGGTCGAGGTAGGCGCGCATCGGGGGCAATCCTAGGCACCGGCTGCGCCGGCGCCACCGACGTCGATGGGCCCGACCGGTGACCCGGCCGAGCCCATCCGACGTCCTGCCCGATCAGCCCTTGCGCTTGGTGATCTCCTCGGTCAGCTGCGGCACGACCTGGAACAGGTCGCCCACCACGCCGAAGTCGGCGAGCTCGAAGATCGGCGCCTCGGGGTCCTTGTTGACCACGACCACCGTCTTGGAGGTCTGCATGCCGGCACGGTGCTGGATGGCCCCGGAGATGCCGTTCGCGATGTACAGCTGCGGCGCGACGGTCTTGCCCGTCTGGCCGACCTGGAACTGGTGCGGGTACCACCCGGCATCGGTCGCGGCGCGGGACGCGCCCACCGCGGCACCGAGCGAGTCGGCGAGGGCCTCGATCACGCCGAAGCCGTCGGCCCCGCCCACGCCCCGGCCGCCGGAGACGACGACCGCGGCCTCGGCCAGGTCCGGCCGGCCGCCCTTGGCCTGCTCGACCCGGTCGACCACCTTGGCCGCCGTCGCGGCGGACGAGAGCTCGACCGAGACGGCGACGCGTGCGCCGGCCGCCGGTGCCGCCTCGGGGGCGACGCTGTTCGTGCGGACCGTGATGATCGGGGTGCCGGTGGCGACCTTCGACTTCACGATGGTGGCCCCACCGAACACCGACTGGGTGGCGGTGGCGTCGGCGTCCACGTCCACCGCGTCGGTGATGATGCCCGAGCCGGAGCGGATCGCCAGGCGTGCGCCGACCTCCTTGCCCTCGGCGGTGCTCGCCACGAGCACGGCCGCCGGGGCCTTCTCGGCCACCAGCTTGGCCAGCACCTCGGCCTTGGGGGCCACCGGGTGGGCGGTCAGCTCGGGAGCGTCCGCGACGTAGACCGTCGCGGCGCCGTGCTCGGCCAGGCCCGGGACCGCGGCGTCGGCGCCGTTGCCGACGAAGACGGCGGCGGGCTCACCGATGCGGCGGGCGAGGGTCAGCAGCTCGTACGTGACCTTCTTGACGTTGCCGTCGACATGCTCGACGAGCACCAGCACTTCAGCCATGGAGGTCTCCTCAGATGAACTTCTGCGCGGACAGGTAGTCGGCGATCGCCACGCCGCCGGAGCCGTCGTCGGCGACGATCGTGCCCTTCGCCTTCGGCGGGCGGGCCGCGGCCTCGGCCACGACGGACCAGGCGGCCCCGAGGCCCACCTCGCCCGCCGCCACGCCGAGATCGGCCAGGCCGAGGGTCTGTACGGGCTTCTTCTTGGCGGCCATGATCCCCTTGAACGAGGGGTAGCGCGGCTCGTTGATCTTCTCCACGACGCTGACCAGCGCCGGCAGCGGCGCCTCGACCACGTCGTAGCCGTACTCGGTGACCCGGTTCGTGCGGACCGTGCCGCCGTCCACGGCCACCGAGCTGGAGAACGTGAGCTGCGGCAGGCCCAGCCGCTCGGCGACCATCGCGGGCACGACCGACATGCGCGCGTCGGTCGACTCGGACCCGAAGATCACCAGGTCGGCGCCCTGCGCCTCGATGGCCTTGGCCAGGGCCAGCGACGTGGCGACGGCATCGGAGCCGTGCAGCCCGTCGTCGACCACGTGCACGCCGGCGTCGGCGCCCATCGACAGCGCCTTGCGGATCGTGTCGGTGGCCTGCGACGGGCCCATCGACAGCACGACGACCTCGCCGCCCTGCGCCTCCTGCAGCCGCAGCGCCTCCTCGACGGCGTACTCGTCGAGCTCGTTCATCACCGCGTCGACCGACTCGCGGTCGAGGGTGTTGTCGGACGGCCGCAGCGTCTTCTCCGCCCAGCTGTCCGGCACCTGCTTGACACAGACAACGATCTTCATGGTCTCGCTGTCGACCTCCCTCATCACCCGGGACGCCGATCAGGCGTGCGCCGGTGGGCCAGTTCGTCCGATCGTCCGGGCGGTTCGACGCCCGGCGGGCCCATGCTCCCTTCCGGCTGACAGGGGCCCACTGATCGCGCTCATCCTAGGCAGGCCCGGGGTGTCCTCCCATCGGCACCCCGACCCGCGCCACGGGGCCGAAGGTCCCGGGCACCGCTCGCGCCTGGCAGCGGCGTGGGCCGAGCGCCCGGCGCAGCATCCCCAAGCCGCCCCCCGTGCTGCCATGTCCAACGTTGTCATCTACCATGCGCACGCGATGCGCATCCTCCACCTCGCCTGGGAGTACCCGCCCGTCATGTACGGCGGGCTGGGCCGCCACGTGCACGCGCTCGCGCACGCCCAGGCGGACAACGGCGAGGACGTCGTCGTCCTCACCCAGGCCCAGGACCTGCCTGCGGACGCCGAACCCGTGCTGGGCGACGACGGCCCGGTCCGGGTGCTGCGGGTGCCCGGCCTGGCACGTCCTGAGGGCCTCGAGGCGCTGCTCGAGCACGTCGAGATGATGGAGGGGGAGTTCGCCCGGGCGGGTGCCGAGCTGGGCCAGCAGTGGCAGCCCGAGGTCATCCACGCGCACGACTGGATGGTGGCCCACGCCGCGGTGGCGCTCCGGGCGGCCTGCGGCGCGCCGCTCGTCGCGACCATCCACGCCACCGAGGCCGGCCGCAGCGGCGGCTGGGTGTCCACCCCGCTGTCCACGCGGATCCACGGGGTCGAGGGATGGCTGGCCACCACCGCCGACGCGGTCATCACCTGCTCGGAGGCCATGGCCGACGAGGTGCGCCACCTGTTCGGCCGGGACGACGCCTACGTGGTCGTCAACGGCATCGAGCCGGCCCGGTGGCGGGCCGCGCCGGCGTGGGCCGAACGGATCCGGCGGGAGCACCCCGACGCCGCACCGCTGATCGCCTACACCGGGCGCGTGGAGTTCGAGAAGGGCGTGCAGACCGTCCTCGCCGCGCTGCCGGCGCTGCTGGCACGGCATCCGCACCTGCGCCTGATCGTCGCCGGCCGGGGCTCGTACCTGCCCGCGCTGCAGGCGCAGGCCGGCGCGCTGGGCCTCGACGGCTGCGTACGGTTCCTCGGCTGGGTGAGCGAGGAGGACCTGCGCGGCATCGTCGCGGCATCCGACCTGGTGATCGCGCCCAGCCTGTACGAGCCGTTCGGCCTGGTCGCCCTCGAGGCCGCCGCGCTCGGCACCCCGCTGGTGGTCGCCGAGACCGGAGGGCTGGCGGAGTTCGCCCGGTCCGGCGAGCGCGCCACCACCTTCCGGCCCGGGGACCCGGCGAGCCTGGGCGCGGCCGTCGAGGGGGTCCTGGCCGATCCGGGGGCGGCCCGCGCCCGGTCCGGGCGTGCGCTCGAGGCCATCCTGGCCGAGCACGCGTGGGGCCGGCTCGCGGCACGCACCGTGGCCGTGTACCGGGCGGCCGCGGTCCCGTTGGGTCCCGACGTGCCCGACGAGGACCCCCGCCGCCTGGCGGCCCTGGCCCGACGCGCGACCCCGCCCCCGGGACCGGCCGCACCGCCTGGGCGCCTGCTCGACACCGGCTGGTGAGCGAGGCCCGGTCCGGCGAGGGCTCCCGTGCCGCATCGGGGCGCGGGTCGGGGCACACTGCCGGCATGGCCAGCGCCGAGGTGGTCGTGGCCGGAACGGGCGCCCGTGGCCAGCTGCCGCCCGGCCTGACGCGGGGCCTGCTCGTCGCCGAGGTGCTGGTGGTGCTGGCGCTGTCGCTGGGCCGCTCCGGGATCTCGGCCCTCGTCAGCTTCCTCGCCGATCTCACCAGCGGAGTGCCGCTCGCCGCCCAGTCCGCGGTCCTGAACGACTCGCTCGCCCCCGGCCGGCCGCTGCTCGACCTGGTGCGCCAGGTGCTGCGGGTCGCCTTCGCGCTGGCGCCGGTCGCCCTGGTCTGGTACCTGCTGGTCCGCTCCCGCGAGGGCCTGCGCTGCCTGGGCGTCGACCGCTCCCAGCCGGGGCGTGACCTGGGCCGTGGGGTCCTGCTCGCCGCGGTCGTCGGCGGCGTGGGGCTCGTCGGCTACCTGGCGGCCTACGCCGCCGGCGTGAACCTCGCCGTGGTCGCCGCCGACCTGCCCTCGGTGTGGTGGCGCTGGCCGGTGCTCGTCGCGGCGGCGGTGCAGAACGCGGTGCTCGAGGAGGTCGTGGTCCTCGGCTACCTCATGCGCCGCCTCACCCAGCTGGGGTGGTCACCGGCCGCCACCATCGTGACCAGTGCCCTGGTCCGCGGCAGCTATCACCTCTACCAGGGCGTCGGCGGGATGCTGGGCAACGTCGCGATGGGCCTGCTGTTCGGGTGGCTGTTCCGCCGCTGGGGCCGGGTGCTGCCCATGGTCGTCGCGCACGCGCTGATCGACATCGTGGCGTTCGTCGGCTACGCCCTGCTGGCCGGGCGGGTCGACTGGCTGCCGATGGCCGGTTGAGTCGGCCGCCGGTCGACCCCCGGTGCCGCGGGCGGCGCGGCTGTGCCCGGCGTCCGCCCCCGGATCGCGTCGGGTCCGCGCCGTCCGAGCACCGGCGGACCCGCGGCGATTCCCCGGCGGGGCAGCAGGGCACACACTGGCGCCATGAGCGACCAGCCACCCGACGACGTGCAGTCGGTCCACGTCTCCCTCGACATCCCCGAGGAGCACCGCGGCGGGGTCTGGGCGAACTTCGCCCGGGTGACGCACAGCCCCTACGAGTTCACCCTCGACTTCGCCCGGCTCGACTTCGCCACGGCGCCGGACATGCAGGGCGTGGTCGTGGCGCGGGTGAACCTCTCCCCCATGCTCGTGACCCAGCTGATCCGCGCGCTGGAGACGAACTGGCAGTCCTACGCCAGCCGGGCGATCCGCGCGGACGTGCCGGGCCCCGAGCAGCGCTGAGCGACATGTGGGCCGCGCCGGTGCCATGCTGGCCAGCAGAGCGCCGCGACCCCGCCGACCGCCGGGGTCGCCCCTGACGAGGAGGTGCGCGGTGGCCGTCGACGGAGGGCCCGAGCTCGTCCAGCTGCTGACCCCGGAGGGTGTCCTCGTCGAGCATCCCGACTTCGCCCTGGCCCTCGACGACGACGAGTGGCGGACCCGCTACGAGCACCTCGTGATGGTCCGTCGGCTCGACGCCGAGGCCACCGCCCTGCAGCGGCACGGCGAGCTCGGCCTGTGGGCGCCCTGCCAGGGCCAGGAGGCGGCCCAGGTGGGCGCCGCGCTGGCCATGCGGCCGACCGAGCGGATCTTCCCCACCTACCGGGAGCACGGGATGGCCTACGTCCGCGGCGTCGACCCGGTCACCCTGCTCGGGCTGTTCCGGGGCACCACGCTCGGCGGCTGGGACCCCGCCGAGCACGGCTTCAACCTCTACACGATCGTGATCGGCGACCAGACGCTGCACGCGGTCGGCTACGCCATGGGTGCGCAGCGCGACGGCGCCGCCGAGGGGGTGCTGGTCTGCTTCGGCGACGGGGCCTCGTCGCAGGGGGACGTCGCCGAGGCCTTCGTGTACGCGGCGGTGAACGACGCGCCGGTGGTCTTCTTCTGCCAGAACAACCAGTGGGCGATCTCCGAGCCGCTGGAGCGGCAGACCCGGATCCCGCTGTTCAAGCGTGCCGCCGGATACGGCTTCCCGGGCGTCCGCGTCGACGGCAACGACGTGCTCGCGGTGCAGGCGGTGGTCACCGCGGCGCTGGAGCGGGCCCGGGCGGGCCGGGGCCCGACCCTCGTGGAGGCCTTCACCTACCGGATGGGCGCCCACACCACCTCCGACGACCCCACCCGCTACCGCACGACGGCCGAGGGCGAGGCGTGGCGGCTGAAGGACCCGATCGAGCGGGTGCGCGCGCACATCGTCCGCTCCGGGATCGCCGACGCGGCCTGGCTGGGCGAGGTGGAGCAGCGTGCCGAGGCCCTCGGCGAGCACATGCGCAGCGCGTGCCGGGCGATGCCCGACCCGGCGCCGGCGAGCATGTTCGAGCACGTGTACGCCGATGCCCACCCGGTGATCGACCGGGAGCGGCAGTGGCTGGTCACCTACCTCGCCGGGTTCACCGACGCCCCGACCGCGGGGGCCGGGGCGGGGGTCGGCTGACATGGCCGTGCTCACCATGGCCAAGGCCATCAACACCGGCCTCGCGGTCGCGATGCGCGAGGACCCCAAGGTGCTCGTCATGGGTGAGGACGTCGGCCGGCTCGGCGGGGTGTTCCGGGTGACCGACGGCCTGCAGGCGGAGTTCGGCGAGGAGCGGGTCATCGACACCCCGTTGGCCGAGAGCGGCATCATCGGCACCGCCGTCGGCCTGGCGATGCGCGGCTACGCACCGGTGTGCGAGATCCAGTTCGACGGCTTCATCTTCCCGGCGTTCGACCAGATCACCACCCAGGTCGCGCGCCTGCACCTGCGCTCGGACGGCGCGCTGTGCATGCGCGTCGTGATCCGGGTCCCCAGCGGCGGCGGCATCGGCGCGGTCGAGCACCACTCGGAGTCCCCGGAGGCGTACTTCGCCCACACCCCGGGCCTGCGGATCGTCACCCCGAGCAACCCGGTGGATGCCTTCACCATGATCCGCCAGGCGGTGGCGCACCCCGATCCGGTGCTCTTCCTCGAGCCCAAGCGCCGCTACTGGGAGAAGGCTGAGGTGGACGTCACGGCGGCGCTGCCTCCGTCCATCGACCTGTTCCGCGCCCGCGTCGTGCGGCGGGGCAGCGACGCGACCCTGCTGTGCTGGGGGCCGATGGTGCGCACCTGCCTGGAGGCCGCCCAGGCCGACACCCGCGACCTCGAGGTCGTGGACGCGCGCAGCCTCGCCCCGCTGGACCTGGCCACGATCGTGGAGTCGGTGGCCCGCACCGGGCGGCTCGTCGTCGTGCACGAGGCCCCGGTCACCGGTGGGCTCGGCGCCGAGATCGCCGCCGCGGTGACCGAGGCGTGCTTCTACCAGCTCGAGGCGCCCGTGCTGCGGGTCGGCGGGTTCTCGGTGCCCTACCCGCCGGCCCGGCTGGAGGACATCTACCTGCCCGACCTCGACCGGGTCCTCGAGGCCGTCGACCGGGCGATGGCGTACTGACCGCCGCGAGGAGGCGCACGTGCTGCACGAGTTCCGCATGCCCGACGCGGGCGAGGGCCTCACCGAGGCCGAGGTGCTGTCGTGGCACGTCGCGGTCGGCGACGTGGTCCGGGTCAACCAGGTGCTCCTCGAGGTGGAGACCGCCAAGGCGGCCGTCGAGCTGCCCAGCCCGTACGCCGGCACGGTCGTCGCGCTGCTCGCGTCGCCCGGCGAGGTGGTCCCCGTGGGGCAGCCGATCATCCGCATCGACGACGCGGTGGGGGCGGCCGGGGAAGCCGGCGCTGCTGACCAACCAGCACCCGGCTCCGGCCGGGTCGAGCCCGGGGGCGAGGGCGGATCCGGCGCCGCCGGCCCCTCGGCGCCCACCCCTCCGGCCGCACCCGCACCCACGACGGCGCCCCCGCCCACGCCACCGGCCGCCGCGGCACCTCCGGCCCCGGCCGCCGCGGCACCTCCGGCCCCGGCCGCAGCAGCGGCCGCACCGCCGCCCACCGATCGCGTCAACGCCGCGTTCGGGGGCGACTTCGGCACCGCGCGCCTCCCCGCAGCAGCCTCGCCACCGGCGCAGGACCTGCACGGCACGGCGGAGGGCTCGCCCACCGGCGGAGCTGCCGCGCAGGGCGAGGGGCGTGGGGACGGGCAGCGCCAGGCGGTGCTCGTCGGCTACGGCATCCGCGAGGGGACGGCCAAGCACCGCCGGCCGCGGGCCACGCCGCACGGCGCCGAGCACGTGGAGGCCGGCCCCCCCGGCGAGCCAGCCCGGCCGGTGCGCATCGGGGGCCTGGAGCTCGGCCGCGCGGTCGAGGACCGGCTCGGCGCCCCTGCGGTCCGGGCCAAGCCCCCGGTGCGGCGGCTGGCGCGCGACCTGGGGATCGATCTTGCCCAGGTGGTGCCCACCGGACCCGCGGGGACCATCACCCACGACGACGTGACCCGCGCCGCCGAGGCCGCGGCCGCCTCCGAGGCGATCCCGCTGTCGCACGTGGCCCGGATGATGGCCCGGGCGATGACCGAGTCCGCCTTCAGCGCCCCGCACGTCACCGAATGGGTCGACGTGGACGTGACGCGCATGACGGAGCTGATCCGCGCCGCCCGCGCCCGCCCGGACCTCGCCGACCTGTCGATCACGCCGCTGACCTTCGCCGCGCTCGGCCTGGTCCGGGCGGCCCGGAGGCACCCGGCCGTCAACGCGACCCTGGCCGACGACGGGGAGCACCTGCTCCTGCACCGGTCGGTCCACCTCGGCATCGCCGTGGACTCCCCGCGGGGGCTCGTCGTGCCGCGCGTCGCCGAGGCCCAGGACCTCGACCTGCGTGGGATGGCCGACGCGCTCGGCCGCCTCGTCGCGACCGCCCGGGCTGGGCGATCCAGGCCGGAGGACCTGCGCGGCTCGACGATCACGATCACGAACGTGGGCGTCTTCGGCGTCGACGCGGGCACCCCGATCCTGAACCCGGGAGAGGTGGCCATCCTCGCGCTCGGCCGGGTGCTGCCGCGCCCCTGGGTGGTGGACGGGACCGTCGTGGCGCGCGACGTCACCACGCTCGCGCTGTCGTTCGACCACCGCGTCGTCGACGGCGCGCTGGGCTCACGGGTCCTCCGGGAGGTCGCCGACTTCATGGCCGACCCCGCGACCGTGCTCGCGCTGGGCTGAGCCGCCCGTGCCCCGCGCCACCCCGGTCCCGCACGCAGCGCGCACCCCCAGGCTCTCGGTGGCGCAGGTCCGTGCCCTGCGCCAGCACAGCCTCCTGCTCGGCTCGGAAGGGGCCGGGGACCGCACCATCCCCGGGGTCGTCACCTGGCTCGGCGCCCTGCAGGCGCAGGACCTCGCCAGCGCGGTGTGGTCGCTGGGCGCCCGCACCGGATCGACCGGGACCGAGGTCGGCGAGGTCCTGGCCACCGGCGAGGTCCTGCGCACCTGGCCGATGCGGGGCACCCTGCACCTCGTCCCCGGTGCCGACGCGCGCTGGATGCTGCGGCACCTGGCGCAGCGGATGCTGGACCGGGCGGGCCCGCGCCGCACGGCACTCGGCTTCGACGAGCCGTACGCCGAGCGGGCCGCCGACGTGCTCGGCACCTTCCTCGCCGACGGCCGGCCGCGTACCCGCGCCGACTGCCTGACCGCGCTGCACGCGGCCGGGATCGACACGAGCGGGCAGCGTGGGTACCACCTGCTCTGGCACGCGGCCGCCCGTGCTGTCATCTGCGTGGGCCCGAACGAGGGCCGCGAGCAGACCTTCGCGCTGCTCGACACGTGGGCGCCCCCGCCCGTCGAGCTGGACCGGCCCACCGCCCTGGCCACCGTGGCCGAGCGCTTCGCACGGGGCCGCGGGCCGGTGACCGAGCACGATCTCGCCCGGTGGGCCGACCTCACGCTCACCGAGGCCCGCACCGCGCTCGCGGCCGTGCCCGGGCTGGCCACGTGCGCCGACGACCAGGGCCGGGCGGTGGTCGTCCCCGAGGCAGCCCTGGACGCCGCCCCCGACGACACCCGTGGCCTGCCCGCCCGCGCCCTGCCCGGCTTCGACGAGCTCGTGCTCGGCTACCGCGACCGCAGCGCCCAGCTCGACCGCGACCACGAGGTGCTCGTGGTGCCCGGTGGCAACGGCGTCTTCCGGGCGACGCTCCTGCTCGGGGGGCGCGTGGTGGGCACGTGGGGTCGGACGATCCGGGCGCGTGGCGTGGCGATCACGGCCACGCCGTTCGCGCCGCTCCCGGAGCGCACCGTCCGCACCCTCGAGTCCGCCCTGCATGCCTACGCCGCGCACCTCGGGCTGCCGCCGACCGTCGCCTGGGCCGGCCCGGTGGATGCCGCGACCCCCAGCTGAGGCGAGCCTGCCAGCACCGCCCGCCCTGCGTCTGCCGGTCGGCTGTCCCACAATGGCCGCGTGCGCGCCATGTGGAGCGGGAACATCGCCTTCGGGCTGGTCCACATCCCGGTGAAGCTCTACGCGGCCACCGAGGACCGCGACGTGCGCTTCCACCAGGTGCACCTCGCCGACGGCGGGCGGATCAAGTACGAGCGCCGCTGCCAGGTGTGCGGCGAGGTGGTCTCCTTCGCCGAGATCGGCAAGGGGTACGAGGACGAGACCGGGCGGCGCGTCGTCATCTCCGACGAGGAGCTCGACAGCCTGCAGGTCGAGCACGGCCGCGAGCTGGAGATCGTGCAGTTCGTGCCCTCGCCGCAGATCGATCCGATCCACTTCGAGCGGGCCTACTACCTGGAGCCCGCGACCGGCGCCAGCAAGCCGTACGTCCTGCTGCGCCAGGCGCTCGAGCAGACCGACCGGATCGCGCTGGTGATGATGACCCTGCGCAAGCGCACGCGCATGGCCGTGCTCCGGATCCGCGACGACGTGATCGTCCTGCAGACGATGCTCTGGCCGGACGAGGTTCGGGTGCCGGAGTTCCAGGGCATCGGCGACGACGAGGTGACGGTGCGCCAGCAGGAGCTGGCGATGGCCAACTCCCTGGTCGAGAGCCTGGGCGGGGACTTCGAACCCGCCACCTACCGCGACGAGTACCGCGAGGCCGTCCTCGCCCACGTGGCGCAGCGCCTCGCCGGCGAGGACGTGATCGTGCCCGAGGAGGCGGCCGTCGCCCAGGACTCCGGGACCGTCGTGGACCTCATGGCCGCGCTGCAGGAGTCCGTGCGCCGGCAGCAGGAGGCGCGGGCGGAGGGCGGCGGGGGCGACCAGCCCGCGGACGGGGCGCCCACGGGTCACAAGGCCCCGGCCAAGCGCGCGGCGACGAAGGGGGCCCCCCGCGGCGGGGGCGGCGAGGACGAGGACGGCTCGGAGAAGCCGGCGCGGCGCTCGGCCCCACGCAAGAAGGCCGCGGGCTGATCCCGCCCCGGGCGGTCCTCGATGCCCGGTCCTGCCCGTGCCGGTCGCTGCCCGGCCGTCGTCGTGCCGACGGGCGGCGGGGCAGCGCACCGTCGGGTGAGCAGCGGTGCCCGCCGCCTCGTCACACCTGCTCGTTGACGGCGCGGGTCACGTCGTCCGGGTCGATCCCGTACGCCTCGAGGAGCCGGTCCACCTTGGCCTCGATGCGGTCCTCGCCCTCCCGCGACTGCGACGAGCCCCAGAACAGCAGCAGCGCGAGCCCGACCGCCTGCCAGACCAGTTGGAGGAACTCCGACTGCCAGTTCTCCATGGTCGAGGCGAGGAACTGGGGCCAGAACTCGGACATCTGGAAGGCCTGCCCGTGCTGGGCCGCCTCGTTGCGCTCGACGACGAGCTGGGCGACGAACTGCCCGGACCAGGCCAGCAGGAACAGCGCGCCGGTGACCAGCGCGAAGCTCCGGGCGCGCCAGAAGCCGGGTCGGCCGAGGTCGTGGTCGCGAAGCCTGATGGGACCGTGCGCGGGTCGCTCGGTGGTGGCCACGGGGACTCCTCTCGTCCGTCGCCCCGGAGGCGCCCGGGCTCGACACGCCGGGCTCGACGCACCGGCCGTCATGGGGCTACCCGTTCGCACGACACCGATGCCCCGCACGAGCCCGTGCGCCCGCCGGCGCTGGAGCGGTCAGGCGGGCTTGCGGGCCTGCAGGGTGTACGTGGCGGGGAGCCGCTCCGGCCGGTCGACCAGCCGGTGCTCGCCGTTGGGCAGCAGCACCATCAGGCCGGGCAGGGCATCCCACGGGACGGTGTCGTGCTCGACCAGCCCGGTGAGCACCATCCCGCGCTCGAGCAGTGCCGACACGACCTCGCCGAGCCCGTGGTTCCACTCGTAGGTCCGGGTGGTGGCGAACAGGGTGTCGGTCGTGACGTAGGTGCCACCCTCGTCCCAGACCGTGGGCTCGGGGGTCTCGAAGTACGGATGCTCGACGCGCAGCAGCCCCGAGCCGTCCGGGTCCGCCAGCGCCCAGAGCATCGGGTGGCCCTCGCGCAGGAACAGCCGGCCGCCCGGCGCGAGCAGTCCCTCGACCACCCCGGCCCAGCGCCGGATGTCGGGCAGCCAGCACAGGGCGCCGATCCCGGTGAACACCAGGTCGAACCTGCCCGCGCCCAGCACGTCGACCGCGTCGTGGACGTCGGCGACGACGAACTCGGCCGTGGTGCCGCAGCGCTCGCTGAGCCTGCGGGCCTCGGCGATCGACGCCTCCGAGAAGTCCAGGCCGGTCATGCGCGCGCCGAGCCGGGCCAGGGACAGCGTGTCCGTGCCGATGTGGCACTGCAGGTGCACGCCGCGCAGCCCGGTCACGTCCCCCAGCCGGGGCAGGTCGAAGCGGACCACGTCGGACAGGTGCCCGGGGTCGCGCACGAAGGCCTCGACGCGGTAGTCCGGCGAGGCGGCGTGCGCCGGCGCGCGCTCGTCCCAGCTGGCCCGGTTCGCGGCCGCGTGCTCGGGCCGACCGCGCTGGTCCTCGGCCACCGCCCGGGTCAGGACGGTGGGAGGACGGCGGGGGCGATGCGGCACGCGTCCCCGGGGGCGGCGGCCGGTGTCGTGGCGCCGTGGCGCAGGTGGTCCCACCGCGGCGCGTCCCGGCGCATGAGGCCGTCGACGTACCAGCAGCTCGGGATGACCCGGACCCCGGCGGCCTCCGCCTCGGCCAGGACGTGGCGCACCAGCCGTCCGGCGATGCCCCGTCCCTCGAAGGCCGGAGCGGTCACCGTGCTGTACAGCTCCCATGCGTCGCCCGACGCCGCGACGGCGACCCGGCACACCTCCTGGCCCGCACGCATGGCTCGGAAGAGCCCCTCGTGGGGTCGGTCGAACTGCAGCTCGTCGGACACGCCGCCCACCGTAACCGGCGTGCCGCGTGCCGGCACGCGCGGCGGCCGTGACGGCCGCTGCGTCACCCGGGGAGCTGGTGCAGCCGGACCACCTCGACCGGCGTCGGCACGGGTGCCAGGTCGACCGCCACGGGTGCCAGGTCCAGGCCGTCACCCGGCATCAGGGCCGCGAGTCGATCCAGGTCGGCCGTGCACACGACACCGGCCACTGGGTACCCGCCCATCGTGCCCGAGTCCGGGCCGAGCACCATGCAGTCCCCGGCGGGCAGCACCTGGATCGTCCCCGGGACCACGCCCAGCGAGGGCAGGGTCCCGGTGGCCCCGGCCACCGGGGACCGCAGGGGCCGCAGCCGGATCCCGATGCGGGAGGCCTCGACCACCGTCCAGGTACCGGCCGGCAGGGCGACGTGCGGGCCCGGCACCATGCGCAGCGGACCTCGCGCTGCCGCCGGGATGGCGACGTCCCCGACGGTCGGGGCGGTTGGGTCCGCCACCAGCGGGAGGGCGTCCCCCGCGGCCAGGGGCGGGGGTCCGAGCGGTCCGAGCAGGCACGTCGAGCGGGAGCCCAGGACCGGCGCCACGCGCACGCCGCCGGCCACCGCGATCCAGGCCCGGCGGGGCGTGGCCACGGTGACCTCGACGCCCGCGGGGACGTCGAGCGCCGTCCAGCCCGGTGCCACCGCGCCGCCCACCGCCACCGTGGCCTCCCCGGTCACCGCCAGCGTGCACCGCACGGAGGGGGCGAGGGTGGCGCGGCCGACCAGCTCGATCCCCGCCTGGTCGGGCCCGCCGCCGACGAGGGCCGCGGCGCTGGCGTGCGACCGCCGGTCGAAGGCGCCGGAACGCGGCACGCCCGCGCTGCGATGGGCACGCCCGGCGTCCTGCACGAGGGCCAGGCCGGCCAGTGCCCGGACCTCGAGCAGGGCGGGCATCAGGGCACCTCCACGAACCGCACCACGTCGCCGACCGCCAGTCGGGCGGGCGGGTCGGCGGCGGGGTCGAACAGCACCACGTCCGTGTGCCCGATCAGCTGCCAGCCGCCCGGCGAGGCCGAGGGGTACACCGCGCACATGCCGGCGGCCAGCGCGATCGAGCCGGCCGCCACCCGGCGACGGGGGTCGGCGTGCCGGGGGACCTCGGCGAACGTGGGGTCGTCGCAGACGAGGTAGCCGAAGCCGGGCGAGAACCCGATGGCCGCCACGGTCCAGGTGGCCGCCCGGTGCCGTGCGACCAGCGCGTCGGCGGGCATCCGCAACGAGGCTGCCAGGGCCGGGAGGTCCGGGCCGTCGTACCGCGCGGGCAGTGCGTGGTGCCGCGGCTCGCCCCGTGGTCGCGGCGCGTCCGGGAGGGCAGCGAGCATGGTCGCGAGTGCCGCGCGGGCGTCGGCCAGGGCCGTGCCTGGGCCGTCGAGCGCCACCAGCACGCTGGCCAGTCCCGGCACGACGCTGGCCCCCGGCACCATCCGTCCGGCAGCCTCGGCCACGGCGAGGCACCAGCCGGTGGTGGCGTCCGACGGCCGGACCGGCTCGAGGAGCAGGGCGCGGTCGCCGAAGGCCGTGACGCGGCCACTCACCCGGGGGCCCCCGGGTGCGCGACCTCCCACCCCGCTGCCTCGAGGGCCCCGCGCACGGCGGCCGCGGCGGCCAGCGCCTGCGGCGTGTCCCCGTGCACGCACAGCGTCTCGACCGGTACCGCAACGGCAGTGCCGTCCACCGATCGGACCGAGCCCGCCGCCAGGGCGAGGGCCTGCTCCACCATGGCCGGGACGTCGCCCAGCAGGGCCCCCGGCTGCCCGCGAGCCACCAGTGCGCCGTCGGCCCGGTACCCGCGGTCGACGAACCCCTCGCGCACCACAGGCAGCGCCGCCTCGGCGCCGGCGCGGGCCAGGCGCCCGCCCGGCTGGGTGACCAGCGCGATCGGGTACCCGCAGCGCTCGGCGGCGTCGAGCACGGCGCCGACCACCAGGTCCGCGGCCAGCTGGTCCGCCACGGCCTCGTTGTACAGCGCACCGTGCGCCTTGACGTGCGTGAGGCTCCCGCCGCGCCGCTCCACCGCGGCGGCGACGCCCAGCACCTGCTCCACGAGGTCGGCGGCGAACGCGCGACACGCCGACGAGTCGGTGCGCAGCGTGCCCAGCAGGGAGCGCCGGCCGAACCCCGCCCGGTCCCGGTACGACGGATGCGCTCCCACCGCGACCCCGCGTCGCACCGCCTCGGCCACCGTGTCCCCGAGCACGCGACCACCACCCGCGTGGGCGCCCGTGGCGACGTTCGCCGAGGTCACCAGCGCCATGAGTGCCGCGTCATCGCCCATGCCCTCGCCGACGTCGGCATTGAGGTCGATGCGCACGCCGTCAGGATAGGAGTGCCGCGCTGCAGGCACCCGCGGCACATACAGTTGCCCCGTGGACGGTCGGCACGACACGCTGCGAGGGGCGGTCACGGGCACGCTGGACGAGCACCCGGTGGACCCCACGCTCCCGGCGTGGCTGCCCTCCACCTTCGCACGCTCCCCCGTGGCGACGGCGGTCCTCGACGAGGCCGCGGTCCTGCGCTGGGCCAACGCGGCGCTGGCCCACATGACCGGCCACTCCGTGGACGACCTGGTCGGCATGCCGGCCGGACGACTGCTGCACCCCGCGGCCCGCGTGACCATCCACGACACGCTGGCCACGCTGTGGACCGGGGTCGCTCCGCAGGTCCATCGCCTGCGCGGCACCCAGGAGGAGTTCATCGACGCGACCCTGGTGCCGCTGGACCCGGCCCACTGCCCGGCCCCGGATCGGCTGGCGCTGGTCCAGGCCGTCGACGTCACCCAGACCGTGGCCGCCGGCCAGTCGCTGAAGGCCCTGTCCGACAACGCCCTGGACATCGTCGCGCTGACCGACCTGCGCGGCATCGTCACCTGGGTCTCGCCCTCGGTCGGGACCGTGCTGGGCCGCGACCCGGAGTCGCTCGTCGGCCAGGACCTGGCCGGGCTGGTGGCCCAGGAGGACCTGCTGGGCCT
>JALOLH010000020.1 GCA_025456065.1 Candidatus Nanopelagicales bacterium | reverse complement strand
CGTCTCGCTGTCGCTCAAGGCGACCCAGGAGGATCCGTGGCAGCACTTCGCCCGGACCCACCAGATGGGCCAGGTCGTGCCCGGCAAGGTCACCAAGCTGGTCCCGTTCGGCGCGTTCGTGCGCGTCGAGGAGGGCATCGAGGGCCTGGTGCACATCTCCGAGCTGGCCGAGCGCCACGTCGAGATCCCCGAGCAGGTCGTGACCGTCGGCGACGACATCTTCGTCAAGGTCATCGACATCGACCTGGAGCGCCGCCGCATCTCGCTGAGCCTGAAGCAGGCCAACGAGAACGCGACCGGTGCCGCAGCCGAGGAGTTCGACCCGTACCTGTACGGCATGGCGCCGTCCTACGACGAGGCCGGCAACTACATCGGCCCCGAGGGCTTCGACCCGGAGACCGGTGAGTGGAAGGTCGGGTTCGAGGACCAGCGCGCCGAGTGGGAGCAGCAGTACGCCGAGGCGCACGCCCGCTGGGAGCAGCACATGAAGCAGGTCGAGGACGCCAAGAACGCCGACCAGGCGGCGGCGCTGGAGACCGGCGAGGGTGTGGGCAGCTACAGCTCGGCCGCCCCGGAGGCGGCCGGCACGCTGGCCAGCGACGAGGCGCTGCAGGCGCTGCGCGAGAAGCTGACCGGCGGCGCCTGAGCCGTCCGATCACCGCACCGACGCCGAGGCCCCGGCCCCCTCGGGGGGCCGGGGCCTCGGCGCGTCTCAGTCGGCCGGCAGGGGGACCGGCCCCGGTGCGAGCCGGAGATCGGGATCCCGCCGCAGGGCAGGCTTGACGAGCTGGTTCCAGGTGAGGACGGGCGGCTCGCGACGCATCGGCAGGGTGAGCACGGAGGTCAGTCCCCGGACCAGCAGGCTCTCCACCGTCCGATGGTGGACGTGGGCCGCGGTGATCGACTCCACGAGCGCCGGCGAGGCCTCGCCGACCACCCGGTAGCGGATCGTCCCCTGCCACGGGTACTGCACGATGCACCGGTCGAAGTTGCGCACCACCAGCCTGTGCAGGTCGGCCCGGACCTCGGGGTGGTCGACGAAGCGCTGGATGTCCGCGTCGAACTGCGCGGTCTCCTTGGCGGTCAGGACGAGCTCGCCGTCCTGCAGGTCGCACCACCACAGATGGCTGGGGAAGTCGTCGATCTTGGCCATCGTGACCGAGGGGACCTCGATGTAGCCGCCCCGTCCCACCCGCATCATCTCCTCGATCACGGCGGCGGGATCGGTGACGTGCTCGAGCAGGTGCGAGCAGATGACGTAGTCGAAGACCTTGTCGGCGAAGGGCATGTCGGCCGCGTCGGCGTCGAACAGGGGCCGGGTGAAGCGTGCCCCCGCGCTGCCGGAGCGCTGCACCCCGTGCTCGGGACCGGTGTAGCGATCCACCAGCACGTCCGCCCGCCAGTGCGGCTTGTCGCCGCTGCCGACGTCCAGGACGAGGGCGCTGTCGTCGACGGGCAGGGCGATCCGTCGTTCGTAGAACGACTGCAGCCGGCGTGTCAGTGGCATCCGGGGAGTATCGCATCGCCGCCGTCGGTCGATCGGCAGCCGTGGCGGGGCCGCGGCGTGCAGCCCAGCGCGGTCCTCCGCGGGGCGGTCGCCCTCACTCCCATGGGGCCGGCACGGGTTCGTCGTCCCCCACGATCTCCGCACCTGCCGGTGCGGGGTTCCGCCTGGCCCAGACGACGCCGGCGAGGGCGACGACCCACGCGACCGACGCGGAGCAGATCGCCAGCGCGTGGATCGAGGTGCCGAACGCCAGGCCCAGCGCCACGAGGGCCACCACCCCGCCCCACAGCAGGATCGTCGCGCGACGGTCGTGGTGGGCCATCCGCGCGTAGAGCAGCACCTGGACCACGCCGAACCCGGCGCCGGCGAGGGCGAAGATCCAGGCCTCGGGCGCGACGGCGAGGAACTGGCCGCCAGCCATGATGCCCACCACCAGGCCGGGCAGCAGGGCCACCACCGCGGTGGCCAGCAGGCCCAGGCCGGCCACGGCGAGCACGGCCTGGCGCTGGGCGTTGCGGGCGCCGGCGACCATCCGGGGGAAGGCCGCCACGAGGATCGCGGTGGGCAGGAAGAACACCGCCCGGTTGATCAACGCCCCGGCGGCGTACAGGCCCGCGTCGAAGGGGGCCAGGCGCGCGCGGGCCAGCAGCACGTCGAGGTTGGTCAGCGCGTAGAGCACGATCAGCGCGTGCGCGGCGTGGAACACCTCGACCAGGAAGTCGCGCGAGCCCTCCTCGCCGTGGCCCCAGGCCGGATGGTCGACGAGCATGAGCTGGCCGAGGAGCGCGCCGACCGTCGCGCCGATCGTCAGCCCGATCAGCGCCGTGTCGGCCGACCGGCCGATCCATGCCCCGAGGATCGCCCCGCCCACCCGACTCACCGTCGAGACGACGTAGAGCGCGCCGAGCCGCTGGTGCCGTTCGGCGCCCTGCAGCAACCCGAGCTGTGCGCCCGTGATCGCGAAGGGCACGAACGTGAGGCCGACGAGGACGACGCCGAGGACGTCGTCGAGGTTCAGGGCGCGGCTGGCCAGCGGGGCGATGACGGCGGTGAGCCCGAGTGCCACCGCGCCGACCACGAGCACGGGCAGCGCGCCGATGTGCCGGCCGGACCGGCCGGAGGCGACGTGCCGGGCGACCACCACCTGGGTGGCGGCCAGGCACGTGCTCCCCAGGAGCAGGATCACGGCGAGCGCGCCGAAGACGCCGAACTGCTCGGGGCCGAGGATGCGCGACACCACCAGCATCTGCAGCATGGCGATGAGCTGGGAGACGACCAGCCCGACCCCGACGATGGCGGTGCCCTGGACCGAGAGGCCGTCGGACGCCGGCCGACTGCCCGGGGTGCCGTCGGAGGAGGGGGTCGCGGCAGTGCCCCCCAGCCCCGGGCCCCCGGCGCGGCCCTCGTCCCGTTCGATCACGGGCGCCATCCTCCACGATGCCGCAACCCCGGTGCACCGAGCGTGGCCCGCGGGTGACATCGCGCGCTCGCAGTCGTCGGATCGGCCGGCGCGCGGGGTGCTGGGGGATCCGGACTGGCATGCTGGCGCCGTGGCGATCCGCGTGGGGCTGACCGGGGGCATCGGGTCCGGGAAGTCGACGGTCTCCCGGCTGCTCGAGGCGCGGGGCGCGGTCGTCGTCGACGGGGACGCCATCGCGCGCCGGCTCGTCGAGCCGGGGGAGCCGGCACTGGCCGAGATCGTGGCGCGGTTCGGCCCCGCGGTGCTGCACGCCGACGGGACGCTGGACCGGGCCGCGCTGGCTGCGATCGTCTTCCCCGACCCCGAGGCCCTCGCGGCGCTCGACGCGATCATGCACCCGCGCATCGCGGCCAGGTCGGCCGAGCTGCTCGCGGGGGCCGAGGCCAGCGGGGCGCCCGTCGTCGTGTACGACATGCCGTTGCTCGTCGAGCAGGGCCAGGCCGGGCAGTTCGACGTCGTCCTGGTCGTCCAGGCGCCGCAGCCGGTGCGCCTGGCGCGCCTGGCGCTGCGCGGCGTGGCCGCCGCCGACGCCGAGGAGCGCATGCGCCGGCAGGCCTCCGACGAGCAGCGCGCCGCGGTCGCCGACATCGTCCTGGACAACGCCGGGGACGAGGCCGCGCTGGCGGCCCAGGTGGACGCCGCCTGGGCGGGCATCGTCGCGGCGGGCGGGGCCGGGCGCGACGCGGGGTGACGATGTCGGAGGGGCGGCATAGCGTTGCGCCATGACCCGTCCCGTGAGCGACCTGCAGCGGCGCGTGGCCCCGTTCCGCGTGGTGAGCGACTACCAGCCGGCCGGGGACCAGCCGCAGGCGATCGACGAGATCGCCCGGCGGATCCTGGCCGGGACGAGGGATGTCGTGCTCATGGGCGCCACCGGCACCGGCAAGTCGGCCACGACGGCCTGGCTGGTCGAGCGGCTGCAGCGGCCGACGCTCGTGATGGCGCCGAACAAGACCCTGGCCGCGCAGCTGGCCAACGAGTTCCGCGAGCTGCTGCCGGACAACGCGGTGGAGTACTTCGTCTCGTACTACGACTACTACCAGCCCGAGGCGTACATCCCCCAGACGGACACCTACATCGAGAAGGACTCCTCGATCAACGAGGAGGTCGAGCGGCTGCGGCACTCGGCGACGAACTCGCTGCTGACCCGGCGCGACGTCATCGTGGTGGCGACGGTCTCGGCCATCTACGGCCTGGGCACCCCGCAGGAGTACGTCGACCGCATGGTCCGGCTGCGGGTGGGCACGCAGGTGGACCGCGACGCACTGCTGCGCCAGTTCGTGGAGAACCAGTACGCGCGCAACGACCTGTCCTTCGAGCGCGGCACGTTCCGGGTGCGCGGCGACACCATCGAGGTCTTCCCCGTGTACGAGCTGAACCCCGTGCGCATCGAGATGTTCGGCGACGAGGTCGAACGACTCATGACGCTGCACCCGGTCACCGGTGAGGTGCTCAGCGACGACCAGGAGGTCTACGTCTTCCCCGCCACGCACTACGTCGCCGGTCCTGAGCGCATGGAGCGTGCGCTCTCCGGGATCGAGGCGGAGCTGGCCGAGCGGCTGGAGGAGCTCACCGCGCAGGGCAAGCTGCTCGAGGCGCAGCGGCTGCAGATGCGCACGGGCTACGACATCGAGATGATGCGTCAGGTCGGCTTCTGCTCCGGCATCGAGAACTACTCCCGGCACATCGACGGCCGCGAGGCCGGCTCCGCGCCGAACTGCCTGCTCGACTACTTCCCCGAGGACTTCCTGCTCGTCATCGACGAGTCGCACGTGACGGTGCCCCAGATCGGCGGCATGTACGAGGGCGACATGTCCCGCAAGCGCACGCTGGTCGACCACGGCTTCCGGCTGCCCAGCGCGGCGGACAACCGGCCGTTGCGGTGGGAGGAGTTCCTGGAGCGGATCGGGCAGACGGTCTACCTGTCCGCCACGCCCGGCCCCTACGAGCTGGCGAAGGTGGGCGGCGACGTCGTCGAGCAGGTGATCCGTCCCACCGGCCTCATCGACCCCGAGATCGTGCTGAAGCCGACGAAGGGGCAGATCGACGACCTCATGCACGAGATCGGCCTGCGGACCGAGCGCGGCGAGCGCGTGCTGGTCACCACGCTGACCAAGCGGATGGCCGAGGACCTCACCGACTACCTGCTCGAGCGCGGGATCAAGGTGCGCTACCTGCACTCCGAGGTGGACACGCTGCGCCGGGTCGAGCTGCTGCGCGAGCTGCGGATGGGCGTGTTCGACGTCCTGGTCGGCATCAACCTGCTGCGTGAGGGCCTGGACCTGCCGGAGGTGTCGCTGGTGAGCATCCTCGACGCGGACAAGGAGGGGTTCCTGCGCTCGGAGCGGTCGCTGATCCAGACGATCGGGCGCGCGGCCCGCAACGTCTCCGGCCAGGTGCACATGTACGCCGACACCATCACGCCCTCGATGCGGACCGCGATCGACGAGACCAACCGGCGGCGAGCCCTGCAGGTGGCGTACAACGCGGAGCGCGGCCTCGACCCCCAGCCCCTGCGGAAGAAGATCGCCGACATCACCGACCTGCTCAACGCCGAGGACGCCGACACGGAGCAGTGGCTGGCCACCGCCGCCGCGACCACCATGGGGTCGGGTCGGGCGCAGTCCCGCGGCAGGGGCGGGTCCCGGCGTGGCGCGGCGGGGATGGCTGCCGAGCCCTCGTCGGCGCCGGCGCGGGCGGACCTGCCGGCCTCCGAGCTGGCCGCCCTCATCCAGGAGCTGACCGAGCAGATGCACGCGGCCGCCGCCGAGCTGCAGTTCGAGCTCGCCGCCCGGTACCGCGACGAGGTGTCCGAGCTCAAGCGCGAGCTGCGGGGGATGATCGCCGCCCGCTGAGGCAGCGGCGGCGTCAGGCACGCGCGCCGTGAGGCACCGGCGGCGGCGGTCGCACCCCTCGGCGCCCGACGCCGATCGGGCCCCTGCGGGGGGTGCGCACGGCGGGGCCTGCGTCGTCGTGCCGCGTGCCAGAATGGCCCGTCCGATCGACGCCCGATCGTGGCGAGGGCGAGGCATGGAGGCCATCGGTGGAGGTGTCGGCAGGGCTCTGGGCGGCAACGATCCTGGCCCTGGTCGGCGTCATCGTCGCCGACCTCATCATCGTCGACCGGCGGCCCCACCCGTACACCGCGCGTGAGGCCACCCGCTGGGTCATCTTCTACATCTCCCTGGCGCTGGTGTTCGCGGGGTTCGTCGCCGCGACCTTCGGCGGGCGGTACGGCGGGGAGTTCCTGGCCGGCTACATCACCGAGTACTCGCTGAGCGTCGACAACCTGTTCGTCTTCATGATCATCATCTCGTCGTTCGCGGTGCCCCCGGAGCACCGCCACCGGGTGCTCACGGTGGGCATCGTGATCGCCCTGGTCCTGCGCGGCATCCTGATCGTGCTGGGCGCGGCCGCCATCGAGCGCTTCGCCGCCACGTTCTACCTGTTCGGCGCGTTCCTGCTCTTCACGGCGGTCCAGGTGTGGCGCAACGGCGACGACGAGCCCGACCCCGAGGGCAATCCCCTGATCCGGGTGGTCGAGCGTCGGGTGCCGACCACCCGGGAGTACCACGGCACGAAGCTGGTGGTGCGCCTCGACGGTCGACGGGTCATCACGCCCATGGCCCTGGTGATGCTCGCGATCGGCACCACCGACCTGCTGTTCGCGCTGGACTCGATCCCGGCGGTGTTCGGCCTCACCGAGGAGGCCTACCTGGTCTTCACCGCCAACGCGTTCGCGCTCATGGGCCTGCGCCAGCTGTACTTCATGCTCCACGGCCTGCTCGACCGGTTGATCTACCTGTCCAAGGGCCTGGCGATCATCCTCGGCTTCATCGCGGTGAAGCTGCTGCTGCACGCCATCCACGAGACGACCGACCTGCCGGTGCCGGAGATCTCCATCGCGATGTCGCTGGCCGTGATCGTCGGGGTGCTGGCCGTCACGGCGGTCGCCAGCCTCGTGGCGGTGCGGCGCAATCCCGCCCTCGCCGAGCGCAGCCCCGAGATGCTCGCCGAGCGCGAGGCGGCCGAGGTGGCCGGCGAGGCGCTCGGGCACCTCCCCCCCGAGGCGGGCCACGAGCGCTGAGGACCGGTCCCCGGGCCGTCTGCGCCGAGGCCGACGAGGTCAGGCCAGCCGGGTGTCGATGTGGACCTGCCCGGTCAGGGTCCGGTGCACGGGGCAGCGGTCGGCGATCTCGAGCAGCCGGGCGGTGTCGGCCTGCGTGAGTCCCTCCCCGGACAGGGTGATCGTGCGCGCGATGTGGTCGACCATGCCGGTGGCGGCGGTCTCGCAGGACTCGCAGTCCGAGGCGTGGACGCGCCGGTGCTCCAGCGCCACCTCGACACCGGCCAGGGGCAGCCCCTTGCGGTCGGCGTACATGCGCAGCGTCATCGAGGTGCAGGCGCCCAGCGCGGCCAGCAGCAGGTCGTAGGGGTCGGGCCCGGCGTCGTCGCCCCCGACCGAGGTGGGCTCGTCGGCGGTCAGCGCGTGCCGGCCCATCGTGACGTCCTGCGTGTAGCGGCCGGTGGGGGCCGAGCGCACGACGACGCCCTCGGGGGCCGGTCCCTCGTCGGCTGCAGGGGAGGCCGCCGCTGCCTCGCCCGTCGCCGGGCTGACGTAGCGGGAGGCCCAGGCGGCGATCACCTCGGCGGCGTAGGCGGCGTCGGCCCGGTCGGAGAGCAGGTGGTCCGCTCCGTCGAGGGCGACGAACGACTTGGGGTGGCGGGCGGTGTCGTAGATCCGCCGCGCGTTGTCGATGCCCACGATCAGGTCGCGCGGGGCGTGCAGCACGAGCAGGGCCCGGTCCAGGCCCGCGATGCGCTGCTCCTGCGGCTGCTCGCGCAGGTCCTCGACCAGGGCCCGGCTGATCGTGAAGGTGCGCGTGCCGAGCGTCACCGCGGCGCTGCCGGTGCGCTCCAGCTCGTCCAGCGAGTCGACCAGCAGGTGCGCGACGTGCGCGGGGTCGCTCGGCGCGCCGATGGTCACCACGGCGCTGACCTCCGGGATCCGCTGCGCGGCAGCCAGCACGGCAGCGCCGCCGAGGGAGTGCCCGACCAGCAGGGCCGGCGCCCGATGGGTCCTGCGCAGCAGGTCCGCGGCCCCGACGAGGTCGGCGACGTCGCAGCTGAACGTGGTCCCGGCGAACTCGCCCTGCGACTCGCCGAGGCCGGTCACGTCGAAGCGGAGCACGCCGTAGCCGCGCTCGGCCAGGGCGCGGGCGATCCGTGCGGCCGCGTGGCTGTCCTTGCCGCACGTGAAGCAGTGCGCGAAGACGGCGAGGGCCGTCGGCTCGCGCTCCGGCAGGGTCAGCAGCCCCGCGAGCTGGTGGCCCTGGACGCTGGTGAAGTCCATGCGCCGGGTGCCGGTCGGCAACGACCGGTCCCCGGCGGTCATGGCCGTGCGGGGGCGGTCGCAGTCCGGTCGGGCATGGGTCCTCCACGGGTCGGGTCGGGGATCGCGCCGGGTCGGCGGCCCTCAGCGGTACTCGGGGTTCGGGTGCTCGGTGTCGGACAGGTCCCAGTTGGTGGTGACGTTGCCGTGCACCGGGATGCCGCCGGCGTCGGTGGTCCGCCGGGCGGTGTGCAGCAGGTTCCACGTCGCGAAGACCGTGTTGCGGGTGGTCCAGTGGTTCGCCGCCCCGCGGCCGTCGTCGAGGTACGAGGGCCCGGGCCCGGCCTCGCCGACCCAGTAGGCGTCGGCCTGCGGCGGGATCGTGAACCCGATGTGGGACAGGGCGTAGAGCATCTGGGCCGCGCAGTGCTTGCCGCCGTCCTCGTTGCCCGTCACGAGCGCGCCGCCCACCTTGCCGTAGTACGACCACTGCCCGGCGGCGTTGAGCTCCCCGGACCAGCCGTACAGCCGCTCGATGAGCAGCCGGGTCATCGACGACTGGTCGCCCAGCCAGATCGGGGACGCGAGCACCACGATGTGCGCGGGCTCGATGAGCTCCCGGTACAGGTCGGGGAAGTCGTCGCGCTCCCAGCCGTGCTCGCGCATGTCCGGGTAGACCCCGGGCGGGATCACGTGGTCCACGGCGCGCACCACGTCCACGCGGACGTCGAGCCCGGACATGATGTGGCGGGCGATGTCGACCAGCCCCTCGGTGTGGCTGGGCTCGGGGGAGCGCTTCAGGGTGCCGTTGAGGACGACCGCCCGCAGGTCGGAGAAGTCCGTGGTGGCCGCCGCCACCTCGGCGTCGATGAACGCCTGGACGGGCTCGGGCAGCATCGGGTCCCCCTTCCTGGTGGGCCTACAGCGCGGCAGCGATGAGCCGCACGAGGTCGGCTCGGCTGCGGTCGGCGCAGTCGAGGATGACGTCGTAGTCGGTGAACGTCGGCGTGCTGGTGCGCAGCTGGTCGAGGTTGGCGCGCCACGAGCGCCAGGCGTGCAGCCCGCTGAGCATGTCCGGCCCCCGGCTGAGGTCGCGCATCGCCAGGCGTCCGGGGTCGGCGGTGAGGGCCATGAGGGTCACCCGATCGACGAAGAGCAGCCCGTCCCGGTAGGCGCTGGTCGAGCGGCGCGGGGTCGCCTCGGCGAGGATCACGTCGATCCCCAGGCCGGACAGCCGGGTGGCCATGCCCGTGGCCAGGTCGATGCCCATGCTGCGTTTGGCGTCGGCGTCCGCGCCGAGCATCGGCGCCAGGGTCGCGATGACCGACGCGACGTCGACGACGGCTGTCAGGGGCCGGTCCTCGGCCACGCGCCGTGCGAGCTCGACGGGCTCGGTCGCGGCCGGGCCGAGCAGGACGAGCACCGTCATCGCGCCGACCACCTCCCGTCGTGCTGCTCATGATGGCCCAGCCTGCGCCGATCGGCAGCCGGGCTCTGTGGGCCACCTCACGGAACCCTCCCCGTGACCCGGCGGAGGCTGCCCGCGCTGGGCCCCGGCTGGCGGGGCCCGATCGGATGGAGGAGCACATGACGCAGACCGCACCGTCGCAGCAGGGCAGCAGGGCCGCGCTCACGCCAGCCCAGGGGCTCGTGCCGGGCATCGTCGGGGGCCTGGCCGGTGGAGCCGTGGTCGGGCTGATGATGCAGATGATGGAGATCCCGATGGTGGCCATGCGCTTGGGCAGCGAGTCGGTGGCGGGGGGATGGGTGGTCCATGAGCACCCCGATCGGGGGCAGCGCCTCCCGCTGAGCGCGGACCAAGGCGGTTGGCCCGCTGCCGGTGGGCCGGCCGGGGCGCTGACGGCCGGGAGCCGTTGTCGGAGCCCTCGCCTAGGATTCCCGGCGTGGATCTGGCCGAGCACCACGAGCACCACCGGGACCGCCTGACCGTCCGCGGCGCCCGGGAGCACAACCTCAAGGACGTCTCGGTCTCCATCCCACGGGACGCCCTCGTCGTGTTCACCGGCCTGTCCGGGTCGGGCAAGTCCAGCCTGGCGTTCGACACGATCTTCGCCGAGGGCCAGCGCCGGTACGTGGAGTCGCTGAGCGCCTATGCGCGGCAGTTCCTCGGGCAGATGGACAAGCCCGACGTGGACTTCATCGACGGCCTGAGCCCGGCGGTGTCCATCGACCAGAAGTCCACCTCGCGCAACCCGCGCTCCACCGTGGGCACGATCACCGAGGTCTACGACTACCTGCGGCTGCTGTTCGCCCGCATCGGCAAGCCGCACTGCCCCACCTGCGGCCGCCCGGTGGGCCGGCAGACCCCGCAGCAGATCGTCGACCAGATCCTCGAGCTGGCCGAGGGCACGCGGTTCCAGGTGCTCGCCCCGGTCGTGCGCGAGCGCAAGGGGGAGTACGGCGAGCTGTTCCGCCAGCTCCAGGCGCAGGGCTTCAGCCGGGCCCGCGTGGACGGGACCGTCCACCCGCTCACCGAGCCGCCGACGCTGAAGAAGCAGGAGAAGCACACGATCGAGGTGGTGGTCGACCGCCTGGCCGTCAAGGCCTCGGCCCGCCGGCGCCTCACGGACTCCATCGAGACGGCGCTGCGGCTGGCCGGTGGCATCGTCAGCCTCGAGTTCGTCGACCTGCCCGCCGACGACCCCGAGCGCGAGCGGCTCTTCAGCGAGCACCTCGTGTGCCTCTACGACGGTCAGTCGTTCGAGGAGCTGGAGCCGCGCTCCTTCTCGTTCAACTCGCCGTTCGGGGCGTGCCCGCAGTGCACGGGCCTGGGCACGCGCATGGAGGTCGATCCCGACCTGCTCGTCCCGGACCCCGACCTGACCCTGGCCGAGGGGGCCATCGCCCCGTGGGGCACCGGGCACCTGCACGAGTACTACGCCCGCGTCGTCGGCGCGCTGGCCGAGGAGCTCGGCTCCGACGTGCACACCCCCTTCCGCGACCTGCCGGCCCCGCTGCGCGACGCGCTGCTGCACGGCTACCACCACCAGGTCCATGTCCGCTACCGCAACCGGTACGGCCGGGAGCGGTCCTACTCGACCGGCTTCGAGGGGGTCATCCCGTTCGTCCAGCGCCGGCACGCGGAGGCCGAGAGCGACGCGGCCCGCGAGCGCTACGAGGGCTACATGCGCGAGGTGCCCTGCCCGGCCTGCCAGGGGGCGCGCCTGAAGCCGGTGTCCCTGGCCGTGACGGTCGGCGGTGCGAGCATCTCGCGGATCGCGGACATGCCGATCGGCGAGGCGGCCGCCTTCCTGGCCGACCTCGACATCTCCGACCGGGACGCCCAGATCGCCGCCCGGGTGCTCAAGGAGGTCCACGAGCGGCTCGCGTTCCTGATCGACGTCGGGCTGCACTACCTGAGCCTCTCGCGGCCCGCGGCGACCCTCGCCGGCGGTGAGGCCCAGCGCATCCGGCTGGCGACCCAGATCGGCTCGGGACTGGTCGGCGTGCTCTACGTGCTCGACGAGCCGAGCATCGGGTTGCACCAGCGGGACAACCACCGCCTCATCGAGACGCTCGTGCGCCTGCGCGACCTGGGCAACACCCTCATCGTCGTCGAGCACGACGAGGACACGATCCGCACCGCCGACTGGGTCGTCGACATCGGCCCGGGGGCCGGCGAGCACGGCGGCCAGATCGTCGTCTCCGGCCCCGTCGACGCGTTGCTGGCGCACCCCGACTCCATCACCGGCAAGTACCTCTCCGGCAAACGGCGCATCGAGGTGCCTGCGACCCGGCGGCCCGTCGACCCCAGCCGGCAGGTGGTCGTCGAGGGGGCGCGTGAGCACAACCTGCGCAACGTGACCGCCGAGTTCCCGCTGGGGTGCTTCGTGGCCATCACGGGGGTGAGCGGGTCCGGCAAGTCCACCCTGGTGAACGACGTGCTCTACACCGTGCTGGCCCGTGACCTGAACGGGGCGCGCAGCGTCCCCGGCCGGCACCGGCGGGTCAGCGGCCTGGAGCACCTGGACAAGGTGGTGCACGTCGACCAAAGCCCCATCGGGCGCACCCCGCGGTCGAACCCGGCGACGTACACCGGGGTGTTCGACCACGTGCGCAAGCTGTTCGCCTCGACGCAGGAGGCGAAGGTCCGCGGGTACCTGCCCGGCCGGTTCTCCTTCAACGTCAAGGGCGGGCGGTGCGAGGCGTGCACGGGTGACGGCACCATCAAGATCGAGATGAACTTCCTGCCGGACGTGTACGTGCCCTGCGAGGTCTGCCACGGCGACCGGTACAACCGGGAGACCCTCGAGGTCCACTACAAGGGCCGCACGATCAGCGAGGTCCTCGACATGCCCATCGAGGAGGCGCTGGAGTTCTTCGCCGCCGTGCCGCCCATCGCCCGGCACATGCAGACCCTCGTGGACGTGGGGCTGGGATACGTCCGGCTCGGGCAGCCGGCGCCGACGCTGTCCGGTGGCGAGGCCCAGCGGGTGAAGCTCGCCAGCGAGTTGCAGCGCCGGTCGACCGGACGGACCATCTACGTGCTGGACGAGCCCACGACCGGCCTGCACTTCGAGGACGTGCGCAAGCTCCTCGGGGTGCTGCACTCGCTCGTGGACAAGGGCAACACCGTGCTGGTCATCGAGCACAACCTCGACGTCGTCAAGACCGCCGACTGGATCGTCGACCTCGGCCCCGAGGGGGGCTCCGGGGGCGGCACGATCGTCGTGGAGGGCACGCCGGAGCAGGTCGCCGAGCACCCGCAGAGCCACACGGGCCGGTTCCTGCGCGACGCGCTGGGTCGGCGGCGGACGAGCGCCTGACCGGGCAGGCCGGGGTGGCTGCGCGGCCCGGTGGGGCGGCGCTGGCACGATGGGCACCACACGGCGGTCCGGCGGGGCCGGGGAGGGCAGGAGGAGCCATGGGCGAGCAGGGGTGCGGGTGCGGGGGCTGCGGGTGCGCCGAGCGCGGGGCCGAGCAGCCCGGCGCGGCCACGGGCGACCCGGGCCGTGCGCCGGGAGCCACGGGCCCGGTGAGCCGACGGGCGGTGCTCAGCGGCTCGGCAGCGACCGTCGCCGCGATCGCCCTCGCGGGGTGCGCGGGTGGCGACGAGCCGACCGCGGCCACGACCACCCCGGCCGGTGAGCCGACCACGACGCCGGCGGAGTCTCCGACGCCCGACGACGGTGGCGGCGAGCCCACGGGCGATCCCATCGCGACCACCGACGAGTTCCCGACCGGGGGCGGCAAGGTGACCTCCACGCAGGCGGGGCCCGTCGTCGTGACCCAGCCGGCCGACGGTGAGTTCAAGGCCTTCGACGCGCGCTGCCCGCACGCCGGCTGCCCGGTCGCCGAGGTGACCGAGAACACGATCCTGTGCACCTGCCACGGCAGCACCTTCGATGCCAGCACCGGGGAGCGGCTCGAGGGGCCGGCCCCCACGGGCCTGCAGCCGGTGGCGATCGTCGTGGAGGGGGACGACATCTTCCTTGCCTGAGCCCACGACCCTGCGCCCGGCGCCGGGCCAGATCCCGACCGATCCCGGGGTCTACCGGTTCCGCGACGGCGACGGCCGGGTCATCTACGTCGGCAAGGCCAAGAACCTCCGCTCCCGGCTCACGTCCTACTTCCAGGACCCGGCCGGGCTGCACCAGCGCACCCGGGCCATGGTGGCCTCCGCCCGCTCGCTGGACTGGGTCGTGGTGGCGACCGAGGTCGAGGCGCTCCAGCTGGAGTACGCCTGGATCAAGGAGTTCGACCCCCGCTTCAACGTGCGCTACCGCGACGACAAGTCCTACCCGTACCTCGCCGTCACCGTGGGCGAGGAGTTCCCCCGGGCCCTGGTCATGCGCGGCGAGAAGCGGCCGGGGGTGCGCTACTTCGGGCCGTACGCGCACGCCTGGGCGATCCGCGAGACCGTCGACCAGCTGCTGCGGGTCTTCCCCATGCGCACCTGCAGCCGCGGGGTGTTCCGCCGGGCCCAGGCCTCCGGGCGCCCCTGCCTGCTCGGCTACATCGACAAGTGCGCCGCCCCGTGCGTGGGCGACGTGAC
Source organism: Candidatus Nanopelagicales bacterium (assembly GCA_025456065.1). GTDB lineage: Bacteria > Actinomycetota > Actinomycetes > S36-B12 > CAIYMF01 > Prado023. The sequence continues at coordinate 13,888 of JALOLH010000020.1, read as the reverse complement.
CGCTGACGAGCACCGGGCCATCGTCGAGGACTTCTGCGAGTTCGTCGCCGGCAACGCCGCGGGGTTCGTGCGGGAGCGCCGCGAGCAGATGGCGGCGGCCGCGGCCGAGCTCGACTACGAGCGGGCCGCCCGCCTGCGCGACGACCTGTTCGCCCTGCAGCGCGCGCTCGAGCGCAACGCGGTCGTCCTGCCCGACGGCACCGACGCCGACGTGGTCGGGATGGCAACCGACGAGCTGGAGGCGAGCTTCCGGGTCTTCCACGTGCGGGACGGCCGGGTGCGTGGGGAGCGCGGGTACATCGTCGAGCGCGTGGACGACGCCGACGAGCCACGGCTGGTGGGAGCCCTGCTCGAGCAGCTCTACGGCGAGGCCGACGCCGACGTCCCGCGCAGCGTGCTCCTGCCCGTCCTGCCGCCGGAGTCCGAGCTCGGGGTCCTGACCGACTGGCTGGCCCAGCGCCGGGGCACCCGCGTGCGGGTCGCGGTGCCCCAGCGCGGGGACAAGCGGGCGCTGCTGGAGACCGTCACCCGCAATGCCGAGCAGTCCCTGGCGACCCACAAGCTGCGACGCTCCGGCGACCTGACCGCCCGCAGCCAGGCCCTCAACGAGCTCACCGAGTACCTCGACCTGCCCACCGCCCCGCTGCGCATCGAGTGCTTCGACGTGTCGAACCTCGGCGCCGACGACGTGGTCGCCTCCATGGTGGTCTTCGAGGACGGCATGCCGCGCCCGGGCGAGTACCGCAGGTTCGCCGTCAAGGGCGTCGCGGGCCAGAACGACGTCGCGGCGATCGCCGAGGTGGTCGGACGGCGGTTCCGGCGGCTGGTCGGGCATCCCGCGGGCGCGGCGCCCGAACCCCCCGAGGACCCGGTCCCAGCGCTCTCCGACGGGGACCCGGGGCGCGTGGCCGCGGCGGTCGGCAGCGCGGGGCCCGACCTCGCCAGCAGCCGGTTCGCGTACCGCCCGAGCCTCGTCGTCGTCGACGGGGGCGCACCGCAGGTCGACGCCGCCGCCCAGCAGCTGGCCGACCTCGGGCTGCCGGACATCGCCGTGGTCGGCCTGGCCAAGCGACTGGAGGAGGTCTGGCTGCCGGGCGAGGAGGAGCCGGTGATCCTGCCGCGCACGAGCCAGGGCCTCTACCTGCTGCAGCGGGTCCGTGACGAGGCCCATCGCACGGCGCTGCGCTACCAGCGGCAGAAGCGGACGACCCGCATGACGGCCAGCGCCCTCGACGACGTCCCCGGGCTCGGCCCCGCCCGTCGCCGGGCCCTGCTCGCGCGGTTCGGCTCGGTCAAGCGGATCCGCCGCGCCAGCGTCGAGGAGCTCGCCACCGTCCCCGGTTTCGGCCCCGCACTGGCCGAGCGGGTGCTGGCCGCGCTGCTCGACCAGGCGGCGGCACCGGTGGCGCCCGTGGTCAACCTGACGACGGGCGAGGTGATGGGCGACGATGGCGACATGGCCGAGCCACGCCGCGCGACCGACACGCCTGCCGAGCTGCCGACCGGGGCCCCCGTCGAGGAGCCGCGGCCGTGACGACGACGACCCGGGACGGGGCGGAGACCGGCGCACGCGGCATCGGCGACCTCGAGGTGCTGCTGGTCTCGGGGATGTCCGGAGCCGGTCGCTCCAGCGCGGCGCGCGCGCTCGAGGACCTCGGCTGGTTCGTCATCGACAACCTGCCGCCGAAGATGCTCGCCTCCACCCTGGAGCTGCTGGTCGAGCGGGCCGACACCGACCGCGTGGCGGTGGTCGCCGACGTCCGTGGCGGGCGGCTGTTCGACCAGCTGGAGTCGGCCATCAACGAGGCGATCGCCGCCGGGGCGGACCTGAAGATCCTGTTCCTGGAGGCCAACGACGAGGCGCTGGTCCGGCGCTTCGAGTCCAACCGCCGGCCGCACCCCCTGCAGGGCCGCGGTCGGCTGCTCGACGCCATCCACCGCGAGCGCGAGCTCCTCGGCAACCTGCGCGCCACCGCGGACCTCGTGATCGACAGCTCGAACCGCTCGATCCACGACCTGCGGCGGGCCGTCGACGCGGCGTTCGACGCCGGCGAGCCCGTCCGGCTGCGCGCCACGGTGCTGTCCTTCGGGTTCAAGTACGGGCTGCCGATGGACGCCGACTTCGTCGCCGACCTGCGCTTCCTGCCGAACCCCTACTGGATCCCCACCCTGCGCGAGCTCCGCGGGGTCGATGCGCCCGTGAACGACTACGTGGTGAGCCAGGAGGGGGCGGCCGAGTTCCTCGACCTCTTCTCCCGGGTGGTCGACCTCGCCACGGAGGGCTACCTGCGCGAGGGCAAGCGGTTCACCACCATCGCGGTGGGCTGCACGGGCGGCAAGCACCGCTCGGTGGCCATGGCCGAGAACCTCGCCGCACGGCTCGTGCACGCCGGTCTCGAGGTGACGGTCGTGCACCGGGACCTGGGCCGCGAATGAGCGCCGGGCTGGTGACCGCCGCCCGTCGACCGGGGGCCGCGGGCGTGCCGGTCGTCGCCCTCGGCGGCGGCCATGGCCTGGCCGTCTCGCTGCGCGCGCTGCGTGCCGTGACCGACCAGCTCACGGCCGTGGTGGGGATGGCCGACGACGGCGGCTCGAGCGGGCGGCTGCGGCGCGAGATCGGTGTCCCGCCACCGGGTGACCTGCGCATGGCGCTGGCGGCCCTGTGCGGCGACGACGTCTGGGGCCGCACCTGGAGCTCGGTGGTGCAGCACCGGTTCCGGTCCGGGGAGCTGGCCGGGCACGCCGTCGGCAACCTGCTCATCACCGCGCTGTGGGAGCAGACCGGCGACCTGGTGGCCGGCCTGGACTGGGTGGGGGCCCTGCTCGGGGCCCACGGCCGCGTCCTGCCGGCCAGCACCGACGGCCTGGACATCGTCGCGGAGGTGCGCGACGTCCCGGGGCAGCCGGGCGTGAGCACGGTGCGGGGCCAGTCGGCCGTGGCCGTCACGCCCGGCACCGTGCTCGGCATCGCCCTCGACCCGCCCGACCCCGCGGCCTCGCCGCAGGCCGTCGAGGCGATCGAGCACGCCCGTGCGATCGTGATGGGACCGGGCTCGTGGTACACGTCGGTGATGGCGAGCCTGCTGGTCCCCGGCATCCGCTCGGCGGTGCAGCGGGCCGAGGCGCTGCGCATCCTGGCGCTCAACCTGGTCGCGCAGCCGGGCGAGACCGCCGGGTTCAGCCCCCAGAACCATCTGCACGTCATGGCGGCCGCCTTCCCGGAGGTCCGCTTCGACGTCGTCCTGGCCGATCCCTCGCACGTGCCGGACGAGGCCGCCCTCGAGGAGGCGTGCGCGCTGGTCGGTGCCGAGCTGGTGCTGCGGCCGGTCGCCGACCCCCGCGCGGAGCCCGGTCATCACGATCCGCTGCTGCTGGGGAGGGCCTTCGGGGAGCTGATCGGCCATGGCAGTATTCCGGCATGGCGATGACGGCAGGGGTCAAGGACGAGCTCAGCCGACTGCCGATCACCCGGACCTGCTGCCGCAAGGCCGAGGTCTCCGCGCTGCTGCGCTTCAGCGGCGGGCTGCACCTGGTGGCCGGCCGGGTCGTCGTGGAGGCCGAGCTGGACACCGCCGCCGCCGCCCGCCGGGCGCGCACCACCATCGCCGACGTCTTCGGCCACGCGAGCACCATCACCGTCGTCCAGCCCTCGGGCATCCGCCGGGGCAACCGCTACGTGCTCACCATCGACCGGGAGGGCCAGCGCCTGGCCAAGCAGGCCGGCCTGCTGGACCCGGCCGGCCGGCCGGTGCGCGGCCTGCCCGCGGTGGTCGTGAACGGGGCCGTCTGCGATGCCGAGTCGGCCTGGCGGGGTGCCTTCCTCGCCCACGGCTCGCTCACCGAGCCCGGCCGCTCCGCGGCCCTGGAGATCTCCTGTCCCGGGCCCGAGGCGGCCCTGGCGCTGGTCGGCGCCGCTCGTCGGCTGGGCATCTCGAGCAAGGCCCGCGAGGTCCGCGGGATCGATCGCGTCGTCATCCGCGACGGGGACGCCATCAGCGCGATGCTCACGCGGCTGGGGGCGCACGAGTCGGTGCTGGCCTGGGAGGAGCGGCGCATGCGCCGCGAGGTGCGGGCCACCGCCAACCGCCTGGCCAACTTCGACGACGCCAACCTGCGCCGCTCCGCCCGGGCCGCCGTCGCGGCCGGGGCCCGGGTCGAGCGGGCGCTGGAGATCCTCGGCGACACCGTGCCCGACCACCTGGCCGCCGCCGGCCGGCTGCGCCTGGAGCACAAGCAGGCCAGCCTCGAGGAGCTCGGCGGCCTGGCCGACCCGCCGATGACCAAGGACGCGATCGCCGGGCGGATCCGCCGCCTGCTGGCGCTGGCGGACAAGCGGGCGGCTGAGCTCGCCATCCCGAACACCGAGGAGGCGCTCCCGCCGGAGTGACCGCGGGCGCCCGTGCGGGGGAGGCACGCTGGACGCCGTGCAGCCGGGTCGCTGATCCGGACGGGCGGGGGGTCGCGGCGGGCGGGCCAGCGGGCGACCCATGGGCTGCCTCAATAGGCTCGTGCCCGCAACTGGTCATCCACTGGCAAGGGAGTTCCGCGTGAAGAAGATCAGTGATCTCGACGTCGCAGGCAAGACGGTCCTGCTGCGCGCCGACTTCAACGTCCCGCTGGCCAAGGACGGCTCGGGGGTCATCACCGACGACGGCCGCATCGTGGCGAGCCTGCCGACCATCAAGGCCCTGACCGAGGCGGGCGCGAAGGTGGTGGTGGTGGCGCACCTGGGCCGGCCGAAGGGGGTCGGCTTCGAGGCGTCCGGCTCGCTGGCGCCGGTGGCCGCCCGGCTCGGCGAGCTGCTCGGCACGGAGGTGAAGCTGGCCGGCGACGTCACCGGCGAGTCGGCGAGGGCCACCGTGGCGGCGCTGCAGCCGGGGGAGGTCGCGCTGCTCGAGAACATCCGCTTCGACGGCCGTGAGACCAGCAAGGACGAGGCGCAGCGCAAGGAGCTGGCCGCCGAGCTCGCCGCGATGGCCGACGTGTACGTCTCCGACGGCTTCGGGGTGGTCCACCGCAAGCAGGCCTCGGTCACCGACGTCGCCGAGCTGCTGCCGAACGCGGCCGGCCTGCTCGTCGAGAAGGAGGTGAGCTCGTTCTCGAAGGTGCTGGCCAACCCCGACCGGCCGTACGTCGTGATCCTCGGCGGCTCCAAGGTGTCGGACAAGCTGGGCGTCATCGACAACCTGATCGACAACGTGGACCGCCTGCTCATCGGCGGGGGCATGGCCTACACGTTCCTCGCCGCGCGGGGCCACGCCGTCGGGGACTCGCTGCTCGAGGCCGACCAGATCGACGCGGTCAAGGGCTACCTGGCCAAGGCCCAGGAGAAGGGCATCGAGCTGCTCATCCCGGTCGACACGCGGGTCTCGGTGGCCTTCCCCAGCAAGGACGACCCGGCCCCGGAGAACAAGGTCGTGGCCAGCTCGGGGATCCCCGACGGGTGGATGGGCCTGGACATCGGGCCCGAGACCATCGCCCTGTTCGCCAGCAAGGTCGCCGATGCGCGCACGGTGGTCTGGAACGGGCCCATGGGCGTGTTCGAGTTCGACGCGTTCGCAGCCGGCACGCTGGAGGTCGCGCAGGCGATCGCCGCGTCCGGTGCGTTCTCGGTGATCGGTGGCGGGGACTCCGCCGCAGCCGTCCGCAAGCTGGGGCTCGAGGACGGGTTCTCGCACATCTCCACAGGCGGTGGCGCCTCCCTCGAGCTGCTCGAGGGCAAGACGCTGCCCGGACTCGCAGTGCTGGAGGGCTGACACATGGCACGCAAGCCGTTCATGGCGGGCAACTGGAAGATGAACCTCGACCACCTCGAGGCGATCGCGCACGTGCAGAAGGTGTCCTTCGCACTGTCCGACGAGGACTTCGACGCCGTCGAGGTCGGGGTGATGGTGCCGTTCACCGACATCCGCTCGGTGCAGACCATCGTCGACGGGGACAGCCTGAAGCTGGTCTACGGCAGCCAGGACATCTCCCAGCACGACAAGGGCGCCTACACCGGCGAGGTCTCCGGGCCGATGCTGGCCAAGCTCGGTTGCAGCTACGCCGTCGTCGGGCACAGCGAGCGCCGGCAGTACCACGCCGAGGACGACGCCCTGGTCAACGCCAAGGTCAAGGCGGCGTTCAAGCACGGGATCGTCCCGATCCTGTGCATCGGCGAGGTCAAGGAGCAGCGCGAGTCCGGCATCCACGAGCAGGTCACGCTGGGCCAGCTCGACGGCGGCCTCGCCGACGTCCCGGCCGACCAGGCCGCGACGATCGTCATCGCCTACGAGCCGGTCTGGGCCATCGGCACCGGCCTGACCGCGACCGCGCAGGACGCCCAGGACATGTGCGCCGCCATCCGCCGGCGGCTCGGCGAGCTGTACGGCGCGGAGGTCGCCGACGCCGTGCGCATCCAGTACGGCGGCTCGGTCAAGGCGGCGAACGCCGCGGAGATCATGGCCGGTGCGGACGTCGACGGCGCGCTCATCGGCGGGGCCTCCCTGGACGCCGACGAGTTCGTCGCGATCTGCAAGTTCCGGCTGGCGTAGCCGCTCGTGGTGCAGGCCCCGGCCCACCAAGGGCCGGGGCCTGCAGCGTCCATCGGCCACGCGCGCGGTCGCGTGGCCATGCCCGATCCCGGCGGGTCGCACGGCGCGCCGCGCGGGCGTCGGGATCGCGGACCGCACGAGGGGCGGGTGGCGCGCCGGGGGGTGCCGGGGCAGGGACCACGTATCCTTGGGCGAGCCCGTCGCGAAGGAGCAGGTCCGTGATCGTCGCCCTCCAGGTGTTCCTCCTCGTCCTGAACGTCCTCGTGATCGTGCTCGTCCTGCTCCACAAGGGCAAGGGTGGTGGGCTGTCCGACCTCTTCGGCGGGGGAGTGAGCTCCTCGCTGGGCGGCAGCTCGGTCGCCGAGCGCAACCTCGATCGCATCACCATCGGCCTGCTGGTCGTCTGGGCCGCCACCATCGTGGCCCTCGGCCTGGCCGTCTAGCTCGCCCGTCCGGCTCGCCGTCCGGCGATCCCAACGTCACGTCTCGGAGGCACAGGTGGCAGGTGGCAACGCGATCCGCGGCAGCAGGGTCGGCGCAGGTCCCATGGGCGAGGCCGAGCGGGGTGAGGCTGCGCCGCGGATCCGGGTCAGCTTCTACTGCGCGCGCGGGCACGAGACCACCCCCAGCTTCGCCGACGACGCGGCGATCCCGGAGCTCTGGGACTGCCCGACCTGCGGCTACCCCGCCGGGCCCGATCCGGAGAACCCGCCGACGCCGGCCAAGGTGGAGCCGTACAAGACGCACCTGGCCTACGTGAAGGAGCGCCGCTCCGACGCGGACGGGGACGCGATCCTGGCCGAGGCGCTCGAGCGGCTGCGGGCCGACCGCGCCTGACGCTGCCCTGCGGAGCCGGGCGCCTCAGGCGAGCCGGGCCAGCACGTCCCGCGCCTCCTGCGCCACCCGCTCCGCGGTGAAGCCGAGCTGCTCGAACAGGACGGCCCCGTCGGCGGAGGCGCCGAAGTGGTCGATCGCCACGCACGCGCCGTCGCTGCCCACGTACTGCCACCAGCCCTGCGCCGAGCCTGCCTCGACGCTCACCCGAGCACGCACGTGGGGCGGGAGGACGGCCTCGCGGTACTCCGCGGGCTGCTCGGCGAACCACTCCAGGCACGGCATGGAGACCACCCGGGTCGGCACCCCCTCGGCCTCGAGCAGGGTGCGGGCGCCGAGGGCGAGCTGCACCTCGGAGCCGGTGGCGAGCAGCAGCACCTGCGGCGGCGCGCTCGCCTCGGCGACGACGTAGGCCCCGCGCCGCGCCTCGTGGGCCGGTCGCCCGGCGGTTCGGTCGAGCACGGGGACGTCCTGGCGGGTCAGGATCAGCCCGGTGGGCCGGCGTGCCTCGAGGACCTGCGCCCACACCTGCGCGGTCTCGGCAGCGTCAGCCGGGCGCACCACGGCGAGCCCGGGGATCGCGCGCAGCGACCACAGGTGCTCGACCGGCTGGTGGGTGGGCCCGTCCTCGCCCACGCCGACCGAGTCGTGGGTCCAGACGAAGGTCGTGGGCAGCGTCATGAGGGCGGCGAGGCGGACCGGGGCGCGCATGTAGTCGCTGAAGACCAGGAACGTGCCCCCGAACGCGCGGGTCAGGCCGTGCAGCGCGATCCCGTTGAGGATCGCGCCCATCGCGTGCTCCCGGACGCCGAAGTGCAGGACACGGCCGTAGGGGGTCGCACCCGGCACCGGCGAGTCGGCCGGCAGGAAGTCGCCACCACCGGCGATCGTGGTGCCGTTCGACTCGCCGAGGTCGGCCGAGCCGCCCCACAGCTCGGGCAGCACCCCGGCCAGGGCGTTGATCACCTTGTCCGAGGCCTTGCGGGTGGCCACTGCGGACCCCGGCTCCCACGTGGGCAGGACGTCCCGCCAGCCCTCGGGCAGGCTCCCTTCGACCAGCCGGTCGAGCAGGGCTGCCCGCTCGGGGTTGCCCGCGCGCCAGCGCTCGTAGGCCACCTGCCAGGCGGCACGGGCGGCCGCCCCGCGCTCGCCGACCCTCCGGGTGTGCGCCAGCACGTCGTCGGGCACGGCGAACGACGCCTCGGGGTCCAGGCCGAGGGCCACCTTGGTGGCCGCGACCTCGTCGGCGCCGAGCGCCGCACCGTGCGACTTGCCGGTGTTGCGGGCCTTCGGCGCCGGCCAGGCGATGACCGAGCGCAGCTGGACCAGCGTCGGCCGGGCCGCCTCGGCCCGGGCCTCGGTCAGCGCGACGCCCAGGGCGGACACGTCGACCGAGCCGTCGGCGGCGAGGTCCACGAACAGGGTCCGCCACCCGTGCGCCCGGAAGCGCCCAGCCACGTCCTCGGTGAACGCCACGGCGGTGTCGCCCTCGATCGAGATCCGGTTGTCGTCCCAGATCACGACGAGGTTCGCCAGCTCCTGCAGGCCGGCGAGGCTGGCCGCCTCGGCGGAGATGCCCTCCTCGAGGTCGCCGTCGGAGGCGATCACCCAGACGGTGGCGTCGAACGGGCTCGTGCCGGGAGGCGCCTCGGGATCGAGCAGTCCGCGGGTGAAGCGCTGGGCCATCGCGATGCCGACGGCCGAGGCGATGCCCTGCCCGAGCGGACCGGTCGTCATCTCGATGCCACGGGCCGGGTTGTGCTCCGGGTGGCCGGGGGTCAGCGAGTTGAGGGTCCGGAACGCCTGGAGGTCCTCGAGGCTGATCGGGTAGCCGGACAGGAACAGCTGGGTGTACAGCGTCAGGCTGGAGTGCCCGCAGGACAGGATGAAGCGGTCGCGGCCGATCCAGGTGGGGTCGGCCGGGTCGTGGCGCAGGAAGCGCTGGAAGAGCAGGTAGGCGGCCGGCGCGAGGGCCATCGCCGTGCCGGGATGGCCGTTGCCGGCGCGCTGCACGGCGTCGGCAGCCAGGGCGCGGGCCGCCGCCACGGCGCGGTCGTCCAGCTCGGTCCAGTCCGTCATCCATCCTCCATGCTCGCGGTCCGACCGCACAGGCTAGTGCCTGCCGTGGGCGAGGTCGGGGAGCGTCGGTGGCGCCGGTACGATGGCGGGCGTGACTGCAGTGGAGTCCCGCCGTGTCGATGCTGCGTCCTCCACCGAGCCCCTGCCGCGATGGCGGGCCTACGTCGCGCTGACCAAGCCGCGGGTCATCGAGCTGCTGCTGGTGACCACCGTCCCCGTGATGTTCCTGGCCGCGGACGGCTTCCCGCCCGTCGCCACCATGCTGCTGACGCTGCTCGGCGGCACCATGGCGGCGGCGGGCGCCAACGTCATCAACCAGGTGTACGACCGTGACATCGATGCCGTCATGGTCCGCACGCAGCAGCGCCCGCTGGTCACCGGTCGCATCTCGGCCCGCGCCGCCCTGCGCTTCGGCGTGCTCCTGAGCGTCGCCTCCGTGGTCCTGCTGGCCGTGACGGTGAACGTGCTGTCGGCGGCGTTGGCGGCGGCGGCGATCGGGTTCTACGTCTTCATCTACACCATGCTGTTGAAGCGGCGCACCGCCCAGAACATCGTCTGGGGCGGGGCCGCCGGCTGCTTCCCGGTGCTCATCGGCTGGTCGGCGGTGACGGGGTCGCTGGCGTGGGCGCCGGTGGTGCTGTTCGGCATCGTGTTCTTCTGGACCCCGCCGCACTACTGGCCGCTGGCGCTGCGGTTCCGGGCGGACTACCAGGCCGCGCGGGTGCCGATGCTGCCGGCGGTGGCCGACGCCCACGCCGTTGCCACCCAGATCGTCTGGTACTCGATCGCGATGGTCGCGACCTCGCTGCTGCTCACCCCGGTGGCGGGGATGACGTGGTGGTACACGGGCGCTGCGGCCGTCCTGGGCGCGATCTTCCTGGCCGAGGCGATCGCGCTGCGTGTCCGGGTGGGCGCCGGGAGGGATCCTCGCGCCATGCGCCTGTTCCACGGCTCGATCTCGTACCTGTCGCTGCTGTTCCTCGCAGTCGCGATCGACCCCTTCCTGGGCTGATCCCCGCGGTCCCGACCGACGCGGGCTGATCCTCGCGGGGCGATCGACCCGGGGTGAGGCTCCCGCCGCGGCCCACCCGCCCGAGCCACCGGTCCGACCGGGCGCGGCCCACGGGAGCGGGTCGTCAGCCGCCCGCGGGCGCTGCCGGCAGCAGCAGCCGCACCAGCGCGCCGCCCGAGGGGGCGCTGCCGAGCTCGATGGACCCCCCGGCCCGCTCCGCGGTGCGTCGTGCGATGTCCAGGCCCAGCCCGGTGGAGCCCGCCTCCGAGGATCCTCGGGCCAGGACGTCGGGGCCGGGCAGGCCGGCGCCCGCGTCGGTCACCTCGACCCACCCTGCGCCGCCAGCGGTGCGGCCGACCATCACGTGGAAGGCGCACCCCTCCGGCGTGTGCGAGAACACGTTGCCGATGAGGGCGTCGAGGGCGTCGGCGAGGTCGCGCTCCTCGACGGACACGTGCACCGGGGCGGCTGGGACGGTGACCGCCATCGGGCGGCCCTGGTCCTCGGCGAGCACTGCCCAGAACGACGTCCGGTCCCGCACCACCGCGCACAGGTCCGCGCTGGCCGGCAGGTCGGCGCGCAGGGGGCGGCGCGCCTCGCGGATCACCTCGTCGACCATCCCCTCGAGCCGGTCGACGTCGGCGCGCAGCCGGTCGCTGGACTCCGCTGCCGGGAGCGTCTCGGCGTCGAGTCGCAGCGCCGCGACCGGGGTGCGCAGCCGGTGGGCGAGGTCGGCGACCTCCTCACGCTCCAGGCTGAGCAGCTCGCGCACCCGCCCCGCCAGCCGGTTGAGCGCGCCCCCGGCGGTGTCGATCTCGCGGATGCCACTGGGCGGGACCCGCGCGGCGAGCTCACCGGCGGCGAGGCGCTCAGCCGTCGCGCTCAGTCCGGCGATCGGCCGGAGGAACGCGCGCGCGAGCAGCAGGCCCAGGCCGACGGAGATCGCGAGCAGCGCCAGGCCGAGCAGGACCAGCGTGAGCCGGGCACGCGGGACCGCCGCGGTCAGCTCCTCGACGGGCACGAAGACGCGCAGCACCGCCTCCCCGTCGGCGGTGTAGACCGGGATGAGCAGGTCCCGGCCGCCCGGCGCCTCGGCGAAGAACGCGCCCTTCGCTCGGGCGAGCTGCACGGCGGGATCCAGCGGGCGGGGTGCGCCGACGACCCTGCCGTCGGCCAGGACCAGCGTGACCGACCGGCCCGACTCCGCGGTGAACCGGTCGACCAGCCGGGTGAGGTCGTCGTCGGCCACGACCGGGACGCGCGAGACGAGCGGTTGGATCTCGAGCACGACCTGGCGCTGCGCCCGGTCCACGGCGAGGTTCTCGACGATGATCATCAGGGGGACCAGGAAGGCGATCAGCACGATCGAGGTGGACGCGAGCAGCGTCAGGAGGATCCGACGGCGCACCCCGCGGATCCTCAGGGTTCCATCAGCTTGACCCCCACACCGCGCACGGTGTGCAGGTACCGCGGCTCCTGCGCGCTCTCGCCGAGCTTGCGCCGCAGCCACGACAGGTGCACGTCCACCGTCTTCTCCCCGCCGCCGTACGACACGCGCCACACCTCGGCCAGCAGCTCCCGCTTGGTGATCACCTCACCGGGACGGGCCATCAGGTAGGCGAGCAGGTCGAACTCCCGGGGGGACAGCTCGAGCGGCTCGCCGCCGAGCTCGGCGGTCCGTCCGCGGACGTCGAGGTGCAGCTCGCCCACTGTGAGATCCGTCACAGGTCCGTTGGCACCCGAGCGCCGCAGCACGGCGCGGATGCGGGCATCCAGGGTGAGCGCGGAGAACGGCTTGATGACGTAGTCGTCCGCGCCGGCGTCCAGCGCCCGGACGACCACCTCCTCCTCATCGCGGGCGGTGGCGACGATGACCGGCGTGTCGCTGACCGCCCGCAGCATGCGCAGCAGCTCGACGCCGTCCAGATCGGGCAATCCGAGGTCGAGGACCACGAGCTCGGGGTCGTTCGAGATCGCCTGCTGCAGGCCCTGCATCGCGTTCGGCGCGGACTCCACGGCGTGCCCGTGGTCCGACAGCGCGTGGATCAGTGCCGAGCGGATGCCCGGGTCGTCCTCCACCACCAGCAGTCGCGACATGGCTCCACGGTAGACCTCCAGCACGCGCGTCGCCGGCAACGCCTCGACCCGAATTGCGCGTCCTTAACCGGGCAATAGGGGTGCGACGGGGCACACTGGGACCATGATGCGGGTCTGGGCACCGGTGGCGGCGTGGTCCGCGGTCGCCGTCGCCGCCGCTGCCGTGGGGCTCACCGCCGTCGACGACGTGCGTGAGGTGGTCACCGACGAGCCCGTCGAGGTGCTCTCCGCTGCCGATGTCGACCGCCTGCTCGAGGACCCGGTGGAGCCGCTGGCCCCAGTGGCCACCCTGGCCCCTGCCGAGTCCCCGCCGACGCTGGCCGCCCCGGCCCGCCCCGTCCCGTCGCCGTCCCGGGCGGCCACGGCCCAGCGCGGCGACCCCGCGATCGTCGCTGCGGCCGCCACCCCGGCCCGTCGCTCCCGGGGCGACCGACCCCAGCCGCGGGCACCCGAGCGGCCGCGAGCGGACCGACCGGAGCCGACGCCCGGGGGCCAACTCGGATCGAACGGCAAGCCTGGGCCGGTCACGCCCAGTGGCACCGGTTCGCCCTGTCCGTCGTCGCCCTGGCCCGATGGCGCCTCGGGCGCCACGACCACCGGCGCCGCCGACGCGGATCCGTCGCTGGACCACGAAGCGACGCCGGAGCCCAGCGCGACCCCCGATCCCAGCGCGACCCCCGATCCCAGCGCGACCCCCGATCCCTGCGCGGCGCCCAGCGGGCCCCCGAGCGCGTCCGGCGACCCCTCGGGGTCACCGACCGGTTCCGCCGATCCCACTGGGGCGCCGACCAGCCCCGCGCCCACGAGCCAGGTGCCGGACGCCACGGACGACCCGGGTGGCCCGGCCCCTCCCACAGCCCTCCCCGTCGACCCGCCGGTCGAGCCGCCGGCTGATGTGCCGGTTGCCCCCCCGGTCGACCCGCCGGCTGAGTCGCCGGTGGACCCGCCGGCTGACCCTCCGGTCGAGCCGCCGGCTGAGACGCCGGTCGAGCCGCCGGTCGAGCCGCCGGCTGAGACGCCGGTCGACCCGCCGGCTGAGACGCCGGTCGACCCGCCGGCTGAGTCGCCGGCTGACCCGCCGGCCGATCCGCCGGTCGAGCCGCCGGCTGAGACGCCGGTCGACCCGCCGGTGGAGCCCCCGGTCAGCACGCCGGCCGATCCGCCCGCCGACCCGCCTGCCGACCCGCCTGCCGACCCGCCGGCCGAGGCACCCGCTGCCCCCGACGTCGAGACGCCCGTCGAGCCCGGGAGCGCCGTGGCGCCCGGTGACGCCTCGGGCGGACCGACTGGCGACGCCCCCGACGGGCCCGCACAGGGCGGTGCCGGGACTGCC
>JALOLH010000127.1 GCA_025456065.1 Candidatus Nanopelagicales bacterium | reverse complement strand
CCGGACGCCGGCCACCCGCAGGTTCTCGAACTCGTTGTACTTGCCGACGGCGGCGAAGCCCACCCGGTCGTAGATCTCGCTGATCTTGTGCAGGGCGCGGGAGGGGTTCTCGGCCACGAACAGGATGCCCTCGGCCACCTGCAGCACGACGACGCTGCGGCCCCGGGCGATGCCCTTGCGCGCGTAGTCGGCCTTGTCCTTGATCAGCTGCTCGGGCGAGACGTAGAAGGGCATGCTCATGGCTGCGGCTCCCCCGTCCCGTCGCCGGCGAGGCGCCGGCGAGGCGTGCGACCGGGCCGTCCGGCCGCAGCATCCGCCGTTCCACGACCCCCCGGCAGAGCGCCTCGAGCGGGTCGCCGTCGAAGCGCCGGAAGCCGGCGTCGTCGACCACGGCGACGATCGGGAAGATGCGCCGCGCGAGGTCCGGCCCGCCGGTGGCCGAGTCGTCGTCGGCCGCGTCGTAGAGCGCCTCCACGCAGACCTCGATGGCCTGGGCCTCGGGCAGGTCGGGCGTGTAGAGCTTCTTCAGGGCGCCCTTGGCGAACAGGGAGCCCGACCCGACCGAGTAGTACTCGTGCTCCTCGTAGCGGCCGCCGGTGACGTCGTAGGAGAAGATGCGGCCCCGCTCGTGCTGCAGGTCGTAGCCGGCCAGCAGGGGCACCGCCGCGAGGCCCTGCAGGGCCAGGCCGAGGTTCGAGCGCAGCAGGGAGGCCAGCCGGTTGGCCTTGCCGTCCAGCGAGAGCGAGGAGCCCTCGATCTTCTCGTAGTGCTCGAGCTCCACCTGGAACAGCCGGACCAGCTCGATGGCGATGCCGGCGGAGCCGGCGATCCCCACGCACGCATGCTCGTCGGCCGGGAAGACCTTCTCGATGGAGCGCTGGGCGATGATGTTGCCCATCGTCGCCCGCCGGTCGCCGGCCATCACCACGCCGCCGGCGCAGGTGACCGCGACGATGGTCGTGCCGTGCGGTGCCTCGACGGGGCCGCTCGCGCCGCCGGCGCCGGCGGGGAGGGCCTGCGCGAGCAGGTCGGGCCGGTGCAGGGCGAGCACCTCGGCGAACGAGCTCTCGCCGACCAGGCCGAGGCCGAGCATGCCGGTGTCGGCGGTCGGGCCCCGGCCCGGCGCGGCTGCGCCACGAACCCACCCGGTGGCTCCGGGGACGACGCCCACCTACTCGCCGCCCTTCTGCACGAAGCCGCGCACGAACTCCTCGGCGTTCTCCTCGAGGACGTCGTCGATCTCGTCGAGGAGCGCGTCGACCTCGGCGTCGAGCTCCTCCTTGCGCGCGCTGGTCGTCGCCGCGGGCGGAGCCTCGGGCTCCTCCTCGGGCTTCGGACGATGGTGCTCGCTGGACTCGCGGGTGCTCACGTGCCCTCCTGTGCGGTGCCGACGTCTGAGACCCTAGCGCCGATGGCCGACAGCCTCACCTGCAACCGCCGTGGCGGCGGGTCGGTCCCGGCCCCGGATCAGGCCCGGGACGACGGTGGTCAGCCCGCGCCGCGGCTCCCGCCCGGCGCGCCGCCGAGGGCGGCGACCAGCTCGCCGACGGACCCCACCGAGTCCAGCAGGGCGGCGACGTGCTCGCGGGTGCCACGCAGCGGGTCGGTGGTCGGCACGCGGATCAGCGCGTTGCGGCCGGGCACGTCGAAGATCACCGAGTCCCACGAGGCCGCGGCCACCTGGGGGCCGAACCGCCGGACGCACTCGCCCCGGAACCACG
Organism: Candidatus Nanopelagicales bacterium; assembly: GCA_025456065.1. Lineage (GTDB taxonomy): Bacteria > Actinomycetota > Actinomycetes > S36-B12 > CAIYMF01 > Prado023. Next base: position 1,699 of record JALOLH010000127.1, on the reverse strand, counting down.
CGCGCGTGTCGGCGGGCGCCTGGTCGATCGCGCGGGCCACGTCCGCGTCGGTCGTGATGCGGCGCAGCGAGCCGCGCTCCTCGAGGCGCAGGGCCAGTCCGCGCTCCGGGCGGGTGTCCGCGTACTGCAGGTCCACCGCGGCCAGTCGGTGGGCCGACCAGTCCAGGCCGTCCCGGCGCCGGTACCCCTCGAGGAGCTCGAGCTTGGCCACCCAGTCCAGGCGGTCGGCCAGGGCGCGGGGCTCCTCGGCGAGCAGCTCGAGCACCTCCGCCCACAGCTCCAGCAGCTCCTTGGTCTGCGGATCCGGGTCGGGCCGAGCCGCCACGTGCGCGCTCGCCGCGGCGAGGTACGCGCGCTGGACCTCCAACGCCGTCATCGGCGAGCGGCCCAGGCACTCGTAGCGCTGCTGCATGGCCACGTCGTGGGAGACCTGGTGCATGGCCTGGACCGGGTTGGCCAGGGTGATCCCCAGCTCGGGCCCACCAGCCTCGATCATCGACAGCACCAGCGCGGTGGTGCCCAGCTTGAGCAGCGTGGCGGTCTCGGACATGTTCGCGTCGCCGACGATGACGTGCAGCCGGCGCCAGGTCGCCGGATCGGCGTGCGGCTCGTCGCGGGTGTTGATGATGGGGCGCTTGAGGGTGGTCTCCAGGCCCACCTCGACCTCGAAGAAGTCGGCGCGGCTGGACAGCTGGAACCCCGCCCGCCGGCCGTCCTGGCCCAGCCCCACCCGCCCGGCGCCGGTGAACACCTGCCGGGTGACCAGGAAGGGCGTGAGCGCCGCGACGATGGCGCTGAACGGCACCCGGCGGTCCATGAGGTAGTTCTCGTGCGTGCCGTACGAGGCGCCCTTGCCGTCGGTGTTGTTCTTGTACAGGGCGATCTCGTGGCCGGCGGGCAGCTGCGCGGCCGCCCGCGCCGCCGCTGCCGCGATCACCATGCCGGCGCGGTCCCACAGCACCGCGTCCCACGGGTTGGTGACCTCCGGGCTGGAGTACTCGGGGTGGGCGTGGTCGACGTAGAACCGCGCCCCGTTGGTCAGCACGACGTTCGCCGTCGTGGTGTCGTCGGTCAGCTGCGAGACGTCCGCGTCGGCGCGGGACATGTCGAACCCACGGGCGTCGCGCAGCGGCGACTCCTCGTCGTAGTCCCAGCGCCGGGCCAGGCCGCCGTCGTGCTCGGCTGCCAGCGCGTGGGCGTTGACGACCAGCCCGGACATCCGGATCGGGTTGGCGTTCGGGTGACCGGGGTGGCTGATGCCGTACTCGGTCTCGATCCCCATGACCCGGCGCGCCGACATGGGCTCGAGTCTAGGCGCGTGCGCCGACACGCATGCCCATGCCGTGGGACGGGCGCACCCGGTCGGCTGCCCACGGGTCGGTCGACGCCCCGACCAGGGACACCACGAGGGCGGGGCCCCTCCTCGGAGCACCCGCCCTCGTGTTCGGTGGTCAGCGGTGGTCGTCGACTACCGCTGGGGAGCCCCCGGCAGCTCGAGGATCTCGCCCTTGAGGATCTCGGCACGGGTGCCGAAGATCGCCTGCATGTTGTCGCCGACCTCGAGGACGCCGGCGGCGCCCAGGCTCTTGAGCTTGGCCTTGTCGACCTTGCCCTTGTCCTTGACCGAGATCCGCAGCCGGGTGATGCAGGCATCGACCGACGTGATGTTCTCGAAGCCGCCGAACGCGGCGAGGACCTG
>JALOLH010000126.1 GCA_025456065.1 Candidatus Nanopelagicales bacterium | reverse complement strand
ACGTTGACCTCGGGCCGGGGCCAGGAGCGGACCAGCAGCACGGCGCCGACGGCCAGCACCGCGAGCGTGAGCATGCCGAGCAGCGGGACGACCACGGCCGTCGGGGTCCGTGCCGGTCGCGGCGGGTCCTCGTACGCGGCACCGCCGGCGAGGTCGCCGGGCTCCTCAGAGGTGCTGACGGTGGCCGCAGCCGGCTCGACGACCACGGGGCCGTCGCCCTCCTGGTGCTCCGGGCTCGGGCTGCCCCGCCAACCGGCCGGGCTCGAGGAAGGGCGGGCCGCACCGGAGGTGGGCGCCTGCGTCACGTCGGGGACGGGGGCCGGCACGTGGGCTGCGGGCGCCTGGGCCGCCGGCACCTGCCAACGGCCGGCGAGCAGGCGCAGCCGCGCGAGGACGATGTCCTGGGTCCGGCGCATGACCGGACGCTAGGGGCCTTCGGCGCTCCCGGACCCCGTCGCCGACGGATCTGTGGACGAGGGCCCGACCGGACCGTCCCCAGCGGACGCCTCCCCCGCGGGGGCCGCAACCCCGGGGCCCTGGGTGGCGGGGCCCTGGGCGGCGGCGGCCGCGGCGGGGCCCTCCGCGGCGGCGGCGAGGCCCTGGGCGGCGTGGGCCTCGGTGAGCACCTCCTCGGCCACGAAGGACTCGACCGACACCTCGTCGGTCAGGGCCGCGCCCGCCTCGCGCGCGGGGGGCCTTGGGTGCACCGTCCGCTGCAGCCGGACCTGCTCGACGTACGTCCGCAGGTTCCGACGGTGCCGGTAGACGACGATGGCGGACATCCCGAGGGCGAAGGCGACACCGGACCGTCCCCGCCAGACGACGATCGAGGTCGGCATCAGCGTCAGGGATCCGACCACCGAGCCGATGCCCATCTGGCGGGTGGCTCCGACCGTGAGGCCGAACCCGGTGAGCACCGGGATCGCCCAGATGGGCTCGAGCGCCAGGATCGACCCGAGGGACGTCGCCACGCCCTTGCCGCCCCGGCCCTTGAGCAGCGGGGAGGTCACGTGCCCCAGGACCGCAGCGAGCCCGGCGACCTCCGCGCAGCCCGTCCCGTGGCGGCGGAAGTACCAGACGGGCAGGTACCCCTTGCCGATGTCGAGGGCGCCGACGGCCACGCCGACCGGGACGCCCATCGTCCGCGCGGCGTTCGTCGCGCCGGGGTTGCCGGAACCCGTGCCCCGCAGGTCGGCCTTGCGCAGGCGCGCGGCAGCGGCCGCGGGGCTCAGCGACCCGAGCGCGTAGCTCGCGGCACCCGCCAGGACCAGGTTGCGCCAGGGCAGCCGGCTCATCGCGGGCACACCGCCACCGAGACCGTGCCGAGCCCGACGTGGGCGCTGATCACCGCGCCGACCTCGACCAGGTGCACGTCGCACGCCGGCAGGGTGCTGCGCAGGGTCGCGGCCAGCTCCTCGGCGCGCTCGGGTGCAGCGCAGTGCTGCACGATGACGTCGGCCGGCGCATCCCCGGCGTGCATGTGCGCGAGCTCGGCCATGCGGGCCACGGCGCGTGCCATCGTCCGCTGCTTCTCCAGCGGCACGATCATCCCGTCCTGCAGCGCGAGCACCGGCTTGACCATCAGCGCCGCGCCCAGCAGCGCCTGGGCCTTGCCGATCCGCCCGCCCCGTCGCAGCTGGTCGAGGCTGTCGACCACCAGCCAGGTGCGCGAGGCCTCTGCCCGCCGCCGGGCGGCCTCGGCCACCTCCTCGGCCGACCCGCCGGCCGCGGCGACCTCAGCCGCGGTGCGCACCGCGAAGCCCATGGCCGTGCCGACGGTGCGGGAGTCGACGACGGTGACCGGGATCGGCGCGTCGCGGGATGCGATGCGGGCCGCGTCGAACGTCCCGGACATGTCCCCGGACAGGTGGATGCTCACGATCGCGGGATGCCCTGCCTCGGCCAGCGCCTGGTAGGCCTGGGTGAAGCGCGCCGGTGCCGGTCGCGAGGTGCTCACCTCGTCCTTGCGGCGCAGTGCGTCTGCAACCTCTCCCGGGGAGATCTGCGCACCCTCGTCGTAGGAGCGGCCGCGCAGCACGACGGCCACCGGGACCACCACCAGCCCGGGCGGCGTGAGCTCGGGGCTCAGGTAGCCGGTCGAATCGGAGACGAGGGCCACATCCATGGGCGCTCAGGCTACGCGGCCAGCCCCGCCACGTCCCCGCTTCCGGGGCCGTCATCCGGTGTTTGCTCCGCTGCCGAACGTCTGCTCCGCGGCGTTGGTCAGCAAACGCACACCGGCGGAGCAAACACGGAAGGGGGGGCGGAAGGGAGGGAAGGGGGGGCGGAAGGGGGGCGTGGGCGGCGGGCGGAGCCTCAGCCGGGGACGATGTTCACCAGCTTCGGCGCTCGGACGATCACCGCGCGCGGCGCCCGGCCGTCGAGGGCGGCCTGGGCCGCCGGGGTGGCCAGGGCCAGGTCGCGCAGGGCGTCCTCGCCGATGTCCGGAGCGACCTCGAGCCGGTCGCGCACCTTGCCGGCGATCTGCACGACGCAGGTCACCGACTCCTGCACGAGCAGGGCCTCGTCCACGGTCGGCCAGCCGGCCAGCGCAACGCTGGGGTCGTGCCCGAGCCGCTCCCACATCTCCTCGGCGGTGTACGGCGCGACGAGCGAGAGCATGATCGCCACGGCCTCGGCGGCCTCCCGCACGGCCGGGTCGGCCGGGCCGACGCCGCCGTCGATCGCCTTGCGGGCGGCGTTCACCAGCTCCATCGCCTTGGCCACCGCGACGTTGAACCGGTAGTCCTCGATGGCCCGGGCGGCGTCGTGCACCGCCCGGTGCGTGACGCGACGCAGCGCCAGGTCCCCGCCGGCCGGATCCGTCCCCGGCTCGCTCGTCACGTCCCCGGCCAGCCGCCACGCCCGGGCGAGGAACCGCTTCGAGCCGCCCGGCGACACGTCGGCCCAGTCGATGTCGTCCTCGGGCGGGCCGGCGAACACCATGGTCAGGCGCACCGCGTCGACCCCGTGCACGGCCAGCTCGTCGGAGAGGCGCACCAGGTTGCCGCGCGACTTGCTCATGGCCGAGCCGTCCATCACCACCATGCCCTGGTTGAGCAACCGGGTGAACGGCTCGACGGCGTCGAGCATGCCCATGTCGTGGATGACCTTGGTGAAGAACCGCGCGTACAGCAGGTGCAGGATCGCGTGGGTGACGCC
>JALOLH010000082.1 GCA_025456065.1 Candidatus Nanopelagicales bacterium | reverse complement strand
CCCGAGAAGGTCGCCGCCGTGCGCAGCGCCCTGGAGCGGTCGCTGACCAAGGCGGTGCAGCGCGGCAAGCTCACCGAGGAGGCCCAGGCCGAGGCGCTGGGCCGGGTGAGCGGCACGACGGCGCTGGACGACCTCGCCGCTGTCGACCTCGTGGTCGAGGCGGTCGTGGAGGAGATCGGGGTGAAGACCGCGCTGTTCGCCAACCTCGACGAGATCTGCAAGCCCGGGGCGGTGCTCGCCACCACGACCTCCAGCCTGCCGGTCGTGGAGATGGCCGCGGTCACCCAGCGGCCCGAGGACGTCGTCGGCATGCACTTCTTCAACCCCGCGGCCATCATGCGCCTGGTCGAGATCGTCGCCCACGTCGGGACCGCCCCCGACGTGATCGCCACCGTGAGCGAGGTGTGCCGCAGGACCGGCAAGCACGCGGTGCACTGCGGTGACCGTGCCGGCTTCATCGTCAACGCGCTGCTGTTCCCGTACCTGAACGACGCCGTGAAGATGCTCGAGGCGCACTACGCGACGGCCGACGAGATCGACGTCGCGATGAAGAAGGGCTGCAGCCTGCCGATGGGCCCGTTCGAGCTGCTCGACGTGGTGGGCAACGACGTCTCCCTGGCGATCCAGCAGACCCTGTACCGCGAGTTCCGCGAGCCCGGGTTCGCCCCGGCGCCGATGCTCGAGCACCTCGTGACGGCGGGCTACCTCGGCCGCAAGACCGGCCGCGGGTTCCGCTCGTACGCCAAGTAGCGCGTCGGTCCGAGCCGGCCCCTCGGGGCCGGCTCAGGCCTCGTGGTCCATCCGGGCGAACGGCGGCACGTCGGTCCACCGCTCCATCGGACCCTGCCAGGTGGTGGGCAGCGGCGCCACGCCGGGCAGCACCGCGTCGGCGATGCCGTCGAGCGCCACCTTGGCATGGCGCTCGCCGATCCACAGGTGCGTGGCGCCGTCGACCCCGACGACCTTCGCCTGGGGCACACCGGCGAAGCGCCGTGCGACGTCGGACGGGGAGGCGAACTCGTCGAGCTCGGGCACCAGGGCGGTGACCGGCCGTCCGGAGGCGGCCCACGTGGCGACGTCGGCGTCGTCGGACCACCTGCCCGGCGGGGAGAGCAGCACCGCGCCGACCACCGGGTCGACGTTGCCCCAGCGCAGGATGACGTCCGTGCCGAACGACCAGCCCACGGCCCATGGGTCGGGCAGCCCCACGCGGCCCACCTCGTCGAGGGCAGCACGCAGGTCGTGGCCCTCGCCGACGTTGCCCTCGAAGGCTCCCTCGCTGGTGCCCAGCAGCGCGGCGGTGCCGCGGGTGTTGAAGCGGAGCACGGCGATGCCGGTGAGCGCGGGCAGCCGCCAGGCCGCCTTGCGGATCAGGTGGCTGTCCATGGAGCCGCCGTGGGTGGGCAGCGGATGGGCGACGACGATGACCGCCCGGGGCTCGTCGGACTCCGGGAGCGACCACTCCGCCACCAGCCGGACCCCGTCCTCGGTGAGCAGGGAGCTCGGGAACCGTCGGGCGGGCAGGACGGCGTTGGCACCGATGTGGGTCACCGGCACAGGGTAGGGGCGCACCCGGTGACCGGTCGTGCGGCAGGGCTGGGCCGCTGTGCGGGCGGCCGCGCGGCGCGGCAGGTGAGCGGGCGGCGGCGCCGGGGGATGCCCCGGATCAGGCGCACCCCCACGATCTGCGTGGTCGATTCCAGCACCTGAGTTGCCGGAATCGACCACGCAGACGACGGGTGGGACGGGCGGGCTCAGCCGCCTGGGCGGCGGCGGTCCCGGGCGCGCCAACAGGGGGTGTGCCAGTGCCGGCGGTGCTCGTCACCGTCGTGGGTGTCGGCCCGCCACGCCACGAGGTGGGCCGTCCCCGGCCGGATCTCCTGCTGGCACCCCGGGCAGCGGTAGGCCTTGGCCGCGACGCTGCCGCTGATGGGGCGCACGTGCCAGTCGCCGTCGGGATGGGACTGCACCGCGGTCACCGCGCCGATCGGCCGCAGCGGCACGGCCTCGGCGGCGCGTCGGTGCTTGCGTCCCACGACCCCCAACGGTAGTCGCGCAGTACCCTCGCGGTCATGCTGCACTTCGTCGAGACCGGGCAGGGCGATCCCGTCGTCCTGCTGCACGCCTTCCCCGTCGACAGCGCCCTGTGGGCCGCCCAGCGCCATCCGATCGCGCAGGCGGGCTTCCGGGTGATCACCCCGGACCTGCCCGGCTTCGGGGGCAGCCGGTTGGCCGAGGCCGAGCCCAGCGTCGACGTGATGGCCGACGAGGTCGTCGGGGTGCTGGACCACCTCGGGATCACCCGTGCCGTCGTCGGCGGGCTGTCGATGGGCGGCTACGTGACGATGGCGCTGCTGCGGCGACATCCGGACCGGCTGCGGGCCATCGCCCTGGTCGACACGAAGGGCGACGCGGACCCCCCAGCAGCCGCCGCCAACCGCCACGCCGTCGCTGCCGCGGTCGAGGCGGCGGGCAGCACCAGCGACCTCGCCGAGACGATGCTGCCCAACCTGCTGGGCGCCACCACCCGTGCCGAGCGGCCCGAGGTGGTCGCCGCGGTCCGACGGTGGATCACCGCGCAGCCGCCGGCCGCGGTCGCGTGGGCGCAGCGGGCGATGGCGGCCCGCCCGGGGTCCCTCGAGGACATCGCGGCGTTCGGGCGGCCGGTCCTGGTGCTGCACGGCGCCGAGGACACGATCTCGCCGGCCGCCGACGCCCGTGCCATGGTCGAGGCCGCCCGGCTGGGCGGCAGCCCGACCCGCCTGGTCGAGGTCCCGGCGGCCGGGCACCTCACGGCCGTGGAGGCACCCGAGCCGGTCACGCAGGCGCTCCTCGACTGGCTCGGCACCCTCTGAACGCCGCCACCGGCCGGATCGCCGACGAGGTGGTCACGCACCGGCCGCTGCAGGGGATCGTGGACGCCCTGGCGCTGCGCACGCTGCTCATCGAGGCGCACCGGGTGGCCGGTCGGGAGTTCGCCTGGGAGCCGCGTCGCTGGGAGGGGGCCTTCTGGACGGTCCCGGCGGCCAGGCTCACCGACCCGGACTGGGGTGCCGGGACCCAGTTGTGGCTGACCGGGGACGGCCGGGTGGTGGGGGCCGCGGTGCCGGACGGCCCCGGCGACCTCGCGATCCAGGTCCACCCCGAGCGCCGCGCGCTCGAGGACGACATCCTCGACTGGGCCGAGCAGCACCTCGCCCGGACGGAGGACGGCCGGCGGGTCCTCGACACGTGGGCGTTCGACTGGGACCAGGACCGGCAGGCGCGACTGCTGGCCCGCGGGTACCGACCGGTCCCGGACTGGGGCTGGGAGCACCGCCGGCGCGCGCTCGCCGCACCGGTCGACGTGCCCGGGGCGCCGGCGGGCTACGCGGTCCGCCCGCTGGACGGCTCCGAGGCCGACGCCCGGGCGTGGATCACCGCGACGAACGCCGTGTTCGGCCACGCGACGCCGGTCGAGTGCTGGCGCTCGTTCCAGTCCTCGCCGTCCTACGACGCGGACCTGCACCTGGTGGTGGTCGCGCCCGACGGGTCGTTCGCCGCCGTCGCGGCGCTCACGGTCGACGCCGTGAACCGGTGCGCGACCTTCGAGCCGGTCGGGACCCATCCCGACCACCGCCGACGCGGGCTGGCGGGCGTGGCGATGGCCACGGCGATGGCCCGCCTGCAGCAGCGGGGCACCGCCGACACGGTGTACGTGGCGAACTGGGCAGGGGCGGACGCCGGCCGCCTCTATGCGGCGATGGGGCTCGCGCGGTACGCGCGCCAGACCGCGTTCCGCCTGGTCCTGGACCCCCTGCCGCCCGCAGGCGCCGCGACGGGCTGACGCCTGCGGGGGCGACCGGGGTGCTCAGACGTCGCGGAACCAGTTGATCGCGTCGATGTGCTTGGCGCGCTTCTCCTCGTCGTGCACGCCCAGGCCCTCCTCGGGCGCCAGGCAGAGCACGCCGATCTTGCCCTGGTGCAGGTTGCGGTGGACGTCGTAGGCCGCCTGGCCGGACTCCTCCATCGGGAACACCTTGGACAGGGTCGGGTGGATCAGGCCCCGGTCGACCAGCCGGTTGGCCTCGTAGGCCTCCCGGTAGTTCGCGAAGTGCGAGCCGATGATGCGCTTGAGGTTCATCCACAGGTAGCGGTTGTCGTACTCGTGCATGTAGCCCGAGGTGGACGCGCACGTCACGACCGTGCCGCCCTTGCGGGTGACGTAGATCGAGGCGCCGAACGTCTCGCGGCCCGGGTGCTCGAAGACGATGTCGATGTCGTCGCCCCCGGTCAGCTCGCGGATCCGCGAGCCGAAGCGCTTCCACTCCTTGGGGTCCTGGGTGGTCTCGTCCTTCCAGAACTTGTAGCCCTCGGCGTTGCGGTCGATGACCAGCTCGGCGCCCATCCGCCGGCAGATCTCGGCCTTCTCCTCGCTGGAGACGACGCAGACCGGGATGGCACCGCCCTTGAGCGCCATCTGGGTGGCGTACGAGCCCAGGCCACCGGACGCGCCCCAGATCAGCACGACGTCGCCCTGCTTCATGCCGGCACCGTTGCGCGAGACCAGCTGCCGGTAGGCGGTCGAGTTGACCAGCCCCGGGGCCGCGGCCTCCTCCCAGGTCAGGTGCTTCGGCTTGGGCATCAGCTGGTTGGACTTCACCAGGGCGATGTCGGCCAGCCCGCCGAAGTTGGTCTCGAAGCCCCAGATGCGCTGCTCGGGGTCCATCATCGTGTCGTTGTGGCCCATCGGGCTCTCGAGCTCGACGCTCAGGCAGTGCGCCACGACCTCGTCGCCGGGCTTCCAGGCGTTCACGCCGGGTCCGGTGCGCAGGACCACGCCGGCCAGGTCGGAGCCCATGATGTGGTAGGGCAGGTCGTGGCGCTTGGCCAGCGGGTGGGAGCGGCCGTACCGCTCGAGGAACCCGAACGTCGAGACCGGCTCGAAGATCGAGGTCCACACCGTGTTGTAGTTGATGCCCGAGGCCATGACGGCCACGAGGGCCTCGCCCGGGCCCAGCTCGGGCACGGGCACCTCGTCGAGGTGGATCGACTGGCGCGGGTCCTTCTCGCGCGTGGTCAGGCCGGCGAACATGTCGACCTCGTCCTTGTGGACCGTGATGGCGCGGTACGACTCGGGCAGGGCGAGCTCGGCGAAGCCCGGCTGCAGGTGGGCGTTCTCGAGGATCGCGTCGCGGATGTGCTTCACCAAGGACCTCCGGGGGGTGACGGTGGGACTGCCATTCCCCCTCAGGCTACTCATGAGTAGCGACCCGTTGGCGGGTGGGTACCCCTGATCGCGATTTCGCCTATTGAGCCCGCGCCCGGGACGCCCGGCCGCGGTCCCGGCTCAGTGCTCGGCGCCCGGCTGCACGAGCTCGACGAGCACGCCGCCGCAGTCCTTGGGATGGATGAAGTTGACCCGGGAGCCGGCCGTGCCCCGCTTGGGCACGTCGTAGAGCAGCCGCACGCCTGCGGCCCGCAGGCGCTCGCCCGCGGCGTCGATGTCGGTGACCCGGAAGGCCAGCTGCTGCATCCCCTCGCCGTTGCGGGCCAGGAACTTGCCGACCGGGGAGTCCTCGCGCAGCGGCGCGAGCAGCTGGAGGAAGGAGCCGGAGCCGGCGATGTCGACCATGGCCTCGCGCACCCCCTGCTCCTCGTTGACCTCCTCGTGCACCGAGGCCAGGCCGAAGACGCGCTGGTAGAAGTCGATGGCCGCGTCGAGGTCGGCGACGGCCAGGCCGACGTGGTCGATGCGTTCCACGAGCGGGCCGAGGAGGGTGGCAGGAGCGGTGGCGGGGGTGGTGGTGGCGTCCATGCTCCTGAGCGTACGCGCCATGCCCTCGTGCTCCCACGCCCGGACGCACGGGGCGGCGCCCACGCCCGCTCCGGGGCCGGCCGCCCGCCGCCCGGAGCCACCCTCCGCGGACCGGCGGGACTAGCCTGCGCGACGTGCGCACGGGCCGGGGACTGCTGCACGGGGTGAGCCTGATCGGTGGGCGCAACGCCGCCCGTGCGACGCTCATGGCGCTGCGCCGCCGGCGGGCGGACCGGCGGCTGGTCGCGCTGCCCGATCGGCCGCGCCGGCAGCCGGGGGTGATGGGGGCGGCGACGGTGGTCGACCGTTCGGTCCGGGTCGACTTCGGCACCGGCCTGCTCGAGCTGCGATTCCCCGGCCCGGGCCGGGTGTCGGTCGGCTGGGACGGGGCGCTGGACCAGCCCTCCTGGGCGGTGGTCGAGGATGCGGAGCTCGCGGTGCCCGAGCTCGAGCGCGCGGGTGCCACCTGGCTGGCCCGCGGCCCGGGGATCGCCGTGGTCGTCCACCCGGACGGGTCCCTGGAGCACCGGGATGGCGCAGGCCGGACCCGGCGGCGCGACGGGCCCCCCGCCTGGCAGGGCGCGGCGTGGTCGGTGCGGACCGGGCTGCCGGTCGGTGCGTCCGTGCACGGCCTCGGCGGGCGGACGGTGTGGGACCTCCGCGGTGGCGCGTACCGCTGCTGGAACACCGACCCGGGTGGCGCGTGGACGGTCGGCAGCGACCCGCTCTCGGTCACGACGCCGGCCTACGCCGCACTCGACGACCTCGGCGCCGTCCACTGCTTCGTCGACGACCCGTTCGACGGCACCGTCGAGGTCGCGGTGGACGCCGTCACCGCCGCGTTCGTGGGCGGCCCGGTCCGGTGGCACGTGGCCCTGGGGTCGCTGCCGGAGGTGCTCGACGCCTTCACCCGCCTGACCGGTCGGCCCGCGCCACCGCCGCGGTGGGCGCTCGGCCACCACCAGGCCCGGTGGGGGTACGGGTCCGCCGGGGCGGTCCGGGCCGTGTGGCAGGGGTTCCGGGAGCACGACCTGCCGCTGTCCGCCCTGCACCTGGACATCGACCACATGGACCGGTTGCGCGACTTCACGTTCGGCTCGGAGTGGCGCGAGATCGCCGAGCTCGTCTCGGACCTGGCCGCCGACGGGGTCCGCACGGTGGTGATCGTCGACGCCGGCCTGGCCCGGGACGCCGACTACCCGCAGTACCGCGAGGCGCTCGAGCGCGACCTGCTGTGCCGCGACGCCGACGGGGAGGTGTTCGAGGGGGTCGTCTGGCCCGGCCCGACCGTGTTCCCGGACTTCACCGACCCGACCGCCCGGGCCTGGTGGGGCACCCAGCTGCGGGCCTACGCCGACGTCGGGATCGCCGGCTACTGGCACGACATGAACGAGCCCTCGGTGTTCGTGGCCTTCGGCGACCCGACCTTCCCGCTGTCCACCCGGCACGCCCTGGACGGGCGCGGCGGGGACCATCGCGAGGCGCACAACGTCTACGGCCAACTCATGTGCCGGGCGTCGCACGAGGGCCTGCTGGACCTGCAGCCGGGGCAGCGGCCGTTCCTCTTCTCCCGCTCGGGCTGGGCGGGGATGCAGCGGTACGGCGGGCACTGGAGCGGGGACATCGCGGCCGACTGGACGGCCCTGGCGGCCACCGTCCACCAGGCGTTCGGGTTCGGGATCAGCGGCGTCGGCTACTACGGCTCGGACATCGGCGGGTTCACGGGCGTGCCGTCGCCCGAGCTGTTCACCCGCTGGTTCCAGCTCATGTCGTTCCTGCCGTTGTTCCGGACGCACTGCGCCTTCGACGTGCCCCGCCGCGAGCCCTGGGAGTGGGGCGACGTGGTGATGGACCGCCTGCGGGTGGCACTGCGTCGTCGGTACCGGCTCCTGCCGTACTGGTACACGCTGGCCCTCGGGGCCGCCCGGGACGGTGCGCCGTACGTGCGCCCGCTGGCCTGGCTCGACCCCGCCCTGCGCAGCGTCGACGACGTGTTCCTGGTGGGTGACGCCGTGCTCGTGGCGCCGGTGCTGGCCGAGGGCGTGACGCACCGGCGGATCGTGCTGCCGGCCGGCCCGTGGTTCCACGGGGACAGCGGCGCCCGGTACGACGCCGCGGCCGTCGAGGTGGCCGTGGGGCCCGACGACCTGCCGTGGTTCGTCCGGGCCGGGGCCGTGGTGCCGACCGAGGAGCTGGACGACGGCGTGCGCCGGCTGGTGCTGCTGGTCGCACCGCCGGCGGGCCCCGGTCCCGCGCCGGGTGGCCTGCTGCGCACGGACGCCGGCGACGGCTGGGACCCGCCGCACGAGGAGCGCTACGGCGTGCAGGTCGTGGACGGTGTCATCGTCGTGCGTCGCGAGGTCCTCGTCCCCGGCGCGTTCGGGTTCGACGAGGTCGTGGTCCGGGCCGTGGACGGCTCGCCCGCCCGCCTCGGCTGACCGGTCCCGCCTCCGCGGACCGTCAGGCGATCAAGGCCGACCGGCTGGCCGGCCCGTGCCGAGCCGATGCGCCGACCCGATCCACCGCCCGATCCGCCGGATCCGCGCCAGTGCGCGGCGAGCCCCCGGCGCGTCCCGGGCGATCCCTGCGACGACCGGTCCCAGCGTGCGACGGGTGGTGTTGGGCGTGCCCATCGGCGTGGCTATGGTGGGCCTGACGCAGGGAGTCCACCCGCAGGAAGAGAGGCACGCCAATGTCCGGATCCGTGATCGTCGCCGGCGCTCGCACCCCCATGGGGCGCCTGCTCGGGTCCCTGAAGGGCTTCTCCGCCGCCCAGCTCGGCGGGGTCGCCATCAAGGGTGCCCTCGAGCGGGCCGGGGTGGCTCCCGACCAGGTCCAGTACGTGATCATGGGCCACGTGATCCAGGCCGGCGCGGGCCAGATCACCGCGCGGCAGGCCGCCATCGAGGCCGGCATCGGCCTGGACGTGCCCGCGCTGACCATCAACAAGGTCTGCCTGTCCGGCATCGACGCGATCGCGCTGGCCGACCAGCTCATCCGCGCCGGCGAGTTCGACGTCGTCGTCGCGGGCGGCATGGAGTCGATGACGAACGCGCCGCACCTGCTGCTCGGCAGCCGCGAGGGGGTCAAGTACGGCGACTGGAAGATGCTGGACTCGATGGCCTACGACGCGCTCTTCTGCGCGATCGACCAGATGGCCATGGGGGAGTCGACCGAGCAGTTCAACAGCCGCTACGGCCTGACCCGCGAGGAGCAGGACGAGTTCTCGGCGCGCTCGCACCAGCTCGCGGCGCGGGCCCAGAAGGACGGGCTGTTCGACGACGAGGTCGTCCCGGTCATGATCAAGCAGCGCAAGGGCGACCCGATCGAGTTCAAGGTCGACGAGGGCGTGCGCGGGGACACCACCGCCGAGTCGCTGGCCGGCCTGCGTCCGGCGTTCCGCAAGGACGGCACGATCACCGCTGGCTCGGCCTCGCAGATCTCCGACGGCGCCGCGGCCGTCGTCGTCATGAGCAAGGCCAAGGCCGAGGAGCTCGGCCTGTCCTGGCTGGCCGAGATCGGCGCCCACGGCGTGGTCGCCGGCCCGGACGCCTCCCTGCACGAGCAGCCGGCGAACGCCGTGCTCAAGGCCTGCGAGAAGGAGGGGATCAGCCCGGCCGACCTCGACCTGCTGGAGCTGAACGAGGCCTTCGCCGCCGTCGGGCTGGTCTCGACGGCTGCACCTGGCGCTGGAGCTCAAGCGGCGCGGTGGCGGGGTGGGCGCCGCGGCGCTGTGCGGTGGCGGTGGGCAGGGCGACGCCCTGATCGTGCGGGTGCCCTCGGCCTAGGCGCCCGGCGTCACGGCCGGTGACGGCCCACGCAGTGGCGTGGGCCGTCGCGGCTCGTCGCCGTGCTCCGGTTGCGGTACCCGGTCTGGTGAGGAGGCAGGCGTGGCCCGGAGGGTCGACCTCGGCGCCCTGGTCGAGCATGCCCGCGAGGGGGATCCGCGTGCCGTCGGGCGGTTGATCACCATCGTCGAGGACGGTGCTCCCCAGCTGCGCGAGCTCATGGCGGCCCTGTCCGGGGCAACGGGACCGGCCCACGTCATCGGCCTGACCGGCTCGCCGGGCGTCGGGAAGTCCACCACCACGTCCGCGCTCGTGCGCGCCTTCCGGTCGGTCGGACGGCGGGTCGGTGTCCTGGCCGTCGACCCCTCGTCGCCGTTCTCCGGCGGGGCCCTGCTCGGCGACCGGATCCGCATGCAGGAGCACGCCACGGACCCCGACGTCTTCATCCGGTCGATGGCCTCCCGCGGCCACCTCGGTGGCCTGGCCTCGGCCACGCCCCAGGCGGTGCGGGTGCTCGAGGCGGCCCGCTGCGACCCGGTGCTCGTCGAGACCGTGGGGGTGGGGCAGTCGGAGGTCGAGGTGGCCGGCGAGGCCGACACCACGGTCGTGCTGCTGGCTCCCGGGATGGGCGACGGGATCCAGGCGGCCAAGGCCGGCATCCTCGAGATCGGTGACGTGTTCGTGGTGAACAAGGCCGACCGGGACGGGGCCGACCAGACCGCGCGCGAGCTGCGGCACATGATCTCGCTGGGCATGTCGGGCCAGCCGGGCGCGTGGCGGCCGCCGGTGCTCAAGGTCGTCGCGTCCCGGGGCGACGGCGTGGAGGCGCTGGCCGGCGCGCTCGACGAGCACCGGGCGTGGCTGGCCTCCTCGGGCGCGGGCGTCGAGCGCCGGCGGCAGCGGGCCCGCGCGGAGATCGAGGGGATCGCCCTGGCCGCCCTGCAGGCCCGCTTCGGCGGGGTCGGCCGCGACGGGGCGCTCGACGAGCTGGCCGCCGACGTGGCCGAGGGCCGCACGGATGCCTTCACCGCCGCCGACCGGATCGTCGCCAGCGTGGCCGGGTGACCGGCCGCGGCGGTCGCGATCTTGGTCCGGATCCCGCCAGGGGCTGTCGCGGAACGCGCCGTCGATGGCGGCCATCGCGCAGCGGGGGCGCCACGGGCGAACCCATGCACGCACGGGCGAGTAGCGTGAGGAGCCGGCTGGACTGCGCTCCCGTCATCGGGAGCCGGCGAGGGATGGAGGCGAGCCATGGGTGAGTCGGGGCCGATGGGCGAGGCGGGCTCGGGCCGGGCGCGCTGGCAGCGCGACTACGAGGCCACGCAGGCGTCCGGCGGGGTTCGCGACGCCGACTTCACGACCCTCTCGGGTGATCCGGTCGAGCCGGTCTACGGGCCGCCGGACGGGGTCGAGCCTCCGGAGCGGATCGGCTGGCCGGGGCAGTTCCCCTACACCCGCGGGCTCTACCCCACCGGCTACCGCGGACGGCTGTGGACCATCCGGCAGTTCGCCGGCTTCGGCAACGCCGAGCAGACCAACCAGCGGTTCCGGGACATCCTCGCCGCGGGCGGGGGTGGGCTGTCGGTCGCCTTCGACATGCCGACGCTCATGGGCCGCGACTCCGACGAGCCGCTGTCCCGCGGCGAGGTGGGGCACTGCGGGGTCGCGATCGACTCCGCCGCCGACATGGACGTGCTCTTCGCGGGCATCCCGCTGGCCGACGTGACCACGTCGATGACCATCTCCGGCCCGGCCGTGCCCATCTTCGCGATGTACGTCGTCGCGGCCGAGCGCCAGGGCGCCGACGTCGGTCGGCTGGACGGCACGCTGCAGACCGACATCTACAAGGAGTACATCGCGCAGAAGGAGTGGCTGTTCCCGCCGGAGCCGCACCTGCGCCTGATCGGCGACCTGATGGAGTGGGTCGGCGCGCACGTGCCCCGGTACAAGCCGCTGAGCGTCTCCGGCTACCACATCCGCGAGGCCGGCTCGACGGCCGCGCAGGAGCTGGCGTTCACGCTCGCCGACGGCTTCGGCTACGTCGAGCTCGGGCTGTCCCGGGGCCTGGACGTCGACGCGTTCGCCCCGGGGCTGTCCTTCTTCTTCGACGCGCACGTGGACTTCTTCGAGGAGATCGCGAAGTTCCGGGCGGCCCGCCGGATCTGGGCGCGCTGGCTGCGCGACGTCTACGGCGCCCGGTCCGAGCGCGCGCAGTGGCTGCGCTTCCACACGCAGACCGCCGGGGTGAGCCTGACGGCCCAGCAGCCGGACAACAACATCGTGCGCACGGCGATCGAGGCGCTCGCGGCCGTGCTCGGCGGCACCAACTCGTTGCACACCAACGCCCTCGACGAGGTCCTCGCGCTGCCCAGCGACAAGGCCGCCGAGATCGCCCTGCGGACCCAGCAGGTCATCGCCGAGGAGACGGGCGTGGCCAACGTGGCCGACCCGCTGGGGGGCAGCTGGTACGTCGAGGCGCTGACCGACCGGATCGAGGCCGAGGCCGAGGCGATCTTCGCGCAGGTCCGTGAGCTGGGTGCCCGCCGCTACCCCGACGGCCACCCGATCGGCCCGATGACGGCCGGCCTGCTGGCCGGCGTGGAGTCGGGATGGTTCACCGGGCACATCGCCGATGCCGCCTTCGAGCACCAGCGAGCCCTGGAGGACGGGCGCAAGCGGATCGTCGGGGTGAACGTGCACACCGACACGATCGAGACCCCCCTGGACATCCTGCGCATCTCCCACGAGGTGGAGCGCGCGCAGGTCGCCTCCCTGGCCGAGCGCCGGGCCCGGCGCGACGGACCGGCGGTCGAGAAGGCGCTGGCCGCCCTGGCCGAGGCGGCGCGCACGGACGCCAACCTCGTCCCGCTGCTCATCGAGGCGGCCCGCATCGAGGCGACCCTGGGCGAGATGTGCGACGTGCTGCGCGAGGCCTGGGGCACCTACCGCGAGCCGGTCTGACGCGTCCGGCGGGGCGGTCGCCGACGCCTCCGCCCGACGCGACCGGCGCCGGATCCGCCAGCGCCGCTCGCGTGCCGACCGGCATCGGTCCAGGAGGCGCCGACGGGTGGAAGAATGTGCGCCCATGAGCATCCCCGCCTACGGAGCCGTGGACCTCGGCGCGCTCGCCGCCGCCCGTCAGGCCCAGGAGCAGGCCGACCAGCGCGCGGCCGCCCGGGCCGCCGATCCCACCGCCCTGCCGGTCGTCATCGACGTGACCGACGCGACGTTCCAGCGCGACGTGATGGAGCAGTCCCTGCAGGTCCCGGTGGTGCTGGACCTCTGGGCCACCTGGTGCGGGCCCTGCCGCCAGCTCTCGCCCGTCCTCGAGCGGCTCGCCGACGAGTACGCCGGGCGATGGGTGCTGGCGAAGGTGGACGTCGACGCCAACCCCGGGATCGCCCAGGCATTCCAGGTGCAGTCGATCCCGAGCGTCTTCGCCGTGGTCGGCGGCCGGCCGCTGCCGCTGTTCCAGGGAGCCCTGCCCGAGCCCCAGGTGCGCCAGTTCCTCGAGGAGCTGCTCAAGGTCGCCGCGGCCAACGGGGTGGCCGGCACCGTGGGCGGCGCGGCGCCGACCGGGGAGGTGCCGGACGAGCCGCCCGGCGACCCCCGCCTGGAGGCCGCGTACGACGCGATCGAGGCCGGCGACTGGCCGGCCGCCCGTGCCGCCTACCAGGAGCTGCTCGACCAGGCGCCCGCCGACCCGGTCGCCCGGGCTGGGCTCGCGCTGGTCGGGGTGTTCGAGCGGGTCTCGGGCCTGGACCACGCCGCGGTCCTGGCCGCCGCCGACGCCGCCCCGGACGACCTGGCCGCCCAGGAGCGCGCGGCCGACGTCCTCGTCCTCGACGGCCGGCCGGTCGAGGCGTTCGCGCGGCTCACCGGGGCGATCCGCTACGCCAGCGGTGACGACCGCGACCGGCTGCGCACCCACCTGCTCGACCTGTTCGAGGTCGTGGGTCCCGACGACCCGGCGGTGGTCCGCGCCAGGGTCGACCTTGCCAACGCCCTGTTCTGACCCGGTTCGGCTGCTGACCCGACCCGGGGGGGCGGACGGGACCTGGGGACCGGGGCGGGCGCTGACGCCCGGCCCGGTCCAGCCCACGATCAGGCCGACGTGGTCGGACCCTCCACGGTCGCCTCGACCAGTGCCTCGGCGTCGTCCGCCGGCGACTCGGCCCCGGCCTCGTAGCGCAGCCAGACCGTCGCCAGCGGCGGCAGGGTGAGCATCGCGGAGGCCGGCCGGCCGTGCCAGGCCGTGGCCTCGGCGGTGACGCCGCCGAAGTTGCCCACGCCCGACCCCCCGTACGCCACGGCGTCGGTGTTCACCACCTCGCGCCAGACCCCCTCGTGCGGCAGGCCCACCCGGTAGTCCCCGCGGACCACCGGCGAGAAGTTCGTGATGCTGGCCAGGGCCGAGCCGTCGCTGCCCAGCCGCAGCCACGAGAACACGTTGCCCGAGGCGTCGTTGGCGTCGATCCACTGGAAGCCCTCGGGCGTGTTGTCCTGGTCCCAGAGGGCCCGCGTCTCGCGGTAGACCCGGTTCATGTCCCGCACGCAGTGCTGGACCCCGAAGTGGTCCTGGTACTCGCACAGCCACCAGTCCAGGCCGCGCTCCTCGCTCCACTCCGAGGTCTGCCCGAACTCCTGGCCCATGAAGAGCAGCTGCTTGCCGGGGTGGGCCCACATGTAGCCGAGGTAGGCCCGCAGGTTGGCCATCTTCTGCCAGCGGTCGCCGGGCATCTTCTGCACCAGCGAGCCCTTGCCGTGCACGACCTCGTCGTGGCTGATGGGCAGGCAGAAGTTCTCGCTCCACGCGTAGACCATCGCGAAGGTCATCTCGTTGTGGTGCCACATGCGGTGGACCGGCTCGCGCGAGATGTAGCCCAGCGAGTCGTTCATCCAGCCCATGTTCCACTTCAGGCCGAAGCCCAGGCCGCCGAGGTAGGTCGGCCTGGTCACGCCGGGCCACGAGGTGGACTCCTCGGCGACGGTGACGACGCCGGGCACCCGCTTGTACACCGTGGCGTTCATCTCCTGCAGGAACGCCACCGCGTCGAGGTTCTCCCGCCCGCCGTACTGGTTGGGCAGCCACTCGCCCTCGTTGCGGGAGTAGTCCAGGTACAGCATCGAGGCGACCGCGTCCACGCGCAGGCCGTCGATGTGGAACTCCTCGAGCCAGAAGATCGCGTTCGAGACCAGGAAGTTGCGCACCTCGGTGCGGCCGAAGTCGAAGACGTAGGTGCCCCAGTCGGGCTGCTCGCCCCGGCGCGGGTCGGCGTGCTCGTAGAGCGCCGTGCCGTCGAAGCGGGCCAGCGCCCAGGCGTCCTTCGGGAAATGGGCGGGGACCCAGTCCAGGAGCACGCCGATGCCGGCCTGGTGCAGGGCGTCGACGACGTGGCGGAACTCGTCGGGCTGGCCGAACCGCGCGGTTGGTGCGAAGTACGAGGTCACCTGGTAGCCCCAGCTCGGCGCGTACGGGTGCTCGGCGACCGGCATGAGCTCGACGTGGGTGAAGCCCATGTCGCGCACGTACGCGACGAGCTCCTCGGCCATCTGCCGGTAGTCCAGCCCCAGCCGCCAGGAGCCGAGGTGCACCTCGTAGACCGACATGGGGGAGTTGATCGGGGGGGAGTTGATCGGGTCGGTCTGCGCGCGCTGGCGCATCCAGGCCTCGTCACCCCAGCTGTAGTCCGAGGTGTAGACCACGGAGGCGGTCGACGGCGGGACCTCGGTGTGGAAGGCCATGGGGTCGGACTTGTCCCGCCAGACCCAGTCCTTGCCGAGGATGGAGAACTTGTAGGTGGTGCCGACCCCGATGTTCGGGATGAACAGCTCCCACACGCCGGTGCCGCCCATCGAGCGCATCGGATGGCCGGTGCCGTCCCAGCCGTTGAAGTCGCCCACGACGCGGACGCCCTCGGCGCTGGGCGCCCACACTGCGAACGAGGTGCCGGTGATCGGTCCGAACGGGCTGTCGTAGGTGCGCACGTGCGCGCCCAGGGTCTTCCAGAGCTCCTCGTGGCGGCCCTCGCCGATCAGGTGCAGGTCCAGCTCGCCCAGCGTGGGCAGGAACCGGTACGGGTCGTCGGAGGGGATGATGCCCTGGCCGTAGTCGACGTCGATCGTGTAGGCCGGGACCGTGCTCGTCGGCAGGACGGCCACCCAGACCCCACGGTGCTCGTGCGTCATCGGGTGGCGGCCCTCCGGGGTCACCACGATGACCTCCTTGGCCATCGGCCGCAGCACCCGGATCGTCACCGACCCGTCGTGCGGATGGGCGCCGAGGATCGCGTGCGGGCTGTGGTGCGCGCCGTCGACGAGCCGGTCGATCTCGCCGGTGTCGACCGGGTGGCGCGCCGGGCCCGCGGGGGCGACCGGCGCCGGCACCGCCGGGGTCGTGGGCGCCGGGGTCGTGGACGCTCCCGCCCCGGGCACCTGGCTCCCGCCGGCCTTCGTGGGATCGGGGGTCTCGTTGGGGCTCATGGGATCCTCTCCAGGACGACGGCGTGGGCGACGTTGAAGTGCGGGTCGTGGCGGATGTACTGGCGTGACCCCCAGGCCCAGGTCTGGCCGGTGATGAGGTCGCGCGCGAGCACCCGCTCCTGCCCGGGGAAGCCGAGGGCGGCCAGGTCCAGGTGCAGCACCCCGGCCTGCGGGCCGTTCTGGTCCAGCACGCAGGTGACGACGACCACCTCGTCGGCGTGCCGCTTCGAGAACGCGATCATCTGGGGGTTGTCGATGTGCTCGAACCGCAGGTTGCGCAGCTCGTGCAGGGCCGGGTGCTCGGCGCGGATCCGGTTGAGCAGCGTCAGGTACGGCACGAGGCTGTCGTGCGAGGCCGCCGCCCAGTCCCGGGGCCGGTACTGGAACTTCTCCGAGTCGAGGTACTCCTCCTTGCCCGGGGCCAGCGGCAGGTGCTCGTAGATCTCGAACCCGGCGTACACGCCGTAGGTGGGCGCGAGCAGCGCGGCGAGGGTGGCCCGGATCGCGAACGCCGTCTTGTTGCCGGTCTGCAGGAAGAACGGGTTGATGTCGGGGGTGTTCACGAAGCAGTTGGGCCGCATGGAGGCCGCGGCGGACGTGCTCAGCTCGGTGAAGTAGGTCTCGAGCTCCCACTTCGTGTTGCGCCAGGTGAAGTAGGTGTAGCTCTGCTGGAACCCGACGGTGCCCAGCGTGCGCATCATGGCGGGCCGGGTGAACGCCTCGGCCAGGAAGATCACGTCCGGGTCGGTGGCGTAGATGCGGGCGAAGAGCACCTCCCAGAACTCCACGTTCTTCGTGTGCGGGTTGTCGACCCGGAAGATCCGCACGCCCTTGGCCATCCACAGCCGCAGGATCCGCTCGCACTCGTCGACGATGCCGTCGAAGTCGTTGTCGAAGTACAGCGGGTAGATGTCCTGGTACTTCTTCGGCGGGTTCTCGGCGTACGCGATCGAGCCGTCGGCGCGGATGGTGAACCACTCCGGGTGCTCCTGCACCCAGGGGTGGTCGGGGGAGGCCTGCAGCGCGAAGTCCAGCGCGACCTCCAGGCCGAGGTCGGTCGCGACCGCCACGAAGTGCTCGAAGTCGGCCATGGTGCCCAGGTCGGGGTGGATCGCGTCGTGGCCGCCGGCCTCGGAGCCGATCGCCCACGGCGAGCCGGGATCGCCCGGTCCGGGCGTCAGGGTGTTGTTCGGGCCCTTGCGGAAGGTGTGCCCGATCGGGTGGATCGGCGGGAGGTAGACGACGTCGAAGCCCATGGCCCGCACGGCCGGGAGGCGCTCGGCCGCGGTGCGGAACGTGCCGGACCGCGGCGGGTCCAGGGAGGCGCCCTCCGAGCGCGGGAAGAACTCGTACCAGGCCCCGTAGAGGGCGCGCTCCCGCTCCACGCGCACCGGCCAGGGCCCCGACCGGGTCGGCAGCTCCCGCAGCGGGAACGCGGCCAGTGCGTCGCGCACCGCCGGCGCCTCGGCGGCGTAGAGCCGCTGCTCGGCGGTCTCGCCGGTGTCGCGCATCGCGGCGGCTGCCTCGGTCAGGACCCGCCGCGCGTGCGGGTCGGTGGCCGCCTCGGCGGCCCGGTCGAGCACGCGGGCGCCCTCCTCGAGCTCCAGCTCGACGTCGATGCCGGCCGGCAGCTTGATCTCGGCCTTGTGCTTCCACGTCTCGTACGGGTCCCCCCAGGCGATGACCCAGTAGGACCAGTCGCCCGGACGGTCCAGGCGGGCGGCCACCGTCCAGCGGTCGGGCTCGTGGGGGCCGACCTCGCGCATGCGCAGCAGCGGACCGTCCGGTGCGCCGATGACGAAGTCGCTGCCCGGGTCCGACCCCGGCGGCACGAACTGCACCTCGACGCTCATCGCGTCGTGCCCCTCGCGGAAGGCCGTGCAGGACACCGGGAACGTCTCGCCGACCACCGCCTTGGCCGGGTAGCGGCCCTGCTCGACGATCGGGTCGAGGTCGATGATGGGGTAGCGACCGATCACGTGGCGACGCTACTACCGGTCCGGCCCGGCAAGCCTGCTGTGAGCCGTCGCCGATGGGGTAGCGACCGATCACGTGGCGACGCTACTACCGGTCCGGCCCGGCAAGCCTGCTGTGAGCCGTCGCCCCCTGCTCACCGCCGTCGGCTCGGCGGCCGTGCGTCTGCTCCGCGGCGGTGCGTCTGCTCCGCGCCGGTGGGTCGGCTCCGCGCCGGTGGGTCGGCTCCGCGCCGGTGCGTCTGCTCCGCGGCGGTGCGTCGGCTCCGCGGCGGTGCGTCTGCTCCGCGCCGGTGGGTCGGCTCCGCGGCGGTGCGTCTGCTCCGCGGCACAGGTC
The DNA here is from genome assembly GCA_025456065.1 of Candidatus Nanopelagicales bacterium. Classification (GTDB taxonomy): domain Bacteria; phylum Actinomycetota; class Actinomycetes; order S36-B12; family CAIYMF01; genus Prado023. Next base: position 57 of record JALOLH010000082.1, on the reverse strand, counting down.
AGCACACGTATCCCGGCGGAGCAGACCCGTTGGAGGGGGGAGGGGCGTCGGAGGGGG
>JALOLH010000081.1 GCA_025456065.1 Candidatus Nanopelagicales bacterium | reverse complement strand
GCCGTGGGTGCTCGGCTCGGGGGTCGCCGAGCTCGTCTGCGCCGCGGGCCTGCTCACCCGGCAGCCCTGGGCACCGGCAGCGACCACCGCGACGCTGGCCGTGGTGTGGGTCGGCAACCTGCAGATGGCCCTCGACGTCCAGCGCAGCCGACGGCCGGGTTGGCAGAAGGCGGCCGCGTGGGCACGGATGCCCTTGCAGCTGCCGCTCCTCTCCTGGGCATGGACGAGCCCGACACGCTGAGGCTCGTCCCGTCAGACCCGGCGGCCGAGCCGCGCGACGATCCCCTGCAGCACCTCGGACTCGCACTCGGTGCGCAGCCCGCGCAGCGCGGCATCCCGGGCGGCCGAGAGGTTGCCCGCCACCTCGTGACGCAGCGCGAGCTCGTGGGCGACGTCGACGATCAGCTCGATCATGGTGTTCACGTGCAGGTCGGTCCACGGCAGCTCGCGCGCTGCCACCGGCCCGAACGGTCGGCCACGGATCAGCCTGAGCGCGGCACTGAGTTGCGCGGTGTCCGTCGGGTCCGCCAGGCCTGCCTCGGCGAGGCGCTGGAAGTCGTCCCAGTCCGAGGTCACCTCCGGGCGCAGGCGCAGGACCCCGCCGGTCTCGGACAGCTGTTCCAGGTACGGCTGGGCCCCGTCCGCGCGCCCCAACCAGGTGCGGGCGCGCGTGATCATCTGCCGGCACGTCTGGGCGCTCGACCGCGACCCCGGCCACAGCGCGGATTGCAGGGCACTGGGTCGGCTGTCGGGGTTCAGGTGCACGAAGGCGATGGTCTCGGCGAGGCGGCCGATGCGCGTCGACTCGACGGGACCGGCCGCGCCCTCCACGCGCAGGGCCCCCAGCAGGAGGAGCCGTGGTGGGACCGGCGCCCGCGGTGGGGCGGTAGCCCGCGGTGGGGCGGCAGCCAGGGTCTCCAGCTCGCGGGCCGGGTCCGGGTCCGGGTCCGGGTCGAGGTCCGGGTCGGGGCCAGGGTCGGGGCCAGGGTCCGGGTCGGGGCCAGGGTCGAGGTCCGGGTCGGTGTCCGGGTCTTCAGGGACGTCGGCACCCGTGAGCAGCCCGAGGACGTCGGCCACATCAGCGGGGGGCAGCGATTGGGGCTGCAGGGCGATGCCGTCCGGCTCGAGGACGGCGGCTCCCGGCGCGCTGATCCGCAGGGTCGCGCCCGCACCGGGCGCCGCTGCGCTGGTGATCAGTGCGACCCGGCCGCCGCTGGGCGCGACGAGAGGAGCGCCACCCGGTCCGGGCAGCTCGCAATCGGCGAGGACCAGCTCCACCGGGTCGGCCTCGGTGCCGTCCGACCTCGCGGCGCATCCGAGCACCTGGGCAGCACCGACCGCGTCCACCAGCCCGATGGCGCCGGGCTCACCGACTCCCACGACCGCCGGATCGCTGAGGCAGGCCGTACGGGCCGCGGCTCGGCTCGGTACCCCCAGCGCGAGTTCGACGGCGAGCCCACGCAGCACGTCCGCCGACGCCTCGGGCGGGCCGACCACGCGCAGCGTCCCGACGGTGGTGAGGTCGACGAGCAGGGCCCCAGCGCCCACCGTGCCGAGCGCGACGAGCCCGGGGAACGCCGGCCACGGGTCGTCCTCACCCTGTGCGGCCCCGGGCTCGCCGAGGTGGTCCGCGAGGTCGAGCAGGGTCTCGTCCAGGACCCAGGCACCCGTCCCGTCCACGACGAACGGAGCGACGGCTGGTGCGTCGGAGGGCTCGGCCAGCTCGATCCTGACCCCCTCCGGGCCGCTCAGGACCCGGCGCACCCGGGGCAGCGGACGGCCCGACCGTGCCGCCTCCCGGCCCAGCCGGTCCAGTGCGCGGTCGAGCAGTGCGGTCGAGGCGGCGCCCTCGGTGACCGCGTCGCGCAGGCGCTCCTCGACCGTGTGCTGGTCCGGACTCGGTGAGGGCATCCGCTCGCCGGGACGGCGGTGCCGCTGGAACTGCCGCCGCCGCCGCGCCAGCTCGCCGGCGAGTCCCGCCAGGAGCAGGGCGGTCAACGCCCCGCCGGCGGGCAGCAGGGCAGCGTCGGCGCGCTCGTCGACGCGCTCGTCGACGCGCTCGTCGGCGGCCTCGTCGGCGGCCTCGTCGGCGCGCTCGTCGGCCGCCTCGTCGGCGCGCTCGTCGGCGGCCTCGTCGGCGGCCTCGTCGACCACGACCCGGTCGAGCGGGGCGAGCACTCGTCCCCCAGCGGCGCCAGGCGTGGCGTCGGCGCCCGTCGGGTCGGTGGGCGCCGCATCGGCCGGCGGATCGGCGGGGGTCGAGCCGTCGGACCCCGCGTCGCCCGTGCCAGGAACCTCGAGCAGCCATCCGGGCCGAATCAGGTCGGGATCGACCAGCCGGCCCCCGTCGGGCTGGCGCTCCCCGCGATTCGCGGCGAACACCTCCGGGTACCGGCTGCCCTCCCCGAGGTGCTCCTGCGCGATCTCCCAGAGAGTCTCGCCCGGTCGCACCCGGTGGTCGGCCCCGGCCGAGTCGGGGCCGTGGGCATCGGCGGGCAGCCGCAGCCGCCAGCCGGGATGGAGCCGCCCGTCCGGGCCCAGCGAGCGCCCGTCCGACTGGGGCACCCCGAGGTTGAGGTCCACGATCTCCCCGAACCGCCCCCCGTCGCCGAGGTGGCGCTCGGCGAGCCCCCACAGCGTGTCGTGGCGCTCGACCCCGATCGTGGACAGGGCGACCTCGTCGGGCTCCGCGTCGGGCTCGTCCGCGGAGGACGCGTCACCCCGGTCCAGCACGGGCAACGGCGCACGGTCGTCGGCGGGCACCTGCGCGGCCATCGCGGTGACGAGGTCGACGAGCGTCCCCTCGCCGGCCGTGGCGGTGGTGGCCCAGCCGTGCGTCGGCACGAGCACGAGGCTGGCGACGAGGGCAGCGGCGAGGCGCTGCGCGACCCCGAGCCCGGGCAGCCGCGGCGCCGGGGCACGGCGAGCCGCGGCCAGCAGCTCCACCACCACCGTGGCGGCGATGGCGCCCCACGCCACCCAGCCGATCGCGAGCAGCAGGAGCAGCAGGAATCCGCCCTCGTCAGGGTCCATCCAGCCACGCGGTGCCAGGACGTCGAGGTCGACGGGCAGCGCGCTGCCCAGAGCGAGCAGCAGGGCGGGCACGCCGAGGAGCAGCACGAGCAGGACGGCGCCAGCAGCCAGTGCCCGCAGCCACACCCGGAACGGGGCCGGGAACGACGGTCGTGGCCCGCTGCGACCCCCGCGCGGAGCTGGTGCGCTCCCGTGCGGGTGCGGACGGCTGCGCTGGTCGCTGATCAGCGTCATGGGTGGGCTCCTCCCTGGGAGTCGAGCGTGGCGTCGACGAGGACGGCCTCGGCGTGACCCGTCACGTGGAACCGGGGCACGCCGACGAGGCCGAGCAGGACGGTGGGCTCACTGATGTCGACGGCGACGCTGATCGCGCGGCCGGCGTCGACCACCGCGACAGTGCCCCGGACGTCCGCGGCACGCAGGGCTGCCCCGGCGGCGGCAGCGGCTGCCCTTCGATCCACCCGGATCGCCTCGCCCCGCAGGACAGCGGTCCGGTCCACGGCCTGGCCGGCGGCGCGGGCGGCCTCCGCGGCGATCCGGTCGGCCCGCTGCACCGCGCGCACCTTGGCGGCACCGTCGACCACGAGGCCGGCCAGGGCCAGCAGGCCGATCGCCGCGATGGCGACGAAGAGGGTGATGGCACCCCGCTCGCGACTCGGATCAGCCGTCACTGCCGGCCCCGGAAGGTGTCGAGCGGGCTGGACATCCGGGCGGTGACCGTCCGGGTCCCCGGCAGCCCGGGGAGGGCCACGTCGGCCAACGGCACCACGCACCGCACCTCGACGGCGACGCCGGCGGGCCGACCCACGGCGACCCGGAACCCGTCGGTCTCCACCGCCGTCGTGGACGCGGCGCAGGTGACGCCCTGGGCCCTCAGCGAGTCACGGACGATCCCGCGGGCGGAGGCCTCGGCGGAACGGGCGTCGCGGGCGATCGAGGCAGCCCGGGCGCCAGCCGCGGCGGCCTGCTCGACGGCACTGCCGGCTGCCGAGATGCGGCCGCCGACGATGACCAGGCCGAGCAGGGCGAGCAGGGCCGGTGCGAGCACCGCCAGCTCGATGGTGGCCGACCCGCCGTCGGTGGCCCCGGTGCCAGCGCGCTCCGGGCGCCTCACGGTGTCGTCACCCGCTCCATCGGGCCCTCGGCATGCTGCCGGACCGGCAGCCCCGGGACACCGGGGATGACGCTCTGCGCCCGGCCGGTCACCTCGATCCGCAGCGTGCCGGGCGTGGCGCGTGCAAGCACCGCGGACCCGAGCAGGGAGTCGCCGGCCGTGGCCGCGAGGAACTGCTCGGCGCGGACCCGGCCAGCCTCGGCAGGCGCGCCGTAGGCACGACCCGCCGCGACCCCCTCCTGTGCCGCGCCCAGGGCCAGGCTGCGGGCGTACGACCACAGCCCGACCTGGATGATCGTGAACACGACCAGCAGCAGGACGGGCGCGAGCACGGCGATCTCGACGGTCGCCGAGCCGCGCGTGCCGCGCATCACTGGATCTGGTCGGTCCGCGACCTCACCGCCGCGGTGAGCGTCGCCACGAGCAGCGTCGCCACGGCGATGAGGCCCAGGACGAGGATGACCAGCTCGAGGGTGCTGGCGCCGTGCTCGGTGCTGGCGCCGTGCTCGGTGCTCCGCGCCGCCCAGCCGGTCCGCAACCGGTCGGTGAGCGCGCCGAGGACGGCGAGGGTGGTGAGGGTCATCGGGGGCATGTCGTGCTCCTTGCGTCGGTGCGGTGTCGGTCGTGGTCGGGGGGTCGGGGTCGTGGTCGGGGGGTCGGGGTCGTGGTCGGGTCGGGGTCAGGGTTCAGCCGAGCAGGATCCGCCAGAGGGCTGGGAAGCCGAGCAGGGCCATGAAGGCGACGCCGAGCAGCGCGACGGGCACGGACATCCGCTCACTGGCCTCGTTGGCTGCCGCGACCTCGGCCTGCAGCAGTGAGGTCCGCAGGGAGGCGGCGCGGGCGCGCAGGGTGGGCAGCACCGCCGCGCCGTCCTCGCCGGACAGGCGCATGATGTCGGCGACGTCGCCGAGCTCCGGGACGGCGAGCTCGTCGGCCAGCGATGACAGCTGCTGCCACGGCGTCCTGCCCTCGAGCCGCGCCCGCAGCAGCGCTTCGCGGATGTGCACGAAGCCCGGGCCCGCGCCGATCGCCGCCGCCCGCTCGAGCGCCTCGACCGCGCCGGCGTCGGCGGCGCGCTCGAGGGCCACGAGCTCGAGGTAGACGCAGACGGTGCGGCGCATCTGGTCGCGGGCCAGGGCCGCGCGACGGCGCAGCTCCACCTCGGGCAGCAGCGACATGCCCGCCCCGAGGGCGAGTCCCGCGGCGACCGGCACGCCGAACGGCAGCGCGAGGCCGGCGAGCAGCAGGATCGAGGCCATGAGGATCGGGAACACCACCCCCGCGACGGCGTAGCCGACCTTCTCCACGGCGAGCCGGCTGGGCGCGGTGCCGGTCAGGGCGAGGTCGGCGCGGTGCCGGTCCAGCCGCAGCGCGACGACCAGTCGCGCCACGTGCGGCGCGAGCGCGACCGCGAGCGCACCCCGGGTCGCCCCGCTGCCCCGAGTCGCCCCGCTGCCCCGAGTCGCCCCGCTGCCCCGGGTCGCCCCGCTGCGATCCGTGCGCTCGGTCGCTGCGCCCAGCCGGGCGACCGCGGCCGCGAGGTCGGGGGCGGTCGCCCGCAGCCCTCCCAGCACCATCGTCACGCCGATCCCGACCAGGGCCCCGGCCAGGACCAGGGCGGTCATCGACCGGCCTCCGGGGCCAGCAGGCGGGCCGGCGGGGCGCTGCGGGTCATGCTGTGCATCCACCACAGGGCCGCGCCGAAGAAGCCGAGCGTGGCTGCCAGGACGACCTGCCCGAGCGCCGTGCCGTACGGCGCGGTGTAGCCGCGGTTCAGCAGGCCGGCCGCCATGATCAGCAGCGTGATCGCGGTGACCGCCCGGGCGGTCGCCCGTGGCTTGGCCCGGTCGGCCTCGATGCGGCGGCGAGCGGCCACCTCCTCGCCGACCGAGTCCGCCAGGGCGGTGAGCGCGGCCGCGACGCCCGGGCCACGGCGTCGGGACGCCAGGATCAGGGCGGCCACGACGAGGTCCGCCGTCGGGTCGGCCACCTCGTCGGCGAAGTGGCGCAACGCCTCCTCCGTCGGCATCCGCGCGGCGATCCGGGCCGACAGGGTCGTCGCCTCGGTCGCGATCGCGGACGGCGCCGTCCGCGCCGCTGTCTGCAGCGCCTGCTCGAGCCCGACCCCGATCGCCACGACATCGGCGACCCGGCGCGCCCACTCCTCCACTGCTTCGACCCGGTCGATCTGGACTGCGGCGCGGGCGTCGGCGCGCACGACCGCTGGCAGTCCGAGCACGGCCGCGGCGACGGCGGCGCCCAGCGCGGGCCACCCCGTGAGCATCCAGCCGAGGACCCCGGACAGCGAGGCCAGCGGCCATCGGGTCGACCGCAGCGACCCCGGCAGCCGAACCCGGAACCCCCGTGCGTCGAGGGCACCGCCCGCCGGTGCCGGTCGCAACCCGGCGACCACCAGGGCGAGCCCGGCCGCGACCATGAGCGCAGCCGTGCCGGCGAGCACTTGGGTGGCGGTCATGCGCGCGCCGCCCCGGCTGCCCGCACCGGATCCAGGTGGCGGTGGTCGAGCAGGCTGGGATCGAACCCGACGCCGACGAGGTCCGGCAGGCAGTGCGGCCGATGCGCGGGCACGGCACGACCGTCCGGTCCGGGTGCGAAGACCGTCGTGACGACGGGCCGGCCCGCCTCGCCGATGCCGTCCACCTCCAGGATCTCGCTCACGAAGCGCTCGCGGGTGCCGCCCCGCTCGGCATCGTGGCGCAGGGCGAGGTGGACGATGAGGTCGATGCCGTCGGCAGCGGCGCGGTAGGCGAAGGTGTCCGTCATCCCCTGGCCCTGCTCGAGGCAGAGGTTCACGATCCGGTCGAGCGCCTTGTGGGCGGTGCGGGCGTGCAGCGTGCACATCGACCCGTCCCCGACGGACATCGCCTGCAGCATCGGGACGACCTCGGGGCCGCGCACCTCGCCGACGATGATCCGCCGCACGTTCATGCGCAGGGCGTCCACCACGAGGTCGGACAGGGTGACCTCGCCCGACGCCCGGCCGCTGGCGTCGCGCTCGGACGACCCCACCCGCGCCTCCATCGCGACCACGCGCGGATGGCGGGCCAGCTCGTGCAGGTGCAGCTCGTACTCCCGCTCGATCGTGGCGAAGCGCTCGATCGGGGGGAACTCCGCGGCCAACGCGCGGATCAGTGTCGTCTTGCCCGCGTTCTGCGGCCCGGTGACGATCACGTTGCGCCCGGCGCGGATGGCCGCCCCCAGGAACGCCGCGACCGCGGGCGACATCGAGCCCCAGTCGACCATCTGCTGCAGCGCCACGTCACGGACGCGATGCCGGCGGATGACCAGGACCGGCCGAGGGGTCACCCAGGCCATGGCGGTCAGGCGCGAGCCGTCGTCGAGGCGCAGGTGCAGGATGGGGCTCGCGGTGGAGAAGGACCGCTCGGCCTGCCCGGTACGGGTGACGAGGGCCTGCACCAGCTCGATCAGCTCGGCATCGGAGGCCGCGACCGGCTCCCCGCGGACCTCGCGCCCGTCGGCGTAGGAGATCCACACCTGGTCGAAGCCGTTGACCTCGATGTTCTCCACGCGCGGGTCGTCGATGAGCGGCTGCAGGCGGGCCATGCCGAAGATGGCATCCATCACGGCGTCGGCGATGGCGAACTCCTCGTCGACCGACCAGGGCCGCTGGCCGGCGTGCACGCGGTCGCGGGAGCGGGCGACCAGCACCTCGGCGAGCAGGGCGCGTGCCAGCTCGCGACGAGCACGGGGATCTGCGACGGGCGCCTCGCGCAGCCGCAGCGCGAGGGCGTCGGAGACCTCGCGGCGCACGTCGGCGATCAGCGCCTGGTCGACGGCGGCTCCCGCGAGGCGGGCCAGGTGCTCGGCGCCGACTGGCCCGGCCGCGATGACGGCCATCAGGCCACCCCCACGCCCGCCGGCCCCGCGCCCGCCGGTGCCGCGCCCGCCGGCCCCGCGCCCGCCGGTGCCGCGACCGTCCCCAGCCGCTGGGCGAGGTCGCCGGCCACGTGGCTGATGGCCCGGGCGTACCCGGAGCGCTCGAATCCCCTGCCGGCGGCTGCCCCCTCCGAGTGCACCCGGGCGTGCACCGGCTCGAAGGGGATCACGCCCTGCAGCGGCAGCCCGACAGCCCTGGCAACCTCGTGCGGGCGGTACGGCGAGGGCGCTTCCACCACCAGCAGGGCCAGCGGCACGAGGCTGGTCGGCGTGCCCGGGGTCCGCCAGCCGTCGGCGAGCCGGTGAGCGGCGGCCACGGCGGGCAGGGTGGGTCGCACGAGGAGCAGGGCGAGGTCCGCCTCGACCAGCCAGGGCGACCGCGCGGGGTCTCCGCCGACCCGTCCAGCATCGACCAGGAGGTCGACCTGCGCGTGGTCCAGGGCTGGGCGGGCCTCGCCGATCCGGTCCCAGGCGAGCGTGAGGGCGCCGGCGCGGGCGGCGTCCGGGACGCCTGGCAGGAGCCTCGCCGCCCCGGCCGGGCGCAGGTGCACGCAGGCGGCGTCCAGGACCTCGGCAGCCAGCACGTCCCGGCGCGCGGCGGCCAGCGGGAGCATGCCGGCATCGTCCGGCAGGGCACCGCGCAGGACACCCGGTGCCATGTCCCCACCGGCGGGATCAGCGTCGACGGCGAGGGCTCCCCGACCGCCACTGGCTGTCGACCAGGCCAGCGTGAACGCGACGGTCAAGGTCGTGACCCCCGGCGAGCCCTTGGCGCTGAGCAGGCTGATCGTGGCCACGTCAGCCTCCGCTCGGCAGGACGACGAGGGCGACGCGACCGTTGGCCGCCGCGACAGCCAGCGCTGGGCCATCCGCCGGGGCAGTCGTGACGTCCACCACCGTCGTGCCATTCACGTCCGGGGCGCCGACGCGCACCACGACGGCGGGAACGCTGCGGGCGACCGACCCCGAGCCCGCCGCCATCCCAGCGGCTGGGCCGGCAGCTGACTCGGCGCCCGTCCCCGTGTCCACGGCGGTGACACGGTCGCCCGCCCGCAGCCCTCCGGCGGGCACCCGCTCGGGCGGCAGCGCGATCGGCACGAGGACACGACCAGCGGCGGGCTCGCCGGCCGGGGCGAGCATGTCGGCGGACACCAGGGTCCCCGGCGTCAACCGCGTCGTGGCGACCTGACCCAGCAGGGCTTCGATCGCGTCTGCGGGTACCACCGCCACGCCCGGATCGACCGACACGCGGGCCACACCGAGGTGCACGTCCTCGACCACCTGACCGTAGGCGACGTCCTGCCGGACCACCACGACATCGATGCGCTGCCCGGCAGCTCCCACCAGCCACACGACGCCGAGGGCGCCGACGGACGCGAGCAGCGCCCCCGCGGCGACCAGGCCTCGGCGACGGCGGCCACGGACTGGAACGAGATCGGTCGTGACCGGCGTCTGGGTCCGGCTGGTGGTGGTCGACACGGAGGGCTCCGGAAGAGGTCGTGGGGTCAGCGCCGGCGGAGGAGACGAGCGTGTTCGCCGGGGCACCCCACGGAAGCCCACGCACATGCGCAGGGCAGGTCCGCCATCGATCCCCCGCCGATCCCCCGCCGAGCATCGCGCCGCCCCCTTCGTCCGAGCTCCGGCGCTGAGCTGGTGGCCTGCCGCGGTGATCCACGCGGCCGGGTGCGCGAAGCATAGGCCAAGCAGGGCGAACCCGGCAATTCCCCTGTTTCGGGCAGCGCCAGACTCGTGCTCATGAGGCCTGCTCGATCGCGGGCTGCCAGCCCGCCAGCTCCGCCAGGGACTGCTCCGGGGACTGCTCCGGGGCGGACATCCACCGACGCACGGTCGCCCTGACGGCGTCCCGGGATGCGGGTGCTTCGAGCACGGGCACGCCCTCGCGCCGGACCTGCTCGAGCAGGCCGGGCAGTCCTGGCCGGCCGAGCAGCAGGACCGCGAGCCGGCGCACCTGCCACTCGGGAAGGCCCAGTCGCAGGGCCACGGAGCGCCAGGCGACGCAGCCGGCAGCTGGCGCGGGGGTGGCGGGCGCGGGGCGGGCAGCTCGGGGCCGGGCGCTGTCCGCCAGCAGCGCGATCGCCTCGCCGATCACCTCCCTCGTCCACCCCGCCGCGACGAGGGCGTCCACGATCGCTGGCAGCGCTCGGCCCACCGTCGTCGACTCATCGTCGCCAGGGCTCGCCACAGCCGGGAGCTGCAGCCCGGCCTCGAGGGCGGAGTCGAGGGAGGAGACCGACATCCCGTGAGCCGCACCCGGGTTGGCTGCCCGCACCTCGGCCCACACGGCGCGTCGCGCAGCCACCTGGGCGAGCGCGAATGGGCTCTGCGCAGCGCGAGCCGAGGGACGTCGCAGGGCGTCCCAGGCGGCCACCCACGCCGAGGACTCGGCCTGGTCAGCGGCGGGGCCGCTCAGGCCCGAGCGACGGATCGCCGGCCGCGCCACGCACTGCCGGACCAGCTGGAGGAGGCGCCGCCCGGTCGGGCTGTCCCAACCCTCGACCTCGACCCGGTGCAGCATCCGGCGGATCTCCTCGGCATCCGGCTCCATCCCTGCCCCCGTCTCCACCGCCGCCCTCCGCTCCACCGCCGCCCCCCTCGCCATCGCTGCCCTCCTGTCCCTTCGCGCCTGCTGCTCGTGCGCGGCAGAGGCTGCCGAAGGCCAGTTGCCGGATCGGTTGCCGCGGCCCGGGGACCGGCCGATCCGCGAGCCGTCCGAGCCCCGGGCGCGGCGGGTGAGGCACCGCCTGGATCGCGCGGGACCTCGCGCTGACCTGCGATGACAGGTTGCCTGGGGGCGCCGGCAACAGCTCGGCACGTCCGGCAACGACACACACCGACGTCCGATGCCGGACGACCGCGCACTGATCGGCGAGGTCCCGGACACGATGCCCACCGCCGGCCCCGCGGCCACCATCCCTCCCGCCGCCGGGAGCCGCCGACACCCGCCCAGCCGCCGAGCTGAGGAGCGCACCGGCTTGTCCGCCCCTGTCCCGCTCGGCCTGCCCACGCCCGCTGCCACGCACGCCAGTGCCCGCGTGTGCCGCCGCCGCCCTGGACCGGGGCGGTCCGACGCATGGCCACCCACCCGCACCTGCCCGTTGCCCGGCAACGGCCCCACCCGGAGCCACCCCGCCCGGCACCGCGGCTCGGGACCCTCCCGCTGCACGAGGAGGTCGAGACGCCATCAGCGCCGACCGAACAGGACCCCCCGATGACCTTCCCCGCCCGCATCGTCCCGTCGCCCCTCTACCGCGACGAGCCCACCACCTACTCCTGCCTGACCCGCTCAGCCGCCACCCGCCTCGCCATGGCCCTGCTCGCTGCCGACCGAAGCCAGCCCACCGGGACGGCCGCGGCAGGAGGCACCACCCTGCACGAGGCCGTCAGGGCGCACCGGCACCTCTCGGCGATGCTCGGCCACCTCGGCCAGACGCTGGGCGCCCCGCTGCCGGATCCCGGGGCCGGTCAGGCGCCCGACCCGCCGCGACCCCCTCGGACCGTCGACGCGGTGCTGGCCGCCCGCCTGCGTGCCATCGGGGCCCTGCGCGATTGGCAGGAGACCGAGCCGCCGGCCGAGTCCATCGCCGGCAGCCTGCTCGCTGCTGCCCGCCTCGTGGGCGCCGCGGCCGACCTGTGGGCGAGCCACCACGACCCGACCGGGCGCCCGCGCAGTCGAGATGCCTCCCGGCTGCGGCATCCGGCCACCCTCGGCGCTGCCGCTCGGGAATGGCGCGAACTGGTCGTCGTCGCCGGGGCCGTGGCCGCTGCGCTGGCCACCTGGCCGCAGGAGGAGGCGCCGGGCACGACCGCGGACCGGGTCTTCCCTGCCACGACCTGCCCCCGGCGCTACGCCGCCGACTACCCGGCACCGGTCCTGCGCCGCAACGATCCGCGCGGGGCGGTGACGGTCACGACCGCCCGATCGGCTGCGGTGCGCTCCCGACAGCCGCTCGTGGCGATCGAACAGCGCGTGCGCTCCCTGCAGCAAGCCGCTTGGACCCTGGCGAGCACTGGGACCGCGCCGATCCCGGTCTTGGCGAACCTGGTCGCCATCGGGGTCATGCTCAGCGGTGCGGCGGGTGCCGCAGGCGAGCGCGCTGCGGCCGCGACGGCCAGCGCCGCTCGGGCCGAGCTCCAGGGCAGCAGCGTCGAGGCGCGCCGCACCGCGGACGCCTGGCGGCAGGCGGCCACCGCCCTCGCGCCACTGCGCTCGGCCCACCCGGCGACCACCTCGGTGCAGGTCGACCGGCTGGATCTGGCGCGCCTCCTGGACCGCGTCGCGAGCAGTCGCGGTGCGCGTCACGATGTCGTCGTCACGCGCGCCCTCCTGGAGCTGAGCCGGCAGTACGGCGAGCTCGCCGAGGACCTCGCCACGGCGCTGGCCGCTGCGCAGGAGCGCGGCGAGGTGCTGCTGGTCGGTCGCGCGATCCCGACCGAGTCGCTCGCCAGGCGCCCGGACCTGCTCGAGGCCAAGCTGCGCGACAGCGTCGTGCGAGCGCCGACGTCGGCCGTCCGACGGGCCGAGGCGGCCCTACGAGCCGTGCCCACCACCGGTGGCACGACGCTCGCCCCCGACGGCCCACCGGCGGCCTGACCCGGGGGTCGGGTCCCGGGTCAGGCGAGCTTGGCGGCGCGGTCGAACCGACGCCAGGCCAGGGCGTGCGCACCCCAGCCCGGCTTCGGCGCGGCGTCCCCCACCGCCTTCGTCCATCGAGCCAGGGCCGCCTCGGCCAGGGCGAAGGCCGTCCGACTCGCCTCGACCCGGTCCTGGACCGACCCGCTCGCCGCGACGGCTGCGAGACCGTCGATCTCCGCCTGCACTGCGGCGCGATCCTGTGCGATGAGCGGCCGCAACGCCGCGTAGTCGCGCAGCACCAGCCGGTGCAGCACCTCGTGGTCCCACCACAGCGAACCGGGGGTGGCGGTGCCATCCGGCCGCGGTCCAGTCGCGGGCACGCCGCGCGCATCGAGGGCGTCGAACCAGAGCGGGCGGCGCAGCGACAGGCACGGCGCCGAGGTCCCGCTCACCCAGTGCGTGTCCGGCCCGCCCGGCGGCAGGTGCGACACCCACGACCCTGTCGTCTGTGAGCCTCGCACCGGCCCGAGCCCGGCATGCATGCAGACCGTCGCGCCGGTCAGCCCTGCCATCGGATGCTTCGCCGGCGACCACCCCGTCCGCCGCTCCGCACGATCGCCGTGATCGCCCAGCAGCGCCCAGGCGCCCGCGACGTCCACCCGGCCGCGGGTGGCCGCCAGGGCGTCGGAGGTCCGGCACTGCCGCGCCGCCGCGTCGCTGAAGCGGGTGTAGAGCCGGTCGCTGTACGCCGCGGCGAAGTCGAACGCCGATGCCGAGGCCGACCAGCCCTCGGCGACCGCGTGGTCGACCAGTCCGGGCGAGGACCTGTCGAACGCACCGCGCGTCGTGATCGCGTTGGAGATCGAGTCGGCCCCGACCACCCGCCGCGCAGCCCACTCCCGGCCCGCCGTCTCGAGGATCCACGCCTCCGACCGGTCCGCCACCAGGAAGCCGTTGTGGTACCGGAACTCATGGGTGTGCCCGCAGTTGCCCGCTTGGCCGTACCGCCCGAGCAGCTCGGTCATGACCGTGACGGCCTCCTCGGCCGACGCCGCGCGCTCGAGGGCCAGGCGCAGCAGGTCCATCCCGATGAGCCCGGGCTCACGCTCGTGGGGCACCCGCGTGAACACGGCCTCGTTGCCGATCACCACCCCGTGCTCGTTGGCGCCCATCTCCGCACCCCAGATCCAGTACGGCTTGCCGAGCAGCACGGCATGCGTGCGCGGCACCTGCGGGATGCTGATGGAGGTGCAGCGCAGCTCGGCGTCCGGGGCGTGCGCCGCTGCCGGCGCGAAGACGACCTCGTGCGCCTCGTTCGGCTCGCGGTCGCTGTTCTTCGCCAGGAGCACCGATCCGTCCGCGGTCACGTCGGCAAGCGCGACGAAGGTGTCACACACGCGGCCATGATCACCTACAGACGCCACCTGCTGCGCGGCGTGGCGGTGATGACCCAGGGGGCGCCGTGGTTGGCGGGCCATCTGCTCCCAGGCGGTGCCCCGGGCTGTGGGCGATCGATCGAGCAGCCGGGTTCCGCGGGTTCGATGTCCCACATGTCCAGGTCGATCTGGCGGTGATGTGCCCAACACACCAGGGCCATGTTGTCCACGGCCGTCTCGCCGCCCTCGGCCCATTCGACGAGGTGATGCGCCTGACAGGCCTCGGCGGGCACGCCGCAGCCGGGGATGACGCACCCTCGGTCCCGCGCTGCGAGGGCCTTGCGCTGCGCCGGGGTGGCGTGCCGCTGCGTCCGCCCGACCGCGAGCGGCTGCACGGTGTCGAGGAGGGTACGTGCGAGGCCGGCGATCCGCCCGGCCGCGCCGCGATCCGCGCTCGGGGACGGACGTTCGCAGCCCGGCGCGCGGACGACGGCCACGCCTGTCACGTCGGCGGCGCACGCTGCGAACCGCTGCTCGCCGCTCCGGAGGTGATGGCCCCGGCCGGTGGTCCAGACCGTGTCGCCGGCGTCCGTCGTGTCCACCGTGACGGTCAGCGCCACCGGCAGGCCGCCGCGGTTGGGCAGCACCCCACCTGCGGCCGCGGCGTTGACCAGCGCGACCAGGCCATCAGCCCGGCGCGCCGCGGCCGGCACGTGATCGGCGGCCGTCCGGAGTCGTTCCGCCCAGGCATCGACCGCCGCGATCACGGCCTCACCCTCCAGACGCGGCAGGGTGCCGGCCAGCAGCACGTCGTCGCCCAGGATCGAGAACGACAGACCGCGTCCCGCGTAGGCGTCGCGCTCGGATGCCGCCGGCTCGGCATCCGGCGGTGGATGCAGCATCCGCGCCACCCGGGCGAGGAACCGGCCGACCGCCTCCGGCGTCAGGGTGCCCCAGCGACCCGCGAGCTGCTCGAGGACCCCGGCCATCTCCGCGTCGTTGAGGGCCTCACCCTGGCGCGCGACGGCATCCACGTGCTCACTGGTGATGAGGCCGGCGGCCCATGGCCGCGCGATGGCGGGGAACCGGGACGCGAACGCGCCGCTGCGCGCCAGTCGCCTGGCCCATCGCGACGACCACGCACGCGCCCTGGCCACCGCCCCGGGGCCGAGCAGCGGCAGGGCGCCGGCGGCCTCAGCCGCGGACATCCGACGCGCCAGCTCGTACTCCACCGCGCCGAGTCCCCGCAGCAGCAGGTCGACGTCGGCGGCCGGGCGCAGGCCGGCCTCCAGGCCCATCGAGGGCAGGGCGTCGACCGTGAGCCCCTCGACGAGCTCCCAGAGCGCCACGACCCCGGGCGAGGCGTCCGTGGCACCGAGCCCGCCTGGGTCCACCCGGGGCGGGGGCACGGACCGCATCGTGGAGCCGCCAGAGCCGGCGCCGCCATGGCCGGCGCCGGCATCACCGCGTACTGCCGTGCCATGCTGGCCCCCGTCCCCGCGCAACAGCCCGAGCACTTGCTCGAACGCATGTTCGAAGAGTACTGGGTGCGTCTGACAACGTGAACGCCCCGTGCGGGATCTGTGGAGAGCGCCAGCCGACCCGGTACCGGCCACCGCCGGGAGGCTGCACCCCGGGCTCCCACCACGCCTGGCGTCGCGGCGATGCCGTCGTGCACGAGCGAGGGCCCTCCCCACGGAGGTCGGCCACCAGATCCTCCCGCAGCGCCGACACCCCGGTCCGACAGGCAGGCGATGACCGCGACGTGTGAGTCGACGACACCTGACTTCGCCGCCAGTGTCACCGCGACCATGCCGACAACTCGAGCGGCCCACCCCGCCCGTCCCCCCGGCATGGTCGGGCGGCTCGGCGAATACTGGAGGGCCATGAGCACCACCGCGGCGAGGGACCGGGACGAGGCCCTTGCGCTCGCCGAGCGGTTCCTCTGCCCCGATCGGGTGCGGACGTTCCGCGCGCTCGGCGCGGGCATCGTCCTGGGCCGGCGTGAGGGCTACCGGCTGCACGACCTCGACGGTCGCACCTGGTGGGACCTGCACCTCAACGGCGGCGTGTTCAACCTCGGCCACCGCAACCCCGAGCTGGTCACGACGCTCGTCGACGCTCTCACCGAAGGCGGCGCCGACATCCCCGCCGGGGGCCCCACAGGCGGCCGCACCGACGGCCTCGGCACCGGAAGCCCCGACCCCCGCGACGAGGCCATCGGCGGCCTCGACATCGGCAACCACCACTTCCCCAGCGTCGAGCGGGCGCTGCTCGCCCAGCGCCTCGTCGACCTCACGCCCGGCATGCGCTACGCCGTCTTCAGCAGCGGCGGTGGCGAGGCGATCGACCTGGCCCTGAAGTCTGCGCGCCGGGCGACCGGGCGACGTCGCATCGTCTCGATCGTCGGGAGCTACCACGGCCACACCGGCCTGGCCCTGGCCGCCGGTGACCGGGCGGCCGCGACGGCCTTCCGGTCGACGGGTGCGGAGGAGGAGTTCCCGCAGGTGCCGTGGAACGACCTGCCGGCCCTCGAGGCCGCTCTCGTCACCGCGCCCACGGCCGCGGTGGTCCTCGAGACCATCCCCGCCACCCTGGGGTTCCCGATGCCGGCGCCCGGCTACCTCGCCGCCGTCCGCGACCTGTGCGACCAGCACGGGGCCCTCTACGTCGCCGACGAGGTGCAGACCGGCCTGGGTCGCACGGGCACCCTGTGGGCGGTCGAGCAGCACGGCGTCGTCCCAGATGTCCTGGTGACCGGCAAGGGCCTCTCCGGCGGCCTCTACCCGATCGCCGCGACCCTGCTGAACGAGCGCGCCGGCGCCTGGCTGGAGACCGACGGCTGGTCGAACGTCTCGACGTTCGGCGGAGCCGAGCTCGGGTGCCGGGTGGCGAGCGCCGTCCTCGACATCACGACCCGTCCGACCACCACCGCCAACGTCGACGCCCGCACCGCCCAGTTCGCCACGGGCCTGGACGACCTCGCCTCCCGGTACCCGGACTGGCTGGTCGAGGTCCGCCGCGCCGGCCTGGTGATCGGCCTGCGCTTCGCCCACCCGGTCGGAGGCCTGCTCATGACCCGAGCCTGCTCGGATGCCGGTGTCTGGGCGATGTTCGCGGGCTTCGATCGCTCGGTGCTGCAGTGGAAGCCCGGGCTCCTGCTCACCGAGGCCGAGTCCGCCGAGATCCTGACCCGGCTCGAGCTCGCGATCGGCGGCCTGCTGGCCAGCGGGGTGCTCGACGAGCCCGAGACCCTCGCCCACCTGCTCGGTCCGCTCGCGGGAGGCGAGGGATGAGCGCCGTCCCCGACCCGACCGCCG
>JALOLH010000019.1 GCA_025456065.1 Candidatus Nanopelagicales bacterium | reverse complement strand
GGAGCGGACGTACCTGGCGCGGGGCAGCCCGGGTGGCGGGCCGCTCAGGCGGGCTCGGGGCCCAGCTGCCGGGAGGCCAGCTCGGCGGCTGCCTGCTCGGTCCGGCGCACCTGCTCGGCGCCGTAGGCCGCCAGCTCGGTGCTCGCCTCGACGAACCGACGGGTGCTCGCCCCGGGGGAGACGTCCCCGAAGTGCCGGGCGATCCAGAAGGCACGCTGCTCGGCCAGCGCGTCGCCCTCGAGGGCACGGGCCACGGCCTCGGCGGCACGCCCGGCATCCTCGGCGGGCAGGCGGTAGCAGGCCGCCAGGAAGCTGCTGTGCACGCCGGACTGGGCGGCGGTGGCCGGGATGGTGACCACGATGGGCTTGCCCGTGACCAGCCAGTCGAAGGCCATGGCGGAGTTGTCGACGATGGCGACCGCCGACTCGGCCATCTGCTCGCCGAGCGATCCCCGTGCCCCGAGCACGTGCGGCGCCCGGCCGGGGGCCAGCGAGGCATTGGCCGCGGCCAGGCGCTCATGGATCGCGCGGTCCGCCACCGCCGCCGACGCGGTGATCGTGCCGGTCAGCGGGTGCGGCCGATAGATCACGCGGTACCCGGCGGCGAGCAGGCTCTCGACGACCGCGAGGCCGTGCGACTCCACCGACCCGTACGCCATCGAGGGCCGGTCGCCCTCGTAGGTCGGGGCGTAGAGCACGGTCGGTGGGGTCGCTGCGGCACTGCGGTCGGCCGGCAGGAAGTCCAGCTGGGGCCGGCCGATCGCCCGCGTGCGCACGGCGGGGTCGTAGTTGGGCAGGTTGGCCCGGATGCGGTCGACGGCCGCCTCGCCGGCGACGAACGCGAAGTCGTAGGCGCGCAGCTGCCCGCTGGCCATGTAGACCTTCTCGCTCTCGCCGTGCGAGATGAACACGTGCATCGCCCGGCCGTAGCGCATCACCTGGAAGTTGGGCTCCCAGTGGTTGACGTAGAACACCACCCGCGGGTCGACGGCCAGCATGTAGCGCTCGATGTCGATCGTCTTGCGCAGGTACGCCACGGGCAGGGCGGACTCCGCGCCGATCGCACGGGCCATGGTGGCGCTGCGCACCGTGATCGCGACGGGGACCGTCCGGTGCAGCACGGCCAACGGCGCGAACCACTGCCGGAGCTGGTACAGCGACCGGTCCGGGTCACCGTCGGCGAAGTGCACCATCACCGTGGCGGGTGCCCGCGGGCCGTCCACGACGGCCGCGTCCGTGGCCCGCAGGTGCTTGCGGTCCGCCGCGTCCCGCCAGAGCCGACGGGCCCGGCGCGCCTCGCCGCGCACCTGGTTGCGCACCAGCCGAGCCGCCCTCACGACCGGCACCCTAGGGGATACTGCGCGGGTGCCGTCCGACCCACCGCCGCGCTTCGCCGTGGTCGTCCTGACGATGGGCCAGCGGCCCGAGGCGCTGCGCCGCGCGCTGGACTCCGTGCTGGCCCAGCAGGGCGTCGACGTCGACGTCGTGGTGGTCGGCAACGGCTGGCGGCCGGTCGACCTGCCCACCGGCGTGCGGGCCCTGGCGCTGCCCGAGAACGTCGGGATCCCCGCGGGCCGCAACGCGGGGGTGCCCGAGGTCCGCGGCGAGCTGCTGTTCTTCCTCGACGACGACGCCGCACTGGCCACCCCTGACACCCTGCGGCGGTTCGCCGCGATCCTGGCCGCCCGTCCCGAGGTGGGCCTGGTCCAGCCGCGGGTGGTCGACCCGTCCGGCCGGCCCGGACCCGGGCGCTGGGTGCCCAGGCTGCGCACCGGGGACCCCGGGCAACCGGGCCCGGCCACGTCGTTGTGGGAGGGGGCGGTCGCCATCCGGCGGTCGGTCTTCGAGCAGGTCGGCGGATGGCCGGCCACCTTCTGGTACGCCCACGAGGGCATCGAGCTGTGCTGGCGCGTGTGGGACGCGGGGTCCGTCCCCTGGTACGCGGGGGAGCTCGTGGTCCACCACCCGGTGATCGACCCGCGCCGGCACGCCGAGTTCTGGCACATGAACGCCCGCAACCGGGTGCTGCTCGCCCGCCGGAACCTGCCGCCCGTGCTGCAGCCGGCCTACACCGGCACGTGGGCGGTGATCACCGCGGTGCGGGTGCGCGACCGCGGCGCCCGGCACGCCTGGTGGGAGGGGTTCCGCGAGGGCTGGCGGATGGACCCCGGGGATCGCCGCCCGATGCGCTGGTCGACGGTCTGGGCCATGACCCGGGCCGGGCGTCCACCGATCGTGTAGGCCGCAGGCGGTGCCGGTCGCCCCCGGGTCGCCGGGCTAGCGCACGACCACCTTCGCGCGCTTGGACCAGGTCGACCAGCCGGCGACGTTCTGCACCCGGACCGTGGCCCAGGCCGAGCCCTTGCGCACCGCACCGGTCGTGCAGGTGGTCGCCGGTGCCGCCGCGGCGCAGCGCCCGCGGACCGACCCGCCCTTCGCCTTGGCGTACAGGACCACCTGGGCGGCGCGCAGGGGCGCGTAGCCGGTGAACCGGGGGGGCGACCAGGTCACGACCACCCGACGGCCGTTCGGCGCGGCGTCGAGGACCCGAGGGGCCGAGGGCTTGCGCGGCGGCCCGGTCACGATCCGCGGCTTCATCACCGAGGCCCCGGCTGCCGAGGTCGTCACCAGGTCCACGAAGTACCTGCTGCGCTGCTTGAGCCGTCCGGTCGTGCACTGCGTGGCCCCGGCCGGGGCCACGCACGAGCCGAGCAGGGTGCCGCCCGAGGCCTTCGTGTGGACCCTGGCCTCGAACCCGGTGATCCCGGCGGCGGCCGGCGGCGGATCCCAGCGCACCACCACGCGGCGGCGCTCGTACGTGGTGAGCGCGGCACCCGGCCCGGGGGTGCCGGTGGTGCGCGGCCTGCTGGCGCCCCCGGTGCCGACCCGGTTGGTGGCCGTGACCTCGACGTGGTACGTCGGGCCGCCCGCCACGCCCGCGATCGTGCACCCGGTGCCCGCGCCGTCGGTGCTGCACGTGCCCACCGGGGCTCCGCCGGTCCGGGTGCGGTAGGCCGACGCGGTGTAGCCGGTGATGGGCGCTCCGTTGTCGGCGGCGGCGGCCCAGCCCACCGTGAGCGCGCCGGGGAGGCCGGACACGGTCACCCGCCGAGGGGCGCCGGGTTGCGTGCGCGGCGCGGCGAGGACCCGCCAGGACGGCCCCGACGTCCCCGCGTCGTTCGTCGCCACCACCTCGACCCAGTAGCGCCGGCCGACGGCTCCCGGGAACGAGCACGAGCGCCCCGACCCGTCCGTCCGGCAGGAGCGGATCGGCAGCCCGCCGAGCTGGGTGTCGTAGGCCGTGGCGGTGTAGCCGCTGATCGGCAGGCCACCGCGCGAGATGGGCGCGCCCCACGCGACGGTCACGCTGGCGGGCGTGGTCCGGGCGGTCACCCCGACCGGCTGCGTCGGCGCCGACTGCGGCCTGGCAGTCCGGCAGCTCACCCCGAGGGAGGTGCAGGCGACCTGTGCCCCGTTCAGGTGCGCCACCTCGAGGAAGTCGGCGCCCGGGTCCACGAAGGGGGCGCCGCCGGTGAACAGGCGCCGCAGGCTGCTGGTGTCCGCGGGCCGGACGGGGGGAGGCGTCTGCACCAGGTGGACCCGCAGCACCTGGCCGGCCGCGAGGGTCGTGCTCGGCGGGAAGAGGTAGGCCGCGCGGTTCTCCACGGCGCTCCCGGACGGGAAGCGGGACGAGTGCGCGTCCCACAGCCCGTAGCCGCCGAGACGCGCAGGGCGGTCGCTGACGTTGCGCAGCTCGACGACCTGCCCGCCGATCCACGGGTCCACCACGGGCGCCGGCGCGGTCGCCGGGGAGGTGCGCGTGGTCGGCCGGGCGGAGGGCCGGATCGCGGCCGAGGGGTCCGAGGCGGGCCCGGTGCCGGCGGCGCTGGTGGCCCGCACGGTGAACGCGTAGGCGGTGCCGTTCGTCAGGCCGGTGACCACGCAGGACGTGGTGCCGCCCGGGGCGGTGCACGTCCGTGCGGGGGAGCCGCTGGCCTGCACCGTGGTGGCGGTGATGGCCGCCCCCGAGCCGGCCGGGGGGGTCCACGAGACAACGGCCGCGCCGTTGCCGGGGATCGCGGTCACCGCCGTCGGTCGACCCGGCAGGGCATCGGGCGACGCCTGCGCGGCACCCGGCGTGACGGGGGCGCTCGGCGAGCTCGGGGCACTCGTGCCGAGCGCGTTCGTGGCCCGGACGGTGAAGGTGTGCGGCGAGCCGTCGGCCAGGCCCTGCACCACGCACGAGGTCGCCCCGTCGGTCGTGCAGGACCGGCTCGTGTCCTCGACGGCGGTGACCCGGTACCCGACCCCGTCGAGCCCGCCGGTGCTCGCCGCCGGCCACGAGACGATGGCGGCCCCCTCGCGTGGCTCGGCCACGGGCTGCCCCGGCACCCCGGGCGGGCCGACCGGCGCCACGGCGGCCGACGCCGCGACCGCGACGGACTGCCCCCCGCCGCTCACGGCGCGCACGCTGACCTCGTGGGCGACGCCCAGGCGCAGGCCGGCCAGCCTGGCCGTGGTGCCCGGCACGCCGGTGGCGGTGACCGTCGAGGCGACCCCGCCAACCGGTCGCGCCGTGACCGTGTAGCTGAGCTCCGGGCCGCCCGGATCGGTGCTGTGCGCCCAGCTCACGCCGATGCTGCCCGATCCGTCCGTGCTGGCCGTGGCCCGGACCGCGCCGGGTGGGCTCGGCGCGCGGGTGGCCGGCGGCGTCGTGCCCACCGCGCCGATCTGGATCGCCCCGGCCAGCGGGTCGGTGCAGTCATCGGGGTTGCAGGGGTAGGGGAACCAGGCCCGCAGGTTGCCGGTGCGGGTGTCCCCGGCGGGTTCCATCAGGTACACCGCGTCGCCGCGGAACGCGGGGTTGTCCGCCGGGAGGTTGTTCAGGTTCATGTCCCCGGCGAAGACCTCGCGAACCTCCCCGGGAGCGACCACGGTGCCGGCCGGGAGCGTGCGGTAGCCCGAGATCGCGGCGTCGCGCACGATCCAGCCGCTGAGGTCGATCGGGGCCCGCCCGTTGTTCTCGACGTAGACCCGCTCGGTCCCGTAGTACTTCGCCCACAGGCGGATGTCCAGGTCCGGGATCCGCCACGGGCCGCACGCGTCGCGGGCCCACAGGCCCCGGCCCGCGTCCTGGGCCTCCTGCGTGAGCACCCGGTACTCCAGGTTGTGCGCCCACTCGGGGTGCTCCCCCGCGTCGTTGGCGGGGAACCACAGCGCCCGGCCGCTGCCGACCAGGCGTCGGGACAGGTCGTACCAGTTGCCCTCCTCGTCCTGGGCGTACACCGAGCGGACCAGCCGGGCGCGGCCGTTGGTGCTGTCGAAGGAGGTGCCGCGCTGGGCGCGCAGCTGCAGCGGGGTCCCGGTGGGTGCGAGGTCGCGCAGGAAGGCCTTGGCCTCGGCGGCGCCACACTCCGCCGCCAGCCCCGGCCTGGCGGTCTCCGGGGCCTGCACCCCCACCATGCGCACCCGCTGCGAGCCGCTGTACGGGGAGCTCGACCGCTCGATCTCGACCTGGAGGGTGTCACCGTCCCAGACCGTCCCGGCTCGCCCGACCTCCCACTCCAGCTCGAGGTCGGGGCCCGGCACGGCGCTGGCCGCACCACCCGCTGCCGCCGTGCCGAGCAGCAGCGCTGCCACGACCGCTGCCACCCCCGCCCGGTGCCCGTCCGTCCGGGTGCCGCCCACGTGGTCCCTCCCGATGTGCCCTCAGCGGGCGTTCGCCCGCTCCAGATCCCCCTCGAAGTCCACCTCGACCGCGAACAGGTCGGAGATGTCCACCGGCGTCACCTCGACGCCGTCGGCCGTGATGGCCAGCTCGATGCCGCGCTCGAAGTAGTCCTGGTCGTCGCACGCCTCGAGCTGGCGGATCAGGGCGGCCTTGTCCTTGCCCCCGATGAGGTTGATCCCGACCGCCTCGCCGAGGCCGTCGGTGACCGTCTTGGACAGCCCGCGGACCAGGCCGCGGGCGTCCACGGTGTACTTGACCTCCTCGTCGCCGACCTGCGCGGTGTTCACGGCGACGGCCGAGCGGCCCGAGACGATGTACGGGGTGAGCCGCTGCAGGATGATCGGGTCGAACACCACGTCGCCGTTCATCCAGATGACCGACCCCTCGTGCGAGGCGCGCAGCGCCTTGAGCAGCGACTTCGAGGTGTTCGTCTGGTCGTAGCTCTCGTTGTAGACGAACACCGCGTCCGGCTGGTGCTCCATGACCAGGTCGTTCTTGAAGCCCACGACGATCGTGATGCGCACGTCCTCGCCGAACACGCTGCGGATGTTGGCGACCTGCTGCTCCATGATCGTCCGCCCGTCGGCCAGCCGGGTCAGCGGCTTCGGGAAGGGGCGACCGAGCCGCGTGCCCATGCCTGCGGCGAGGATCGTGACCTGGACCTGCGACATTGCGCACTCCTCGTGGGATGCACCGCCCCGGGGCGGTCGGGATGATGATGGCGGACCCCGCATTGTCGCAGGGGCCGCCGAGGAGCCCGTGCGCCACGCGTTAGCGGGCCCGTAGCCCGGGCTTGGGCTCGTGTCACCCGATCGGCCCAGGGCCGGTCAGTCCTGCGGCGGCCAGGTGCCCCGGGCGGCGATGGCCCGCATGTCGGTGACGCCGGCCTGGTGCTCGGCGATCACCTGGAGCAGGGCCTCGTGGAACCGCTGCGTGCTCTCGCCGGGCGCGACGTCGTCGAAGTAGAAGTGGCGCAGGGCGCGTCGCCGCTCGGCGAACGGGTCGGCGTCGAGCAGCCGGGCCAGGTCCGCCCGGACCGAGTCCAGGGAGTCCGCGTCCACGACGTGCGCGGCGGCGGCGATCGGGGCCTCGCGCTGCAGCGTGGCGCGGTCGGTGCGGCGGTCGGTCAGGGCGATGGGCGCCTCGACCCGGGCGTAGAGGAAGTCCAGGCCGACGCTGGAGATGTCGGAGACGAGCAGGTCCACCCGCGGGAACACCGCCAGGATGTCGCCGCCCGGCAGGTACACGTGCCCGGCCTGCGGATCCCGGCGCTGCGCCTCGGTGATGGCGGCCACCACCCGGTCGTGCGCGGTGACGATCGCCGGTTGCTGGCTGATCACCACGCGCGGGTGCGGCTTGTAGACCACGCGCACGTCGGGCAGGGCGAGGGCCGCGGTGACGATCGCGACCCCGAAGCGGTCCAGGGAGGTGAAGTTGTTGCGCTCGTCCTCCCCCTCCCAGGTGGGCGCGTAGAGGATCGTGCGCCGCCGGCTGGCGGGGATGCTCGGCTCGGGGTCGAGGTCGAGCTGCGGGCGGCCGACCTTGATCAGCCGGAACTCGTCGAAGTCCACCAGCGCGGCACGGTGCCGGCGCACGGCGGCCTCGCCGGCCACGAACACCCGGTCGTAGGCCTTGGCCTGGTTGGACACCATCGAGACCTTGTCGGACTCGCCGTGGTTGACGTGGATGTGCGCGGCCTCGGCCCAGATCAGGGACTGGAAGTTCCGCACGCCGTTGTTCGGGTAGATGATCGCCTTCGGCCGCAGGACCTTGTAGAGGTCCATGAGCGCCGGCAGCGAGGCGGCCAGGAAGCTGGGCGCGGGCAGCTCACCGCGCATGAGCTCCAGCCAGGAGGTGCGCGTCCGGGTCACGATGCCGAAGTTGATGTCGCCCCCGTGCGCCGCGATGACCGGCAGCCACTGCTGGATCTGGTAGAGCTTCTCCGGGGCGTCGGGGTAGTAGAACAGGGCGTCGACGGCCGGGGCGGTCCACCCGTTGCGCAGCAGTGCCGAGGCGTCCAGGGACTCGCCGCGCGCCTCCACCTCGCCCGCGGTGACGGCGGCCGCGCCCATGCGCGTGCCTGCCACCTGCAGCCGCCAGCCGATGCTGCGCGCGGCGCGCAGGCGCAGGCCGCGCGCCCGTCCGCCCGAGGTCCTCCCGAGGTCCGACACGGCCCGCATTGTGCCGCACCGGCCTCCCCGGGACGGAGCAGTGCGGCCCGTGCCGCGGCTCGCGCCTATGCTGGACCGCCCGCGGCGCGCCCGTCGGGGTGGATCGACCCACGTCCGGGCGACAGGATCGCGGGGACCCGGAGGACGCCATGAGCACGATCGGCCCGAGCGCCCAGTCGCGTGGCCCGCTGGCCGGGCGCCGCCGTGCCGAGCGCAAGCGGCTGATCGGCAACCTGCTCGTGCTGGGGCAGCTGGCCATGCTGGGGCTGTGCCTGCTGCCGGTCGGCCCGGTGCTGTGGGACGGCCTGCCCGTCGCCGGGCTGGTGAGCCTGGGACTGGCCGCGCTCGTCGGCCTGCTCGCGCTGGCCGCCATGGGTCGCGACCTGCGCGTGCATCCGGTGCCGGCCCGGGGGGTCCGGTTGCGCACGGAGGGCATCTACGGCGTCATCCGCCATCCCATGTACCTCGCCGTGCTGCTCGCCGCGCTCGGCGTCGTGCTGGTCACGGGCCGGCTGCTCGGGGTGGTCGGGCTGGCCGGGCTCGTCGGGGTCCTCACGGCGAAGGCCGCCTTCGAGGACCGGCTGCTGCAGAGCCGCTTCGGCTGGCAGTTCGCGGTGTACGCGTGCCGGGTCCCGGCGATCGTGCCGCAGCCCTGGCGCTCGCACCGGCGCTGAGCGTCGCGCCGGCGGCGCTCAGCCGATCGCCGCGGTGATCGGCGGACCGGTCGCGGCGCGGACCTCCTCGACGGTCACCCCCGGCGCCAGCTCGCGCAGCACGAGCCCGTCGGCCTCGACGTCGAGCACCGCGAGGTCGGTGATGATCCGCTGCACGACGCCGACCCCGGTCAGCGGCAGCGTGCACGCCTCGACGATCTTGTGGGAGCCGTCCCTGGCGACGTGCTCCATCATGACGATCACGCGCTTGGCGCCGTGGACGAGGTCCATCGCCCCGCCCATGCCCTTGACCATCTTGCCGGGGATCATCCAGTTGGCGAGGTCGCCGCGCGCGGAGACCTGCATCGCGCCGAGGATGGCGGCATCGACGTGCCCGCCCCGGATCATCCCGAACGACAGCGCGGAGTCGAAGTAGCTCGCGCCGGGCAGGATGGTCACCGTCTCCTTGCCGGCGTTGATCAGGTCGGGGTCGACCTGGGCCTCGGTCGGGTACGGCCCGACCCCGAGGATGCCGTTCTCGCTCTGCAGCACGACCGACACGCCCTCGGGCAGGTAGTTGGGCACCAGCGTGGGCAGCCCGATGCCGAGGTTCACGTACTGGCCGTCCACGAGCTCCTGGGCGACGCGCGCCGCGAGCTGCTCCCGGGTCAGGGCCATCAGGCGCTCCCCTCCTTGCGCACGGTGCGTCGCTCGATCCGCTTGCCCGCGACGTCGTCGGGACCGAGCGCGAGCACGCGCTGCACGAAGATGCCCGGCAGGTGGATCCCCTCCGGGTCCAGGGCCCCGGGCTGGACCACCTGCTCGGCCTCGACGATCGTGATCCGCCCGGCCATGGCCGCGAGCGGGTTGAAGTTGCGGGTGCTCGCGTGGAACACGCAGTTGCCGGTCGTGTCCGCGACGCTGGCGCGGATCAGGGCGAAGTCGGCGGTGATGCCCCGCTCCAGCACGTACATGCGTCCGTCGAACTCGCGCGTCTCCTTGGCCGGCGACGCCACGGCGATGCCGCCGGCCCCGTCGTAGCGCCACGGCAGGCCGCCCTCGGCCACCTGCGTCCCCACCCCGGCCGGGGTGTAGAAGCCCGGGATCCCGGCGCCACCGGCCCGCAGGCGCTCGGCCAGCGTGCCCTGCGGCGTGAGCTCCACCTCCAGCTCGCCGGAGAGGAACTGGCGCTCGAACTCCCGGTTCTCGCCCACGTAGCTCGAGGTCATGCGGCGGATCCGGCGCTGGGCCAGCAGCAGCCCCAGGCCCCAGTCGTCGACCCCGCAGTTGTTGCTCACCACGTCGAGGTCGGTCGTGCCCTGCGCCAGCAGGGCGGCGATCAGCGCGCTCGGGATGCCGCACAGGCCGAACCCGCCCACGGCCAGCCGCGCCCCGTCGGGGATGTCGGCGACCGCGTCGGCGGCGCTGGCCACGATCTTGTCCACCGGAGACCTCCTGCCTCGTCGCTGCCGCCACGATATCGGCCGAGGTGCGCCCGGAGCCGGCCAGCCGGGGGCAGGCCCGTGGGCACGGGGCGAGGCCTGCCTCAGCCGGTGCAGATGTCCTGGTCGGCGGTGCTGCTCGGTGCCTCGTCGGAGCCGCCGCCCTTCGCGCCCTTCACGCGGATGTCCTCGACCCCGGCGTAGGAGCCGCCCAGCGTGAGGTCGAGCCCGTCGCCGCGGTCCGGGTCCTCGCGCAGCACCGATCCGGGCAGGGCGGCCTGCAGGGTCCGGGCGGCCTCGAGCTGGTCGGGGGCGTGCCGGATGGTGGTGCGCTGCGCCGGGCGGTCCCGGGCGTCCACCACCCCCACGACGAAGCCCTCGCCGGCCAGCGCGTCGGCCGCCTGCGAGCCCCGCCCCTCGGTCCCGGTCGCGTTGTGCACGTCGACGACGATGTCGCGGGGGGCCACCGTCAGGGGGTCGCCGTCGGCGCCCCGGGTGGGTGGTGGCGGCCAGGGCTGCCCCGTGCGCAGCGCCTCCCAGATCGGCGCGGCGCGCTGCTCGTCGACCAGGACGGTCGCGCCGTCGGTGTTCGGCACCCAGGGCAGCGTGACGAACGTGATGTCGTCGGGGCGCAGCCCCGCCACGCTGCGCGCGAGCGCCAGCAGGCCACGGGTGTCGGCCATCGCCGGATCGGTCGCGATCGAGCGACTGGCCCGGTCCAGGACCCGCCACAGCCGCACCGGGTCGGTGAGCAGCCCCGAGCCGGTGACCTCCTGGACCAACGAGGACACGAACAGCTGCTGGCGGTTGATGCGGCTGATGTCCGAGCCGTCGCCGATGTTGTGCCGCACCCGCACGAAGGCCAGCGCGTCCGCGCCGTCGACCCGGGTGCGGCCCGCCGGCAGGTCGATGCCGCTGCGCCAGTCCTGCAGCGGCCGGGTGAGGCAGACCTCCACCCCGCCCAGGGCGTCGATCGTCCGCTTGAAGCCGTTGAAGTCCAGCACGACGAAGTGGCCGATGGGCAGGCCGCTGATCCGCTCGACGGTCTTCAGGGTGCAGCCGGGACCGCCGCGGTCGAACGCCTGGTTGAAGCGGTCGCGCACCGGCCCGAGCCGCTCGCCGTCAGGGCCCGTGCAGGCCGGCAGGTCCAGCACGGTGTCGCGGGGGATGCTCACCACCACCGCCGACTGCCGGTCCGGGTACAGGTGCACGAGCATGGTCGTGTCGGACCGGGCGCCCTCGAAGTCCCCGAACCCGTCGTTGCCCTTGCCCGTGCGCTGGTCGGAGCCCATGAGCAGGACCGTCAGCGGCCCGGCCGCCAGGTCGCCGAGGTCCTCCCGCTCGCTGGCCCGCCCCTCGAACTGGTCGGAGATGTCGATCGTGGTGATGTTGCCGGCGAGATGGTCGGCGGCGACGGTGGCCGACCCGGCGGCGACGGTCAGCGCGAGGGCGCCGGCCGAGGCGAGCCCGGCCAGGGCCCGCAGCCCGCGATGACGTCCCGACACCCCATAAGGGTACGTGACCCCCGGTCTAACCCTCCGTAAAGTGCCCGTTCCGTCACGGATCGTGCGGAACGGGCACCCGGATCGAGGGGCATGCCGGGCCAGACTGCACGAGGTCCACCCGCACGGCGACGACCCGGGACTCCGGGCTGGGAGGTCGAGATGTCCACTGCAGCAGGCCGCAGTCGCACCAGGCGGGGGCGGGGCGCTCCCGGCCGCGCAGCTGCTGGGACCCTGCTCGTGCTCGTCCCGGCGCTGGTGCTCGCGCCGCTCGGCGCCGCGGCGGCGGCGGGGCCGCGACCAGATGCCGCCCTGCCGCAGGCCGCGACGGCGGGCACCCCGGCCGTCACGCCGGCCACGCCGGCGCTCGCCCAGGCGCCTCCCGCGACCGCCCGCGCCGCCGACGTGCCCCAGCCCGCGGTCAGCCACGTCCGGCTCGGGGCGGTGGACCGCAGGGTCCTGGCCGCGGCTCCCGATCCGCAGGACGCCCACGACGACCACGTCGACCACACCCCGGGGCAGCTCCGTGCTGCCGGCGTCGATCCCGCGGCCCATCTCGAGCCGGCGGCTGCGGCGAGCGTCCGCCCGCGGGTCCCGGCCGAGCTCGTGGCCGTGGCCGCGGACACGGCCTTCCCGGAGGGCTCGACCATCCAGGTGCGGGTCCGCGAGCGCGGCAGATGGAGCGCGTGGACCGCCCTGCACGTCGATCGCGACCACGGTCCCGACCCCGGCTCGGTGGAGGCCCGGGGCGCCCGGTTCGGCAGCGAGCCGCTGCTGGCCAGGGACGTCCGGCGCGTCCAGGTGCGCATCGACACCCCGGACGGCCGGCTGCCCCGCGGCACGCGCCTCACCCTCGTCGACGCCCCCAGCGCCCCCTCGGACGCCGCGAGCGGGCAGGTGCGCGCGGCCGCCGCAGGGCTGCCCCCGATCATCACCCGGGCGCAGTGGGGCGCGAACGAGTCGTGGCGCACGCGTGCCCCCATCTACACCAGCAACCTGCGGGCCGGGTTCGTGCACCACACCGCCTCGACCTCCAACTACACGCGGGCCCAGGCCGCAGCCCAGGTCCGGGCGATCTACGCCTACCACACGAGGTCCCTCGGGCACTCGGACATCGACTACAACTTCGTCGTCGACAAGTGGGGCCGGCTCTACGAGGGTCGCGCCGGGGGCATCGACAAGCCCGTGCTGGGCGGACACACCGCCGGGTTCAACGCGCACACGTTCGCCGTGGTCGCCCTCGGCAACTTCTCGACCTTCACGCCGCCCGCCGGTGACATGGCCGCCATCCGTTCCACGATCGCCCGGCTGTTCGCCTGGAAGCTCGGCCTGCACGGGGTGAACCCCGGCGCCACGGTGAAGCTGGAGTCGGCGGGGTTCATCAGGGCGACGCGGTACCCGAAGGGTTCGATCGCCACGATCCCGGCGGTCTCCAGCCACCAGATGGTGAACTACACCGCCTGCCCCGGCACGAGCCTGCAGGCGCAGCTCGGTGCCATCCGTTCCGCGGCCGCCGCGGCCTCGGACGTCGTGCTCAGCGCGCCGGGGCCGACCGGGCGCAGCGTCCGGGCCGGCAGCGGCTCGGTGTCCTTCGCGGCGAGCACGAGCGTCCCGCTGGCCAGCTGGCGGGCCGAGATCCTCAGCCCCTGCTCCGACACCCCCGTGCGCACGATCACCGGCGGTCGCGTCGGTGCGGGCAGCCTGCCGTTCAGCTGGGACCTGCGCGACGCTGCGGGCCGGCCCGCCCCGCCGACGACGTACGCCGTGCGGGTGTCCGGGGTGGCCGCCGACGGCACCACGCTGCCGGTGAGCGGCGTGGCCTCCCTCACGCTGACCCCGGTGGCCGGTGGTGCGTGGGGGCCGTGCGCGAACGCCAGCCGGGTGGCCGGTGCCAGCACCGCGGCGACCTCGGTGCTCTGGGGGAGGATCCAGGCGCCGCGCGCGCGGACCGTGGTGCTCACCGGCGCGGCGGGCACGCCCGCGGCGACGGCCGCCGGCCTGGTGGCCGCCCCGCTGGCGCGCAGCCTCGGTGCCCCACTGCTGCTCACGCCGGCCAGCGGCCTGGCCAGCGAGGTGGCCGCTGACCTGCGGGCCCGCGCGACCACCGAGGTGCTGGTGGTCGGCGGGACCGACGTCGTCCCGGCGGCGGTGACCCGGGCGGTGTCCAACCTCGGCATCCCGGTGACCCGCATCGCCGGGCGCACGGCGGCGGCCACCGCGGCGCTCGTGGCGGCCCGGATGCCGGGTCGCCCGGCCGTGCTGGTCTCGCCCGGCGGGTCGCCGGCGCACGCGGTCGCCGGGGCCGCCCTGGCCGCGGCGTCCGCCGGCCCGCTGCTGCTGGCCACGGGCAGCACGGTCACCGCGGAGTCGCGGGCGGCGGCGACGAACCGCCCGGCGGTCACCGTCGTGGCCACCGAGGCGGCGCTGCCCGACGCCGAGCTGGCCGTCGCGCTCGCCGGTGCGGCGTGGACCCGGGTCGCCGCCCGGGACACGGTCGGGGCGGGGGTCGCCGCTGCCGGGGCCTTCCCGGCCCGGGTCCGCTCGGCGATGCTGCTGCCCGTCGACCCGGCCACGTGGGGCACCGCGCCGGTGGCTGCGGCTGCCGGGGTGCCCGTGCTCTTCACGACCACCCCGGTGCTGTCCGTCCCGGTGGCCGACGCCCTGCGGTCCCGCCCGGAGATCGGCGCGACGACCACGACGGTCCCGCGTGCCGCGCTCGCCGACGAGGTCCTCACCGCCACCGGCCGGGTGCTCCTCGGCCAGCCGTGGGCGCCGCCCGGGGTGGGGACGGCCCCGACGACGCCGACCTCCCCGTCCGCCGGCTACCAGCTCAGCCGGGCCAACGCGACCCCCGAGCCGGTCCGCGTGGGTGGCACCCTGAAGATCACGGCGACGGTGACCGTGGGCACGGCGAGCGGTTCCACCCGCAAGGTGCCGGCGGGGGTGCCCTTCTCCGTGCAGTTCCGGGCCGCGAAGGGCGAGCGCTACGCGACCGTGGCCACGGGGAGGACCACGAAGGGCCGGGCCACCGCCCGCGTGGTCGCCAAGCGCAGCGGGACGTGGCGGATCGTCGTGGGCACGAAGGCGTCGAAGGCGGACGCGGTGCTGGTGCGATGAGGAGCCGTCGCCGGCACCACCCCTCGGCCAGGTGAACGATCGGCGCCCGGACGGGGCCGGGATCGTGCCTGGGGAGGATGCTGCGGATCGGGTGCCCACGCCGTACGAGCTCCTCCTGGGCCGAGCCGACCGCACCCGGCCCTTCGTGACGCACTACGACGCGCAGGGTGGGCGCACCGAGCTCTCGGTGGCGACCGCCGCGAACGCGGTGGCCAAGGCTGCCGGGCTGCTGCGCGACGGCCTCGGTGCCTCCCACGGTGCGGTCGTGTCCCTGGACCTGCCGCGGCACTGGCAGCTGCCGGTCTGGGCGCTGGCCGCGCTGAGCGTCGGTGCGCGGGTGGGCCGACGCCGGCCGGAGGTCGTGGACGTCCGCCTGGTCGGCCCGGACGCGCTGGCCGGGCTCGCCGCGGGTGGCGACCCGGCCGCGGACGAGGTGCTGGTCGCGGCCTGCGACGCGTTCGGGATGCCGGTCCCGGGCGGCGTGCCGCCGGGGATCCTCGACGTCGGCGTGGAGGTGCGCGCCCACCCCGACATTCTGAGCGTGGAACCCGGTGCCGCGTCCGCCGCGGCGCTCGAGGTCGGCGGGCGCGCCCGACCCTGGCCGGTCCTCCTCGCCGCCCACGCCCCGCCGGGAGCCGGTGCGGGGCCACGGATCTGGGTGGATGCGGCCGTCCCCGACCCGCAGCTGCTGCTCGCCGGCGCCGTCCTACCGGTGCTGCTCGCCGGCTCGGTCGTGCTCGACGGCGGCCTGCCGCCCGATCGCGTGGGCGCGACCCGCGCCGTCGAGGGGGTCACCGCGGCGGCGGTGGAGCTGCTCGGCTGACCCGACCGCAGCCGCCCCCGCCTGCGGTCACCCGCTCGGGTGCTGCATGAGCCCGGCCCATGCAGCACGATGCAGGGCATGGAAGCGATCCTGCTCGTCGGGGGTCAGGGGACCCGACTGCGGCCCCTCACGATCAACACCCCCAAGCCGATGCTGCCGGTCGCCGGGGTCCCCTGCACGGAGCACCAGATCGCCCGCGCACGTGAAGCCGGGGTGACCCGCATCATCCTGGGCACCTCCTACCGGGCGGAGGTGTTCCGGGCGTACTTCGGCGACGGCGCGGGGCTCGGCGTCGAGCTGGTCTACGCGGTGGAGGACCACCCGATGGGCACGGGGGGCGCCATTCGGCACGTCACCGACCACCTCGTCTCCGGCCCGGACGCACCGGTGCTGGTCTTCAACGGCGACGTGCTCTCGGGCGTGGACCTGCGCCACCTGCTGGCCGTGCACGCCGAGACCAGCGCCGCTGTCACGCTCCACCTGACCCGCGTCGAGGACCCACGCGCGTTCGGCCTGGTGCCGACCGACGACGAGGGACGGGTGACCGCGTTCCTGGAGAAGCCGAGCAGCCCCGAGCAGATCGTCACCGACCAGGTCAACGCCGGCTGCTACGTCTTCCGCCGCTCGGTGATCGACACCATCCCGGCCAGCCGGCCGGTCTCGGTCGAGCGCGAGACCTTCCCCCGGCTGCTCGCCGCCGGCGCCCGGTTGCAGGGGGTGGTGGACGAGGGCTACTGGCTGGACCTGGGCACGCCGCTGGCCTTCGTCCAGGGGTCGGCGGACCTCGTGCTCGGCCGCGCCCCCTCCCCGGCGGTGCCCGGTCCCACCGGGGAGTTCCTCGTGCTGCCCGGAGCGGAGGTGTCCAGCGAGGCGGTCCTGTCCGGCGGGACCGTGGTCGGCTCGGGGGCCACGGTCGGCGCCGGTGCCGAGGTCCATGCCTCGGTGCTGTTCGACGGGGCGGTCGTCGCGGCGGGTGCCGTGGTCCGCGGCAGTGCGGTCGGCGCCGGGGCCATCATCGGGGCCGGCGCCAGCCTCGACGGCGTCGTCGTGGGCGATCGCGCGGTGATCGGGCCGGGCAACGAGCTCGTGCCGGGCGCGCGGGTCTGGCCCGGCGTGGCGCTCGGCGAGACGGCCGTGCGCTTCTCGTCGGACCGCTAGCGGCGCACGGGCGAGGGCAGTGCCGCGTGCCTCACCACGCGCGGTGGTCGGTGATCGCCGCACGCGGGCCGCGCCGCGGCATCGGGCCGCAGTGCAGCTCGAGCATCCGCACCGCCCGGGCCCGCTGGCCGGCCCACGGGGCGAGCAGCGCGGCGAGGTCGTCGTCGGTGCCGTCGCGGCGTCCGGTGAGGGCGTGCACGAGGTTGCGCGCCAGGTGATAGTCGCCGAAGGACACGGCGTCCCGGTCGCCCCAGGCGCGGACCGCCACTTCGGCGGCGGTCCACGCCCCCACCCCCGGGATCGCGGTCAGCGCGGCGGCGGCCTCGTCGGCAGGCCGCCGGCTGAGCCGTTCGATCGCCTCGGCGCGCCGCGCCACGCGCACGGCCGTCGCAGCCCGGCCCGGATCGACCCCCGCCGCGTGCCACTCCCAGCTCGGGATCCCCGCCCAGGCCGCCGGGGTGGGCGGCAGGTGCAGCGGCGGGCCGCCGCGCTGCGGTCCGCCCGGGGCGGGCTCCCCGGCGGCCAGGACCAGGGCCCGCCAGGACCGTCGCGCCTCCAGCCCGGTCACCCGCTGCTCGAGGACCGCCGGTACCAGCGCCTCGAGGACCCGCCCGGTGCGGGGCACCCGCCAGCCCGCGCCGAACCGCCGGTGGGCGTCGCGCATGACCGGGTGGGCGTCGGCGGCGAAGCCGCTGGGGTCGTCGTCGACGCCGAGCACCGTCGGCGCCTCGTCGAGCTCGCGGGCTGCGCCCGGCCCCCACGCCCGGATCACCACGTCCGGGCCCTGCCTGGCGTAGTGGACGGTCGCCGGGCCGTCCGGGGTGCGCGTCGCCCGCCAGACCCCGTCGGGACCGACCTCCATGGTCGGGTCACCGGCGCCACGGCACAGTGGACCGAGCGTCCGGGCCAGGTCGGCGGGCCAGTCCGGCCGCCACCGCCGCTCGAGCGCCCCGCGCACCACGGCATCCTCGCACCGCCGCGCCACGCGGGCCGCCCGACGAGCCCAGTTCCGGCCCCGGCCGGTCGCGAAAAGCGGACACGTCGGGCACTGGTTCACCCAAGTGGACGCATATCAGAATTCGGCTGCTGTTCGGCTTGACGCGCCGGGGTGCCATGCCTGTAATTTCACCGTTGTGATTCCCGCCGGCGGAGCGGTCGGGCTCCCGGGGTCGAACTGGAATCGCATCGGGTCGAGGAGGAACGATGTTCGAAGCCGAGGTCATCAGCCTGCTGGAGATCGAGGAGACCTCGTGGCAGGAGCGGGCGCTGTGCGCCCAGACCGACCCGGAGGCGTTCTTCCCCGAGAAGGGCGGCAGCACCCGGGAGGCCAAGAAGGTCTGCGCCTCCTGCGAGGTGCGCGTCGAGTGCCTCGAGTACGCCCTGGCCAACGACGAGCGGTTCGGCATCTGGGGTGGGCTGTCGGAGCGGGAGCGCCGCCGCCTGAAGAAGCTGGCCGTCTGACGCCCGCGATTCCGGCGACGCTGCCGGGGTGCCGGCCCGCGCACGCTAGCGTGAACCCCCGTGGGAGGGGGTGACCGGCCGGGCGAGGCGCCCACCGAGGCCGACCTGGCCGAGCTCGCGGGCGTGGATCCCCAGGCCCGGGCTGACGACGCCCTCGACCGCTTCCTGCGCAGCGACGAGGCGGCGGTCGTCCGCCGCCACCGGGTCCAGGCCCTGGTCCTGGCGCACGAGGGCGGGCCGTGGCTGCCGCGGACGCTGGCCGGCCTGGCCGCCCAGTCCCGGGCCCCCGATGCCGTGGTGGGCGTGGCCGTCGCCTCGGGCGACGACACCGAGGCGCTGCTGCGCGCGGCCCTGCCGGAGGTGGTCGAGGCCCCGGCGCGCGGACTGGCCACCGCGGCCGCCGCCGGGGTGGCCGCGCTGGCGGGCGCAGCGGGTGCACCACCCGGCGAGGGCGAGCTCGTGGGCTGGTACTGGCTGCTCCACGACGACGGCGCCCCCGCGCCCGACTGCCTCGAGCAGCTGCTGCTCGGCGCCGACCGCAGCCCGGCTGCGACGATCCTGGTGCCCAAGACCGTCGCCTGGTCCGACGGGAGCAGGCTGGTCGGCATCGGCAACCGGTGGGCCCCGGGCACACCCGTCGTCGAGCACCTCGAACCCGGCGAGCGCGACCAGGGCCAGTACGACGTGGAGCGCGCGGTCTACGCGGGCGACTCGGCCGGGATGCTCGTGCGTGCCGACGTCTGGGAGGCGTTGGGCGGCCTCGACCCGGTGATCGGGGACTGGGCTGGCGCGGCGGACCTCTGCCGGCGGGCCTGGGGCAGCGGCGGGGAGGTGCGCTTCATCCCGCAGGCGGTCGTCGCGCACCGGCAGGCCGGGCGCCACGGCGTGCGCGTCGGCGCCGCCCGGCCCAGCCCCCGCCGGGCCGCCCGCCGCGGCCAGCTGCTGCTCGAGCTGACCCAGGCGCCCGGTTGGGCCCTGCCCTGGCGCTGGGTCCGCGCGGCCCTGGCCACGGCCGTACGGGCGCTGCTGCTGCTGCTCACCCAGGAGCCCGAGGAGGCGATCGCGGCGCTCCGGGGCGGTTGGGACGCGCTGGCCCATCCGCGCCGGCTGCACCGCGCCCGCCGCTCCGCGCGCCGCCCGCCGGTCGACGACCTCAGGCGCCCCCCGCAGGTGCGTGCCAGTCGGGGCACGGTGCTGGCCAACGCCCTGGACTCCTGGAACGCCGCGCGACGCCCGCTCCGCGGCGGGTCGGGCGGGTGGCTGCCGCGCCGCCTCTGGTGGTCGCTGGGGATCGCCGCGGCGCTCGGCGCCGCCGCCCTCGTCCGCGAGCCGGGGCAGCTGCTGGGCGCCGGCACGTTGCGCGGTGGCGGCCTGCTGCCGGCGCCCCGCGGGCTCGAGCTCCTCGACGCCTACCTGACCAGTTGGCAGGACGTGCGCTTCGGGGTGCCGACCGGACAGCCGGCCTACCTGCCGATCCTGGCCGCGGCCAGCCTCCCGGTGCTCGGCTCGGTCGACCTGCTGCTGCGCCTGGCGTTCGGCCTGGCGGTGCCCCTGGCGTTCCTCAGCGCCTGGACGTGCGCCGGCACCTGGCTCACCGGCCGGCGCCGGATCACCCTGGCCCTGGCCTGGGCGGTGCTGCCGGCCGGCGTGGCGGCGATGGGGGGCGGACGGATCTCGACCCTGGCGGTGCTGCTGCTCGGGCCGTGGGTCGCGCGCGCCGCGCACCTGGCGCTGGTCGAGGCCCGCGCCGGGCGTCCGGCCCTGCGCCGCAGCATCGCTGCCGGCCTGCTGCTCGGGCTGGTGGCGGCGTTCGCGCCGGGCACCTGGGTCCTCGTGGCGCTGGTCGCGCCGATGGCCTGGATCGCCGGTCGGCGGCCGCGCTGGGCCATCGGCCCCGGGCTGGTCGTGCTGGGCAGCTCGACGGCCTTCGTGCTGCTGTGGCTGCCACGGGTGGCGCAGGCCCCGTGGCGGCTCACCTCCGACCTCGGCCGGACCGACCCGGCGCTCGCCGAGCCCGCGGCGTGGGTGCCCGGGCTCTCGCCGGGTGGGCCCTCCGTCGTGGCCTGGGCGGGCCTGCCGCTGCTGCTCGTCGCCCTCGTCGCGGTCCTGGTCCGACCCACCCGCGGCCGGCTGCTGGTGCTGGCGCTCGCGCTCGTCCTGCTCGTGCTGGCCGCGTGGCTGCGCCCGCTGGCCGAGCGGCTCTGGCCCGATGCGCCGACCCTGGGGCTCTGGCCCGGCCAGCTGCTGCTCGTGGCCGGCGGGCTGCTCCTCGGGCTCGTGGCCGCGACCACCCGCGACCGTCCGGACAGCGCCCTGGGGGCGGCCCCCCCGGGTGCCGCGGTGCGGGTCCTGCGCTGGGGATGGTGGGGCAGCGTGGCCGTGCTGCTCGCCGGCTGGTGGGCCGCCCCGACCGTCGCCCTCGTCGGGTCGCAGAGCCCCGTGCCCGCCGTCGTGTCCCTGGCCCAGGACTCCGAGGAGCGCCCTCGCGCCCTCGTGCTCGTCCGTGACGCCGGGCCCGTGCGCTACGCCGTGGCCACCGCCCCGCAGCCGCGCCTCGGCGATGCCGACGCCCTGGCCGCCCCGCACCTCGACCCCGGCTTCGCCGACGTCGTGGCCGACCTGGTCTCCGGGGCCGCCGGCGACCTCGAGGCGGACCTCGGCGGCCGCGGCATCCGCTACGTCGTCTTCGACGGAGCCCAGGACGACCCGTTGGTCGCCGAGCTCGACGCCGCCATCGGCCTGCGCCGCCTGGCCACCGGCCCCGAGCAGTCCCTGTGGCTGGTCGCCGGTCAGCCGGTGCGCGCCGAGCTGGCCGGCCAGCCCCAGGAGGTCGACGTCGTGGTGCCGGTGCGCACCACCCCGACCTCGGTCGACGTGGTGCTGCACCCGCAGACCCGCCTGCCGCGCACGCTGCTCCTGGCCGAGTCGGCGGACCCGGGCTGGCGGGGGACCCTGGCCGACCAGCCCCTCGCGCTGGTGGGCGACGCGCGCGGCATGCTCACCGCCGGCATCACCGGCACCGGCCGGCTCACCGTGCGCCACGGCAGCACCTGGCCGCTCCTCGCCGGCGCCCAGCTGCTCGTCATGGCCGCCCTCGTGGTCCTCGCGCTGCCGAAGCGGGGTCGCGTGGACGTCGATCGGGGGGAGGTCGGGTGAAGCGCCTGCTCACGGCCCTGCTGATCGCCGCCGCGGCCGCGGGCGTGGCGCTCGTGCCACCGCTCGCCCCGGATCCAGCGGGCGCCCCCGCGCGCCCGGTCCGCGCCGCGCTGCTGGCCTGCCCGGAGCTGGCGGTCAGCGCCGACTCGGCGAGCACCCTGGCCGCCCTGGTCGTCCCCGACGGCGGGGGGACCGCGGCGGACGGCACCGCCTCGCTGCGCCGCATCGACGCCGCCCTCGACCTGGCCCGCGTGAGCGCCCCGGGGGATCCCCTCACCCTGCTGGTCGCTGCCCGCTCCCAGCCGCCGATCGTGCTGCGGGCCACCGAGGACTGGGCAGCCGGCGCCGTGGCCGGCGTGGCCGTGGCGCAGCGCAGCGGGCCCGGGACCGGACTGGCCTCCGCGGCCTGCCCGCTGCCGGCGCCCGACTGGTGGTTCGTGGGGGCCGGCTCCCAGCTGGGCCGCGGCGCCGCGCTGCTGGTCAGCAACCCGGCCAGCGAGCCGGCCAGGTTCGACGTCGCCCTGTTCGCCCGATCGGGTCCGATCGAGGCCCTGGCCGGCACCGGCATCGACCTGGCTCCGGAGTCGGCCGTGCGCCTGCGCCTCGACGCGCTCGCACAGCCCGAGGAGCTGCTCGCCGTGCGGGTGCGGGCCAGCGCGGGACGGGTCGCCGTCGCGCTGCGCGACATCGCCGTGCCGCGGGGGGAGTCGCCGCGGGGGGTCGACTTCATCCCGCCGGCCCAGCCGCCCGCGACGACCCTGCGCGTGGGCGCCGCACCGTCGGGCCCGGGCGAGCGGGTGCTGGTCCTGGTGAACCCCGGGACCCAGTTCGCCACCGTGACGCCGCGCCTGAGCACCGAGGTCGGCCTCCGGGAGATCCCGGACCTGCCGACGATCGCGGTGCCGGCAGGGTCGACCACCTCGGTGCCGCTCACCGAGCGCCTGGCGGGCCAGGCGGCCACCGTGCTGCTCAGCTCCGACGTGCCCATCACCGCCGGCCTGCGCGCCGAGCTGCCGGGACTGCGCCGTGAGCTCAGCTGGCTCTCGGCGGTCCCGGCCACCGCCGCGCCCAATCGGCTGGCCGCGGCCGGCGCCGTGCTGGTGGGCCCGGGCCTGGCCACGACCGTGACGGTGACGGCGCCGGAGGCGCTGGTGGCGGGCACCCTCGAGGTGTGGACCACGGCCACGCCCGGCGCGGGCATCCTGGACGGCCCGCCTCCTGCGGATCCCGGCACCGTCGCCGCGGACGGGACGCTGGGCGGTCCGGTGCTGGTCACCGGCCCCGAGCAGGCCTCCACCCCGGTCCGGGTCACCGTGCCTGCCGGGTCGCTGCGGACGGTCACGCTGCCCGCCTCCGCCGTGCCGGGACTGGCCCAGGTCGTGTGGCGCAGCGACCCCGGTTCCGGTCCCGCCGTGGTGTCGCACGTCACCCGCCGCGAGGACCCGGCCTGGCAGACCGGCTACGCCTGGTGGCCGACCCTGTCGGCCGTGCCCGCGATCCCGGTCCGTGAGGACGTCGGGACGCTCGCCCCGCCCGGTTGAGGTCGGCGCCGGGCCGGCCCGACGCGTCCTTCGCGGCGACGCCGGCGTTCCGCGGCGCCCCACGGCGGGCCGCCAGGGCGACACGCGTGCTGGTCGCCCGCCGGCTCGCAGGCGATGTCGGTGCGGCGCAGTAGCGTTCCCTGCGTGAGTCGCAGCCGTCGTTGCTCGAAGCCGTCGTGCACCCGGCCCGCCGTCTCGACGCTGACCTACGTGTACGCGGACTCGACGGCCGTCCTCGGGCCCCTGGCCACGTACGCCGAACCGCACTGCTACGACCTGTGCCAGGTGCACAGCGAGCGGATGACCGTCCCGCGCGGGTGGGAGGTCGTCCGCCTGGAGCCCGACCCCGACGCGCTGCGGCCCAGCAGCGACGACCTCGAGGCCCTGGCCAACGCCGTCCGCGAGGCGGCCCGACCCCGCCCCGAGCCCGAGGGCGGGACGATGGTCGAGGTCGGCCGGCGCGGGCACCTGCGCGTGCTGCGCTCGGTGGACCCCGGCCCGGACGGCACGGCCGCGATCCGCTGAGCGCCCCGGGGCGGCTGCTGGTCGTCCCCGCGTGTCCGTGCACCCCCCGCTAGGGTGCCGGGCGTGCCCGACCTGACCCAGATCATCAAGGCCTACGACGTCCGCGGGGTCTACCCCGACCAGCTCGACGCCGAGCTCGCCGAGCGCGTGGGGGCCGCGTTCGTCCAGGTCGTCGGCGCGCGCCGTGCCGACGGCGGCGCGGGCGCGATCGTCGTCGCCCGCGACATGCGCCCCTCGGGTCCGCAGCTCGTGGCCGCCTTCTGCCGCGGCGCCACCGGCCAGGGCGTCGACGTCGTCGACGTCGGCCTGGCCAGCACCGATGGCCTGTACTTCGCCGCCGGCCACCTCGACCTGCCCGGCGCCATGTTCACCGCCAGCCACAACCCGGCGCAGTACAACGGCATCAAGCTCTGCCGGGCTGGTGCCGTGCCCGTGGGCCAGGACTCGGGCCTCGCCGAGATCCGCGCGCTCGTCGCCGCGCCGATCGCCCCCTCGGGCGACCCGGTCGGGCGGATCACGCAGCGCGACCTGCTCGGCGAGTACGCCGCGTTCCTGCGCTCGCTCGTGCCGCTCGACGGCATCCGGCCGCTGACCGTCGTGGTCGACGCCGGCAACGGCATGGCCGGGCACACCGCCCCGGCGGTCCTCGACGTCCCCGGGCTGACCGTGCTCCCGATGTACTTCGAGCTGGACGGCACCTTCCCGAACCACGACGCGAACCCGATCGAGCCCGAGAACCTGCGCGACCTGCAGGCGGCCGTGGTCGAGCATGGGGCGGACCTCGGCCTGGCCTTCGACGGGGATGCCGACCGGTGCTTCCTGGTCGACGAGCGCGGCCTGCCGGTCAGCCCGTCGGACCTCACGGGCCTCATCGCCGTGCGCGAGCTCGAGCGCCACCCGGGGGCCGCCGTGATCCACAACCTGATCACCTCGCGGGCGGTGCCCGAGGTCGTCCGCGAGCACGGCGGGCGGCCGGTGCGCACCCGGGTCGGGCACTCCTTCATCAAGGCGGTCATGGCCGAGACCGGTGCCGTGTTCGGCGGGGAGCACTCCGGGCACTTCTACTTCGCCGACTTCTGGCGCGCCGACTCGGGCATGCTCGCCGCGCTGCACGCCATCGCCGCCCTCGGCGCGGCACCGGCGGGCACGACCCTGTCGGCCCTGCTCGCCCCGTACCAGCGCTACGTGGCCAGCGGCGAGCTCAACTCCGAGGTGCACGACCAGCGGGCCGCCACCGAGCGGGTGCGGGCCGCCTTCGCCGACGAGCCGGGCGTCACCTTCGACGAGCTGGACGGCCTGACGATCTCGGGGCCGGACTGGTGGGTGAACGTCCGGCCGAGCAACACCGAGCCGCTGCTGCGCCTGAACGCCGAAGCGCCGAGCGAGGCGGCTATGGTCGCCCTGCGCGACCGCGTGCTCGGGATCATCCGGGCGGACGGGGCGTGAGGCGTGAGGAGGCCACAGGGATGAACATCGACCCGATGCTGCTGGAGATCCTGGCCTGCCCGTGCGAGCACCACGCGCCGGTCACGCCGGACGCGCCCGACCTCGGCGCCGCGACCGCCCTGGTCTGCACGCGCTGCCGCACCACCTTCCCCGTCCGCGACGACATCCCCGTGATGCTGCTCGACGAGGCGACCCCCGGTCCCCAGGGGGTCGGCGCCGACCTCGC
Source organism: Candidatus Nanopelagicales bacterium (assembly GCA_025456065.1). Lineage (GTDB taxonomy): Bacteria > Actinomycetota > Actinomycetes > S36-B12 > CAIYMF01 > Prado023. Next base: position 27,058 of record JALOLH010000019.1, on the reverse strand, counting down.
CGGCGCCGGCTCCTGACCCGGTGAGCACCGAGGGCGGCACCAGGGCCGTCATCGCGGCGATGACCGCCAACGGCGGCATCGCGGTCACCAAGTTCCTCGCGTTCCTCGCCACGGGGTCGAGCTCGATGCTCTCCGAGGCGATCCACTCCGTCGCCGACACGTGCAACCAGGGCCTGCTGCTGCTCGGCGGGAAGCGGTCCCGGCGCGCCCCGGACGTGGTGCACCAGTTCGGCTACGGCCGGACGCGCTACGTGTACTCGTTCATCGTCGCGATCATCATCTTCCTGCTGGGTGGCCTGTTCTCCCTGTACGAGGGCTGGCACAAGTGGCACTTCCCCGAGCCCCTGGACAAGGTGTGGATCGCCTACGCCGTCCTCGGGGTGTCGATCGTGCTGGAGGCGTTCTCCTTCCGGACGGCCCTGCGCGAGGCGAACACGTCGCGGGGGGACCGCTCCCTGCTGCAGTACGTGCGCGACGCACGCCAGCCCGAGCTGCCCACCGTCCTGCTCGAGGACTCCGGGGCGCTGGTCGGCCTGTGCTTCGCCCTGTTCGGGGTCACGATGGCGGACCTCACCGGCGACTACCGCTGGGACGGCGTCGGCGCGATGGCGATCGGCGTGCTGCTGGTCATCATCGCCGTGTTCCTCGCCTTCGAGATGGCGTCCATGCTCATCGGCGAGTCCGCCCTGCCCGAGCAGGAGGAGGCCATCCACGAGGCGCTGGCCGCCAGCCCCGGGGTCGGTGGCGTCATCCACCTGCGCACGCTGCACACCGGGCCGGACGAGCTGCTGGTCGCGGCCAAGATCGGCGTCGACCGCACCGCGGACGCGACCGAGATCGCGGCCCTGATCGACGCGGCCGAGGAGCGCATCCGGGCGGCGCAGCCGACCGCCCGATGGATCTACCTCGAGCCGGACATCCCCCGCACCGGGGACGCCCCCGGCTCCTAGCCGCCGATCCTCCCGATGGCGACCGCGGCCCCCGGAGCCGAGCACCTCGACGGACTGACCTCCGCCGAGGCCCGGTCCCGGGCGGCCGCCGGCCAGGCCAACCGCACCCGCGACCGGGGCGCCCGCCCGCTGGGCCAGATCGTCCGGTCCAACACCCTGACGGTCTTCAACCTCGTCATCGGCGTGATGTGGGTGCTCATGCTGCTCACCGCGCCGCTGCAGGACGCCCTGTTCGGCGTCGTGATCGTCGTCAACGCGGCGATCGGGATCGTGCAGGAGTACCGCGCCTCGCGGACGCTGGCGCGGCTGTCGCTGCTCGGTGCGGCCCGCCCCACCGTGGTCCGCGACGGCACCGAGGTCGACGTGGCCGCCACGGACGTCGTGGTCGGCGACGTGGTGGTGCTGCGCACCGGGGACCAGGTCGTGGTCGACGGCCCGGTGCTGGCCGCCGCGGGCCTGCAGGTGGACGAGTCGCTGCTCACCGGGGAGGCCGACCCGGTGGATCGCCGGGTCGGCGAGGAGGTGCTGTCCGGGTCGTTCGTGGTGGCCGGGTCCGCCCGCATGCGCGCCGAGCGGGTCGGCGCGGCCAGCTACGCCGGGGACCTCTCCGCCCGGGCCCGGGTGTACCAGCCCAGCCGCTCGGAGCTGCTCGGCTCGATCATGCGCTTCATCCGGATCATGACCTACCTGCTGCTGCCGATCAGCGCCCTGCTGCTGGTCTCGCAGCTGCGTGCGGCACAGGGCATCGAGGCCGCCATCGCGGGCACGGTCGCCGGCGTCGTCACGATGATCCCCGAGGGGCTGGTCCTGCTCACCAGCGTCGCCATGGCGGTGGCGGTGATCCGGCTGGGCCGGGCCAACGCCCTGGTCCAGGAGCTGCCCGCCGTCGAGGTGCTGGCCCGGGTCGACGTGCTGTGCATGGACAAGACCGGGACCCTGACCGAGCCGGGGATGGTGCTGCGCGAGGTCGTCGTGCTGGACGACGCGGTGGACCTGCCCGGCGTGCTGGCAGGGCTCGCCGGCGCCGAGGAGCTGCCCAACCCGACCCTGGCCGCGATCGCGGCCGCCCATCCGGCCGACGGGGCGGCGCCCGCCCGGGCCGTGGTCCCCTTCAGCAGCGACCGGGGCTGGTCGGCCGCCGCGCTGGCACCGGTCCGCGTGGGCCCGGACGGCCACCCGACGTCCACCGGGTGGTGGGTGCTGGGCGCCCCGGAGATCCTCGCCGCCGCGGCCCCCGACGAGTGCGCCGGGGCGCTCGAGCGCGCCCGCGGCCTGGCCGCCGCAGGGGCCCGCGTCCTGCTCGTGGGGGAGGCGGAGGCCGACCCCGACCCGGCCCGGACGCTGCCGCGGGTCCGGCCCGCCGGGCTGGTGGTCATCGACCAGGCCGTGCGCCCGGACGCCGCCGCCACGGTCGCGTGGTTCGCCCGCCAGGGCGTCGCGCTCAAGGTCCTCTCCGGCGACAACCCGGCCACCGTGGCCGCGATCGCCGCCAGGGTCGGCATCGAGGGCGACCCGGTCGACGCCCGGACCCTGCCGGAGGATCCCGGGGCGCTGGCCGGTGTGCTGGACTCCACCGGGGTCCTCGGTCGCGTCACCCCCGAGCAGAAGCACGCCATCGTGGCGGCGCTGCAGGCCCGCGGGCACGTCGTGGCGATGACCGGTGACGGCGTCAACGACGTGCTCGCGCTGAAGGCCGCCGACCTCGGCATCGCGATGGGCTCGGGGGCCGGGGCCAGCCGCAGCGTCGCCCAGGTCGTGCTGGTCGACAACCGGTTCGCGACGATGCCGGCGGTCGTCGCCGAGGGCCGCCGGGTGCTGGCCAACATCGAGCGCGTCAGCGACCTGTTCCTGACCAAGTCGTTCTACGCCACCGTGCTGGCGGTCCTGACGACCCTGCTCACGCTGCCCTACCCGTTCCTGCCCCGGCACAGCACCGTGCTCAACGCCCTGACGATCGGCATCCCGGCGTTCCTGCTGGCGCTCATGCCGAACGAGCAGCGCTTCCGTCCCGGGTTCGTGCGCCGGGTGCTCTCCTGGACGGTCCCCGCCGGGGTGGTCTGCGCGGTGGCGGCCATGACCTCCTACGGCCTGGGCCTGCTGGCCTCGCGGGCGTCGGTCGCCAGCGGGGCGCGCACCCAGGCCGAGGCGGTCACCGAGGCTCGGGTCGCCGCGGCGATCACGCTGTTCCTCGCGGCGTGGTGGGTGCTGGTGCTGGTCGCCCGGCCGCTGGACCCGCTGCGCATGGGCATCGTGGCGGCGATGGCCGCCGGCTTCGTGCTGGTCCTGGCCATCCCCCCGGTCTCGGCGTTCCTCGCGCTGAGCCTCGGGCCCGACCGGGACGGCCTGGTGGCCGTCGGGGTGGGCCTGGTGGCCATGGTGGTGCTCACCGCGGTGCATGGCGTCGTGCGCCCGGCCGTGCGCGGTCGTTGGTGGTGAGCCCACCTCGGTGCCACAATGGGGGCACGGCCACGTGCCGTGCGAACCATCGAAGCCTCGTGCCGTTCGCCGGACCGCTGCGATCGCGGCGGCTTCCCCCGCGCCGCGCCCGACCCGGGCGCGTGCCACGCAACGAGGAGCACCATGAACGACTTCAAGGTCGCCGACCTGGCACTGGCCGAGTTCGGCCGCAACGAGATCCGCCTCGCCGAGCACGAGATGCCCGGACTCATGGCGATGCGCGCCGAGTTCGGCGCGAGCAAGCCGCTCACCGGCGCCCGGATCACCGGGTCGCTGCACATGACGATCCAGACCGCCGTGCTCATCGAGACCCTCGTCGAGCTCGGCGCCGAGGTCCGCTGGGCCTCCTGCAACATCTACTCGACCCAGGACCACGCCGCTGCCGCCGTCGCCGTCGGCCCGACCGGTACCCCCGAGGCGCCCGCCGGCGTCCCGGTCTACGCCTGGAAGGGCGAGACCCTCGAGGAGTACTGGTGGTGCACCGAGCAGGTGCTGCGCTGGCCGGACGGCGCGGGCCCCAACATGATCCTCGACGACGGCGGTGACGCGACGCTGCTGGTGCACAGGGGCGTCGAGTTCGAGCGGGCCGGTGTCGTGCCGACCCCGGACGAGTCGACGACCGAGGAGTACGGCGTCGTGCTGCGGCTGCTCGCCCGCTCGCTGGCCGAGGACGCCAGCCGCTGGACCGGCATCGCCGCCGGCATCCGGGGCGTCACCGAGGAGATACGAGATGGCCAAGGAGGGCTCGCTGCTCTTCCCGGGCATCAACGTCAACGACTCGGTCACCAAGAGCAAGTTCGACAACAAGTACGGCTGCCGGCACTCGCTGATCGACGGCATCAACCGCGCCACCGATGTGCTCATCGGCGGCAAGGTGGCGGTCGTGGCCGGCTACGGCGACGTCGGCAAGGGCTGTGCGGAGTCGCTGCGCGGCCAGGGCGCCCGCGTGATCGTCACCGAGATCGACCCGATCTGCGCGCTCCAGGCGGCCATGGACGGCTACCAGGTGGCCACGATGGAGGACGTCGTCGAGACCGCCGACCTCTTCATCACCGCCACCGGCTGCTGCGACGTCATCACCGCCGAGCACATGAGCCGCATGAAGCACCAGGCGATCGTCGGCAACATCGGGCACTTCGACGACGAGATCCAGATGGCGGCGCTGGCCGCGTGGCCGGGCGTCACGGAGACCAGCATCAAGCCCCAGGTGGACGAGTGGACCTTCCCCGACGGCCACTCGGTGATCGTGCTGTCGGCCGGCCGGCTGCTGAACCTCGGCAACGCCACCGGGCACCCGAGCTTCGTGATGAGCAACTCGTTCACCAACCAGGTGCTGGCCCAGATCGAGCTGTTCACGAAGACCGACGAGTACCCCATCGGCGTGCACGTGCTGCCCAAGCACCTCGACGAGAAGGTCGCGCGGCTGCACCTCGAGGCGCTCGGCGTGCACCTGACCGAGCTCACGAAGCACCAGGCCGAGTACCTCGGCGTGGATGTCGCCGGCCCGTACAAGCCGGACCTGTACCGCTACTGAGCCCCCGGGATCCCGGTCGATCCGCCATCGGCGCGGACCGGCCGGGATCCGGCGCGTCCGGGCCCCCGACGCGCGGCCTGAGCGCCCCGCGGGTGTGCGACGCCCCTGCCGCGCTGCCATCCTGTGCCCCGGGACCCGGCGGTGCGCGGGCTGGGACGGGAAGGGGCGTGTGGATGGCCACGGTCGAACCGACCAGGGAGCCGGTCTCGGTCAGCATCCTCGAGGATCCGCTGGCCGAGCCCGTCGAGCGGGTCCGCTGGAAGTTCATCATCATCCTGGCGCTGACCAACCTGGGCATCTGGACGGCGTTCTTCACTCCCATCCAGTTCCTGCTGCCCCTGCAGGTGGAGGGCCTGGTCGGCTCGGACACCAAGGAGGCCAACCTCAGCCTGGTGCTCACCGCTGGTGCGCTGGTCTCGCTGGTCGCCAGCCCCATCGCGGGTGCGTTCAGCGACCGGACGACCGCCCGCCTCGGCCGGCGCCGCCCGTGGGTCCTGTGGCCCACGATGGCCGCGGTCGCGGTGCTCGTGCTGATCCCGCTGGCGCCGATCGTCGGGGCGCTGGTGCTCGGCTGGGCGCTGGCACAGCTGACCCTGAACGCCTCGTACGCGGCCGTGACGGCGATGCTGCCCGACCAGGTGCCGATCAGCCAGCGCGGGACCGTCTCGGCCGTCGTGGGGGCCTGCCAGCCGATGGGCGTGATGCTCGGCGCGGCGATCGTGGGGTTCATCCCGCAGACCGGCGTCGAGGTCGGCTCCGAGGCCGTCGGCGGCCAGGGGCCGCGCTACATCGCCGTCGCGGTCATCCTGGCGATCACCGCGCTGCTGTTCGTGTGGGGCATGCGCGAGGCCAGGCTCGACGCCTCCCGGGTGCCCGAGCTGCACTGGGGCGAGTTCGCCCGGTCGTTCTGGATCGATCCCCGGGAGCACCCGGACTTCGGCTGGGTCTGGATCACGCGGTTCCTCGTCGTGCTGGGCAACGCCTTCGTCACGACCTACCTGCTGTTCTTCGCCCGCGACGTGCTGGAGCTGGCGCCCACCGAGGCCGACACCACCGTCGCCGGGTGGCTCACCTCCTACATCGTCGCGCTGCTCGTCTTCGCGCTGGCGACCGGACCGCTCTCGGACCGGACCGGGAGGATCCGGCCCTTCGTCATCGGGGCGTCGTTGGTCATCGGCGCGTCGATGGTGATCCTCGCGTTCGCCCGCGACGCCGGCATGGTCGCGGTCGCCGCCGCCGTGCTCGGCGCCGGGTTCGGCGCCTACACCGCCGTCGACCTGGCCCTCATCAGCCGCGTCCTGCCACGGCCGGAGGACCGCGCGAAGGACCTCGGCGTGGTGAACATCGCCAACGCCCTGCCGCAGGTGCTGGCGCCCGTGATCGCGGGGGTGGTGATCGCCTCGCTGAAGTCGCAGGGCTACGCCACCGCCTACCAGGTGCTCTACCTGGCCGGCGCCGTGGTGACGGTGCTGGGCGCGGTCCTGGTCCTGAAGATCAAGTCCGTGCCGTGACCCCGACGCCCCGGCCCTACTGGACGGACCCGGCCAGCTTCGCCGTCGGGCGCAGGCGCGGCCGTGCGCTGCTGGAGCGGTTCGACTCCCTCGAGGACCTCGACGCGGGCCGCCGGAGCAACCGCCTGGACCTGGCCGGGGAGTGGGAGTTCGCGTTCGTCGAGGGCCTGGTCGGCTTCGACGGCCACGCCGCGGCGGCCGCCGGGCCGCAGGGCGTCGGGCGGATCCCGGTGCCGGCGCTGTGGCAGCTCGAGGGGCACGGCCTGCCCATCTACCTGGCCAACACCTACCCCCCGGCCATCGACAGGCGACGGATCCCCCGGATCGACCAGGCGCGCAACGAGGCCGGCGTCTACGCGCGGACCTTCGAGGTGCCCGCAGCGTGGGCGGGCCGGCGGATCTCGGTGGTCTTCGAGGGCGTCAAGGCCGGCCTGCTGGTGTACTGCAACGGCCGCGAGGTCGGCTACGCGCAGGGCTCGTTCACCCCCGCCGAGTTCGACCTGACCGACCACCTGGGACCCGGCGAGAACCGGCTCACCGCGGTCGTCTGGCGCTACACCGACGGGACCTACCTCGAGGACCAGGACATGTGGTTCCTCAGCGGCATCTTCCGCCCGGTGTACCTGCTCGCGGAACCGGTGGTCTCGATGGTCGACGTGCACGTGCGCACCGACCTCGACGTGGCCTCGGGCGACGGCTCGATCGAGGTCGAGGTGACGGTCGGCAACGCCAGGCGCCGCGTCGTCCGTGCCGAGGTCGAGGTGCTGCTGCGTGCGCCGGGGGCCGGCCAGCGGCGGGCCGTGGGGACCGGGGCGGTCCGGGTCCGACCCGGGCGGGAGGCCGTCGCCCGGGTGGCGGTCGGCGTGCCCGGCGCGGCGGCCTGGAGCGCCGAGACACCCCACCTGTACGAGGTCGTCGCCGTGCTGCGCGAACAACCGGCGGGGTCACGGGCACGGGTCGCGCCGCACCAGGCCCTGCGGCTGCGCACCGGCATCCGGACCATCCGCATCGCCAACGGCCAGCTGCTGGTGAACGGCCGGCCGATCACCTTCCACGGCGTGAACCGGCACGACTTCGACCCCGACCACGGCTGGGTCGTCCCGGAGCACCGCTACCGCGAGGACCTGCTCCAGGCCAAGCGGCTCAACATCAACGCCATCCGGTGCGCCCACTACCCGAACCCCCAGCTGCTCTACGACCTCTGCGACGAGCTCGGCCTGTACGTGATGGACGAGTGCGACCTGGAGACCCACGGGGTGCGCCGCCGGAACGTCCCCGGCGACAACCCGGTGTGGGCCGCGGCGGTGGTCGACCGGATGGAGCGGATGGTCCTGGCCGACCGCAACCACCCCAGCATCGTCATGTGGTCGCTGGGCAACGAGGCCGGCCAGGGCGGCCCGGGCGGGGGCAACTTCGCCCGCATGCGTGCCGCCGCCGACGCCCTCGACGGCACCCGCCCCTACCACTACGAGGGCGACCACCAGCCCGGAGTGAGCGACGTCGTCTCCCGCATGTACGCCACGGCCGAGCAGATGGCCATGCTCAGCCGCGGCGAGCGGCTGACGCCCGGCCCCACCAGCGCGGTCACCAACCGGTTCTTCACCGACGACAAGCCGCTGGGCCCGGAGTGGGTGGCCGACCGACCGGTGATGCTGTGCGAGTTCGCCCACGCGATGGAGAACAGCCTGGGGAACTTCGCCGAGTACCTCGAGGTGTTCCACCGCTACCCCAACCAGCTCGGCGGGTTCGTCTGGGACTACGTCGACCAGTCGCTGCGACGGGTCGGGCCCGACGGGACCGCCCGGTGGCACTACGGCGGGGACTTCGGGGAGACCCGCAACCACCGCTACTTCTGCAACAACGGCATCCTCGGCCCCGATCGCACGGAGCACCCGAGCGCCCGGGAGGTGTACTGGGGGTACCGGCCGATCGCCGTGACCGCCGTCGACGCGTCCGCCGGGTCCTTCGAGGTGGCCAACCGGCTGAGCTTCACCGACGCCGCGGCGTTCGACCCGGTGCTCGAGGTGCGCCTCGACGGCACGCTGGTGGCCACGCACGCCCTCGCCCCGGTGGCCGCCGCCCCCCGGACGCGGGTGGCCTGGTCCGTGCCCGAGGTCGCGGCCGTAGCCGCCGCGGTGGCCGACGGCGACGCGGCGGGCGCGTCGGCGGAGCTGGTCGTCCGCGTGGCCTTCCACCAGCGCCTGGCCACCGCCTGGGCGCCGGCGGGCGCACCCGTCGCGTTCGACGAGTTCCTTGTCGTGCCCGCTGCGGGCGCCTCGGGCGGCACCGGTGCCGAGGCGCCCGAGCTGGCCCGTCCGGGCGGGCTGCTGGGCGACCCCGGGACCAGCGGCCTGGCCCGCACCGCCCTGCGCGGCGTGGCACGGGGAGCGGGGCTGACCGGGCGGATCGCCTCGCTGGTCGGCACGCCCGGCGTGCTCGGCGTCCGCGCCTCCGACGCGGTCGGGTCCACCGCCCAGCGGGCCGCCCGCGCCCTGCAACCGGTCGCCGTGCCGCGGCCCTCGGGTGCCCCACGACTGGCCCCCGGGTCGGCCGCGACGGTCCGCTACCTGGAGGACCGCGAGGGGTGGCTCGTCGAGGCCGTTCGCACGACCTTCCGGATCGACCGTGCCAGCGGCCACCTGGTCTCGTGGCAGCGGGACGGCCGCGAGCTGCTGAGCGGTCCGCTGCGCCCGAACCACTGGCGGGCCCTGACCGACAACGACCGCGGCTACGGCAACATCGACCGGCGCCTGCAGGAGGTCCTGGTCGACACGTCGTGGCGCGACCTGCGCATCGACGTGGTCGGCGCCGCCGCCGAGCGCACCTCGGCCGGCGTGCGGGTCACCCTCGCCCTCGACGGCTGGCTGTTCGGCGCGGGGGTGCTGCGCTACCGGTTCAGCGAGGACGGCGCCGTCGAGGTGCACCACGCCCTCGTGCCGGACCGGGACATGTACCGCATCGGGATGACCATGCGGCTGCCGCAGGTCGACCGTGTGCGCTGGTACGGCAAGGGCCCGCACGAGAACTACGTCGACCGCAACCGCGGGGCCGTCACGGCGATCCACGAGCTGCCCCTGGCCGAGCTCCCACACCGGTACGTCAGGCCGCAGGAGAACGGCAACCGGACCGAGGTGCGCTGGCTCGAGGCGATCGCCCCGAGCACTGTGCTGCGCGTCGAGGACGTCACCGGGGACCGCCTCGGCTTCACCGCCTGGCCCTGGACCCAGGAGGCGCTCGACGCTGCCGAGCACGACCACGACCTCGTGGCCGGCTCGGAGGTCACGCTCAACGTGGACCGCCGCCAGCGTGGGGTCGGCGGGGACCTGCCCGGGGTGGCCGCGCTGCTGCCGGCGTACACGATCCCGGCCGGGCAGCGCCACGAGGTGACCATGCGCCTGTCCGTGCGCGACGCCGACTGATCACCCGGCCGGCCTAGCGTGGCAGCGTGAAGCCCGGTGGCGGTGGCGCGGCCGGTGGGACATCCGGCGGTGGCGCGGGCGGCAGGGGCGCTGCGGGCGTCGCCGGCGCGGCCGACGGGGGCGGGGCGACGGCGCCCGGCCCGGGGAGCCCCCATCCCGCGGCCGGCCCGGCGAGCTGGGCGCGCCGGCTGCGTTCGGCGAGGACCGCCGCGAGGTAGGCCTCGGCCGGGGTGCCGACGGGTGCCGGGGTGCGGACGTGCCCGGCCAGCGCCGTGGCCAGCTGCCGTGCGGTCGCCTCCCGCGCGCGGGGGTCCAGGCCGGCCGCCCGGTGCAGGAACGTCCGCGCGTGCAGGGCCAGGTCGTCGGGCACGCCGACGAGGTCGAGCCCCGCAGCCCAGCCGGCCAGCGGCGGCGGCATCAGGATCTGGGCCTCCGCCGGCGGTGCCGAGGCTCGCGGGATCCGCTCGCCGACCACGATGGTGCCGGCGAGGTGGTCGCCCATCCGCTTCGAGCGCGCGGACACCAGGGCCGACAGCGCGCCGACGACCCCCGAGGTGACCCACAGGTCGAGGAAGACCATCGCCAGGGCGCGGACCAGCGCGTGGCGCATGCGGACCGGCCCGCCGTCGTCCCGCACCACCCGCAGGCCCATGAGCAGCTTGCCCAGCGAGCGGCCGCGCGTGGCGGTCTCCAGCAGCGTCGGCCAGCCGACGAGCACGCCGACCACGACCGCCAGCGTCACCGCGGCCTGGGCGCCCGGGCTGCCCCCGCCCTCGAAGACCCACGTGGCCAGCACGAGGCCCAGGGCGAGCAGGCTGAGCTGCACCGCGAGGTCGACGGCCAGCGCCAGCGTGCGCGAGGGCAGCCCGGCCACCCGCAGCTCCAGGGTGACGGCGTCGCCGGTGACCAGGTCGGGCATGCAGCCCATCCTGCCGCCCCGGCCCCGCCGGCGCCCTACGCTGGCCGCCGTGGACCTCGAGGCCTTCACCCGCGCGCACGGCTCCACCTGGGACCGGCTGGCGGCGCTGACCGGCCGCCGCAGGCTCCGCGACGGCGAGGCGACCGAGCTGGTCGACCTCTACCAGCGCACCGGCACGCACCTGTCGATGGTCCGCAGCGCCGCTCCCGACCCGGTCGTCGTCGGCCGGCTCACCCAGCTGGTCGCCCAGGCGCGCTCCCGGGTGACCGGGACCTCGCCGAGCGTGCGCGGCGAGGTGCTCGCGTTCTTCCGGATGGGCTTCCCCGCCGCCGTGTGGCGGGCGCGCTGGTGGTGCCTGGCCGCAGCGGCGGGGTTCACCCTCGTCGCGCTGCTGGTCGGGGCCTGGGTGGCGCGGGACCCGGCGGTCCAGGCGGCCCTCGGCACCCCCGAGGAGATCCGCCAGCTGGTGACCGAGGACTTCGAGGCCTACTACTCCTCGGACGCCGCTGCCGGGTTCGCCGCCCAGGTGTGGACCAACAACGCCTGGGTGTCGGCCCTGGTGCTCGTCGCCGGAGGGTTCTTCGTCCTGCCTGCGGTGTACGTGCTCGCCCAGAACGCCCTGAACGTGGGCATCGTCGGGGGACTCATGGCGGCGAACGGCCGCGCCGACCTGTTCCTCGGGCTGATCGCGCCGCACGGCCTGCTCGAGCTGACGGCCGTGTTCGTGGCCGCCGGCGCGGGCATGCGGCTGGGCTGGCAGTGGATCGACCCGGGTCCCCGGCCCCGCTCGGTCGCGCTCGCGGCCGAGGGCCGGGCCGCGGTCGGGATCGCCCTGGGGCTGGTGGTCGTGCTGCTGCTCTCCGGCGTCATCGAGGCCTTCGTCACCCCCTCGGGGCTGCCGACCTGGGCCCGCGTCGGCATCGGGGTGCTCGCGCTGGGCGGGTTCCTGGCCTACGTCGGCACCTACGGCCGGCGGGCCGCCCGGGCGGGTCACACCGGTGACGTGACCGCCCAGGGCTCGGCGACCGAGCTCGCTCCGACCGCGGGCTGAGCGCGTGCCCACGCGCGCGGCCTACAGCCGGCCCTGCGCCTTGAGGTCCAGGTAGGTGTCCGCGAGCCGCGGTGCGAGGTCGGCCGGTGCGGCGTCGACCACCCGCACGCCCATCCGGGCCAGCTGGGCGGTGACGTGCGTGCGGTCGAGGTCGGCACGGGCCCGGGCGGCCCGGGCGTAGGCCTGCGCGGCGTCCGTCGCGGTCGGCGGCGGGTCCGGCAGCCGGGCGGCCGCGACGACCACCACGTGCCGGGCGGTGAGCGTGGGCAGCGCCGGGAGCAGGCCCTCCTCGATGGGCGCGCGGTCCAGCGTGGTGAGGACCACGACGAGCGCACGCTTGCGCACCCGGGCCAGCACCGCCGAGACCAGGCCGCGGGAGTCGGTCTCGGCCAGCTCCGGCTCGAGGTCGGCCATCGCGTCGACCAGCGAGGGCAGCAGGGCGGGCCCGCTGCCGCCGCTCACCTGCACGCGGGTGCGCCGGTCGTGGGCGAGCAGGTCGACCCGGTCGCCGGCCCGCCCGGCCAGCGCGGCCAGCAGCAGGGCGGCGTCCATGTGCAGGTCCAGCCGGGTCTCGTCCCCGATCCGCCCGGCGCTGGTGCGCCCCGAGTCGAGCACGATCACGACGCGCCGGTCGCGCTCCGGCCGCCATGTGCGCACCATCACGTCGGCTGCCCGGGCGGTGGCCCGCCAGTCGATCGAGCGCACGTCGTCGCCGGGCACGTACTCGCGCAGCGAGTCGAACTCCGTGCCCTGGGCCCGCACCGCGATCGCCTGGCGGCCGTCCATGTCCCGCAGGCGGGCCAGCCGCGAGGGCAGGTGGCGTCGGGAGGCGAACGAGGGCAGGGTGCGCACCGTCCAGTCCGCGCGCATGCTGCGCTGCCGCCCGGCCAGGCCCAGCGGACCCACGCAGCGGGCCGTGATCCGGTCGGCCCGTCGGTTCCCGCGCCGGGTGGGGCGCACGTCGACCGGGATGCGGGCCGCGTCGCCCGGCGCCAGGTCGAGCGCGGCGCGGTCGTCGCAGCGGCCCCGCACCCGTGCGCCGGCGGTGGGGGCCCAGGCATCGCGGAGCGTCCCCCGCCAGCGCCGCGACCCCGTGTTGCGCGCCGTCAGCGTGGTCGTGGCGACCTCGCCGAGGCGGACCGTGCGGTCGCCGGTCCGCGTGATCGCCAGGGCGCGCGGCGAGGGCGCGGCCAGCATGTCGCCGACCAGGGCGAGCACCAGCGCCGCCGTGACCAGGGCCACGGCGGCCCACCCGGGCAACCCGGCGGCGGCCAGGCCGCCGACCACGGCGGTGGCCAGCAGCGCCACCAGCCCGGCGCGCCCCGTGACGACCATGGTCCGCGGTCCTCAGCGCGGGACCGGGACGCTGCCGAGCACCGACTCGACGATCGCGTCGGCGGTGACGCCCTCCAGCTCGGCCTCCGGACGCACGCCGATCCGGTGCCGCAGCGCCGGCCGCGCGAGCGCCTTCGCGTCGTCCGGGGTGACGAAGTCGCGCCCGCACAGCCAGGCCCAGGCCTGGGCGGCGCGGACCAGGGCGATCGCCCCCCGGGGCGAGACGCCGAGCCGGGCCGAGGGCGCGGCCCGGGTCGCGCGCACGAGGTCCACGACGTAGGCGGCCACCTCGGGGGCGACCCGGACCTGCGCGACCGCGGCCCGCGCCCGGGCCAGGTCCTCCGCGGTCGCGACCGGGTGGACGCCGACCGTCGCGAGGTCCCGGGGGTCGAACCCACCGAGGTGGCGGGCCAGCACCCCGAACTCGGCGTCCCGCTCCGGCAGCGGCACGGTGAGCATGAGCAGGAACCGGTCGAGCTGCGCCTCGGGGAGGGGGTAGGTCCCCTCGTACTCGATGGGGTTCTGGGTGGCGGCCACCAGGAACGGGTCGGGCAGCGGTCGGGGCGTGCCCTCGACGCTGACCTGGGCCTCCTCCATCACCTCGAGCAGCGCGGCCTGGGTCTTGGGTGGGGTGCGGTTGATCTCGTCGGCGAGCAGCAGGTTCGTGAACACCGGCCCTGGCCGGAACGAGAAGGCAGCCGTGCGGTTGTCGTAGACCAGTGAGCCCGTGACGTCGCCGGGCATGAGGTCGGGGGTGAACTGCACGCGCTTGTGGTCCAGCGCGAGGCTCGCGGCCAGGGCCCGGACCATGAGGGTCTTCGCGGTGCCCGGCACCCCCTCGAGCAGCACGTGGCCCCGGCAGAGCAGCGCGATGACCAACCCGGTCACGGCGGCGTCCTGTCCGACGACGGCCTTGCCGACCTCGGCGCGCACCGCCAGCAGCGGCTCCCGCGGGTCCGGTCCCGTCATGGCCCCCCCACCTCCATCCCGATCGCGGCCAGCAGCTCGGCGAGGTCGTGGTCCAGGGCGACCAGCGCGGCGTCGTCGGCTGGCTCCGGACCGTACAGCAGCGCCTCGACGGTCCCCGGCGCACGGCCGGTCCGCGCGGCCACGGCGGCGACGAGCGCGGCCGGCGGGGCCGTCGCGTCGAGGCCGAGCCGCCGTCCGATCCGGGATCGGGCGGCGGCGCGCAGGTGCCCGGCGGCCTCCGCGCGGGCGTGCTGGGCGTGCAGCAGCCGTCCGTGCCCGTCCGTGGTCTCGCCGGCCCGCACCACGACGGGCAGCGGCTCGACCACGAGCGGTCCGAGCCGCCGGCCCCGCCACAGCGCCACGACCCCGCACGCGACGAGCAGCTGGACGAGCACCGGCACCACCCACGGCGGCACCAGCCCGGCCAGGTCGGCGGAAGGCTCGCCGGCCAGCGCCGGGTCGGCCAGGGTCGGCCGCCACCAGGCGAGCCGGGCGTCCCGGCCCAGCAGGTTCATCGCCAGGGCCGCGTTGCCCTCGACGTCGAGGTCCTGGTTCGTGAGCGGGGCGCTGCTGCCCATGAGCACGACCTCCGGGCGGCCCCCGGTGGCCGGGAGCACCACGAGCCCGGCCGCGTCGCTCCCGCCGTAGCAGGTGTCCGCGCTCCCGGCCCAGGCCCGCGCGTCGTAGCGCGGCCCGGGCAGGACCGCCGTCCCCGCCGACGCGGCGGCCCGCAGCCGGCAGCCCGGGGCGACGGGCCCGTCGTCGGCGACGTCGGCGACGTCCACCCCGGCGGCGAGGCGTGCGAACGCCGGGCTCCCCGGCCCGGGCTCGACGAGGACGAGCCGGGTGGGCCCGGCAGCCAGGACCGTGTCGAGCATGCCCGGCGTGGGCAGGTACGGATCGGTGAGCAGCACCGTCGCCCCGGCTGCCGCGTCGGCCGCCTCGGCGGTCGTGCGCACGTCGAGGACCGTCACGCCCTGGTCGGCGAGCAGGTTGGCCAGGGCCCGGGAACCGCCGGGGTCGACGGCGGCGGGGTCCAGTGAGCCGGTGCGCGGCGGTGCGGTCACCACCAGCACGACCAGCGCCACCAGCAGCAGGCCCGCGACCGCGAAGGTGCGCCGGGTCGGCCGCCAGGCTCGGATCCGGTCGAACCGGCTGGGCACGCCGATCGCCGGAGCGGGCGGCAGCGGGCGCACGACCGCCGGGCCGCTCACGGCTGGCCAACCGGCTGCACCAGGGCCGCCGCGTCGTCGGCTGCCGCGACCACCCGGTACGCGGCCTCGGACGCCGGCCGGCCGCCGTAGGCCACCTCGTCGAACGTCTGGGCGGCCCCGGCGAGGGCGGGGGCGGCCGGGGGCAGCCGGGCGCCGAGGGCCCGGGCCACCTCGTCGGCGGTCCATCCGGGCTGCGCGTCGATGAGGCCGCGCTCCTGGCCGCCGCGCACGATGGCGCGCATCCTGGTCCGCAGGGCGGCGTCCCAGTCCCCGGCCGCCGCGAGCGTGTGCGCCCGCGCCCGGTACGCGCTCGCGGGCACGGACGGGTCGACGGCGAACGTGACCTCGGCCGCGCCGCGGACCGGGCCCAGCCGCCAGCGTGCGAACAGCACCGCGAGGATCACCGCCGCGACCAGGCCCAGGATCCCGAGCCACCCTCCGGGAGCCGCCGCGCCGGCCTCGGCGACGATGCGCTCGACCTGCTCGACGAGCCAGGCGATCGCCTGCTGGAGCAGGCCGGGCTCGGCCTGTCGGTACGCGGGATCAGCCAGCTCCCGCTCGGCGAGCCGCCGTGCCTGCTCCCCGGTCAGGTCGATCGGGACGTCCGCGGGGGCCAGCGCGGGCGTGGCGGCGGCAGCCATCTCAGCGACCGCGGCGGTAGGGGGCCAGCGGGTCCCCCAGCGGGTCCACGCCGGCGGCGACCAGGGCGATGTCGAGGGCCTCGCGACGCATCCGCAGGTCGGTGTAGAGCAGGCCGGTCACGGCGGCGCTGAACGGCAGCGTCACGATGCCGGAGATCAGGGTCGCCAGGCCGGCCGCCAGGATCGTGGGCAGGAGCGACGCGCTGAAGCCCGTGACCACGGTGGCCACGAAGCTGATCGGCACGCTCACCACGGTGGCCAGCAGGTTCGTGATGATCGCCGAGAGCAGCAGGATGCCGGCCACCCGCCACCACGCCCCGCGCACCAGCTGCCAGGATCGGGCCAGTGCCGGGATCGGCCCGAGCCCCTCGATCACGAGGGCGGGGGAGGCCACGGCCAGGCGCACGTAGAGGTACACCAGCGCAACGGCACCGCCGAGGGCGAGCAGCACGCCCGGGAGCGCGGCCCACCCCCCGAGCAGGGCGACCAGCGCCACGACGACCCCCACGAGCAGGAGGCCCACCACCACCGCGCCGACGAACAGCAGCAGCGTCAGCGCGAGCAGCCCGGCCAGGCGCGGGCGCAGCTGGACCCAGGCCTGGCTGCCGTCGAGCCGCCGGCCGAGCACGGCCGCCCCGACCAGGACGATGAACAGGCCGCTGGCCAGCACGGTGAGGAACCCGGCGATCAGCGCCGGCACCAGCTGGGCCAGCGTCGTGGTGAGCGCCCCGGTGAGGTCCGCCTCGAGGTCGCCGGTCGCGCTGAGCTCCAGGGAGGTCAGCCCGAGCGCGGAGAGCCCGACCCACGCGCCGACCGTCTGGATCAGCGCGGACACCGACGAGATGACCGCCGCCAGTCCCAGCACCGTTCGCGGGTTGCTCCGGATCAGGCCCAGGGCGCCGTCGAGCAGCTCGCCGACGCCGAGGGGTCGCAGCGGCACGATCCCGGGCTTGGGCGCCTGCGGCGGCGGGGCCCACGGGTGCTGCGGCTGCCCGTACCCCGGCTGCCCGTACTGGGGTTGGCCGTCCTGGGGTTGGCCGTCCTGGGGTTGGCCGTGCCCCGGCTGCGCGTACCCCGGCTGCCAGGACGGGGGTTGGTCGTCCCCCGGTGCACCGGAGGGCGTGGGCCAGGCGGCCGGGGCACCCGGGTGCTGCGGCGCCCCGGGCGCCCCCCAGCCACCCGCTGGCCAGCCGCTGCCGGCCGCGGGTGCGCCGGCCGGGGACGCCGGCGGCGCGGGGCTGTCCGGTCCGTCCGGGCGGGAGGGTGCGGCGGTTCCCGGCCACGCCGGGGGCTGTTCCGGGGACCACCCGCTCGGCGGGGTCCAGGCGCCGGCGGGCACGGGAGCGGGCCCCTGGGGCTCGCCCGGGGATCCCGGCCCGTCCGGCCCGGGTGGCGGCAGTTGCGGCATGCCCCAGATCGTCCCATGTGGACGACCTGTGGCAAGTCCCCCCGAGCAGGTGCGACCATGCCCTCGTGAGGCCCCGTGTGCTGGTCGTCGACGACGACACCGACCTGGCGGAGATGCTGGGCATCGTGCTGCGCAGCGAGGGCATCGAGGCGTCCTTCTGCTACGACGGCCGGGAGGCGCTGCCGGCATTCCACCGCGACAGTCCCGACCTGGTGCTGCTCGACCTCATGCTCCCCGGCCTCGACGGCCTGGCCGTCTGCCGCCAGCTGCGCTCGGAGTCAGGGGTTCCGATCGTGATGCTCACGGCCCGCAGCGACACCGTCGACGTCGTCGAGGGGCTGCAGTCCGGGGCCGACGACTACGTGGTCAAGCCGTTCAAGCCCAAGGAGCTGGTGGCCCGCATCCAGGCGCGGCTGCGCCGGTTGGAGGAGCGGGACAACGAGGTGCTCACCATCGGCGACGTGGTCATCGACGTGGGCGCCCACACCGTCGTTCGCGGGGACCGCGCGATCTCGGTGACCCCGCTCGAGTTCGACCTGCTCGCGGCGCTGGCGGGCCGGCCGGGGCACGCCTTCTCCCGCGAGCAGCTGCTCGCCGACGTCTGGGGCTACCGGCACGCCGGGGACACCAGGCTGGTGAACGTCCACGTCCAGCGGCTGCGTGGCAAGGTCGAGCTCGACCCGGAGCATCCGGAGGTGATCGTCACGGTGCGCGGCGTCGGCTACCGCGCCGGACCGCCCTGATGGCCCGGCGCCCGCCGCCCCTCCTGCGAGCGATCGCCGGTCGCTGGCGCCGGTCACTGCGCTTCCGGGTGGTGGCCACCACGGTGCTCGGCTCGACCCTGGTGATCCTCGTGCTCATCCCGGTCCTGCTGGGACGCATCTCCGCGGGGGTCCTCGGGGCGAAGGAGGCCAGCGCGCTGGCCGAGGCGACCGCGGCCCGCAGCGAGGCCCAGCGGCTGCTCGATGCGACCAGCACCCAGGCCGCGGACGCCACCGCGTCGCGACGGATCGACGCCGTCGTCGCCGCGATGGCTGCCCGTGGTGCGCAGGCCGGCCTGTTCGAGGTGCTCATGCTCTCGTCCGAGCCCGGCGGCCTGAACGCCACGCCCGAGCGGGGGACCAACCTGGTCTCGGAGTCCAGCATCCCCGAGCCGATGCGCCGGCTGGTCGCGGGCAACCAGCGGCAGGCCTGGACCTACACCGTGATCCGCTACACCGACGGCGATGAGGTCCCCGGCTTCGTCGTCGGCTCCCCCCTGGCGGTGCGCGAGGTCGGTCCCTACGAGCTGTACCAGCTGTTCCCCCTGACCCAGGAGCAGGAGACGCTGGAGCTCGTGCGCAGGTCCACGGTGCTGGCCGGCCTGCTCATCGTGCTCGGCCTCGCGGCGCTGGCCGCCGCGGTCACCTACTTCCTGGTCACCCCCGTGCACGAGGCCGCGCGCTCGGCTCGGCGGTTCTCCGCGGGCCAGCTGGACGCCCGCATGCGGGTGCGCGGCGAGGACGACCTCGCGCAGCTGGCCATGAGCTTCAACGAGATGGCCAGCACGCTGCAGGGGCAGATCCGCGACATGGAGCAGATGTCGAAGGTGCAGCAGCGCTTCGTCGCCGACGTCTCCCACGAGCTGCGCACCCCCCTGACGACGGTCCGGATGGCCGCCGACCTGCTCCACGAGAAGCGCGCCAGCCTGCCACCCGACGACGCTCGTGCCGTCGAGCTCCTGCAGAACCAGCTGAACCGCTTCGAGGCGCTGCTCGCCGACCTGCTCGAGACCTCCCGGCAGGACTCCGGGTCGGTGCAGCTGGACTGCGAGGAGGTGGACCTGCGCGAGCTGGCCGAGGGGGTCGTCGGCGCGCTGCAGCCGCTGGCCGAGGAGACCGGCTCGAGCGTCGAGCTGACCGGTGACGCGGCCGTGCCGGTGGTGTGCGACGCGCTGCGGGTGGAGCGGATCCTGGCGAACCTGCTCTCGAACGCCCTGGAGCACGGCGACGGCCGACCGGTGGAGATCAGCGTCACCCGGGACGCCAGGGGTGCCCAGCTCGCGGTGACCGACCACGGCATCGGCCTGAGCGAGGAGGAGCTGGCCAGCGTCTTCACGCGGTTCTGGCGCGCCGACCCGGCCCGGGTGCGCCGCATCGGGGGCACCGGCCTGGGGCTGTCCATCGCCCTGGGCGATGCCCGGGCCCATGGCGGGTCGCTGACGGCCGCGGGGGCGCCGGGCCAGGGCGCCACGTTCACCCTGCGACTGCCGGCGCAGCCGCGGCAGGTCCCGCTGGGGGTGCCCCGATGAGGCACGCGCTGCGCGCGACGGCGTTCGCACTGCTCGCCACCCTGCTCGCCGCGTGCTCGATGGTCCCGACCTCCGGCCCGATCAGGCAGGGGCCGGTCGTGGACTCCGGGGAGTCCAACCAGTTCATCAGGGTGGTCGCCGCACCGCCGAGCTCGGGGGCCGACCCCGACGAGATCGTCCGCGGCTTCCTGGAGGCGAACGCCAGCCTGGAGCAGGACCATGCGATCGCCCGTCGGTACCTCATGCCGCAGGCGGCGGTCACGTGGGACGCCACCGCCAGCACGACGATCTACGACCCGGCCTCCCTGGCGGTGACCGTGCGCGGCGAGCGGGTCCGGGTCCGGCTCACGCAGACCGCCGAGCTGCTCGACGACGGCACCCTCGTGCACCTCGACCCCCCGCAGCGGCGCAGCCTCACCTATGGGCTCACCCGGGTGCCCCAGCCTGCCGGCGACCAGCCGGAATGGCGGATCAGCACCGCCCCGGACGGCATGGTCATCAGCAGCACCGACCTGCGGCGGGCCTACCGCCCGTACTGGGCCCACTTCCTGTCGCAGCGCGTCGACGTGCTCGTCCCGGACGGGCGCATGCTGCCCGTGGTCGGGCCGAGCCTGCCCACCGCCCTGACCGAGCTCGTGCTGGGCGGGCCGGCCGCCTGGCTGGCCCCGGCGGTCCGCACCGGGGTGCCGGCCGGGGCCACGCTGGCGCTGGGGGCGGTCCCGGTGGACAACGGGGTGGCGCAGGTGGAGCTGTCGCAGGAGCTGATCACGGCGACGGACTCCCAGCGTCGCGACCTCGCGGCCCAGCTCACCTGGACGCTCACCCAGCTGCCGGAGGTCTCCGCCGTCCGCCTGCTGGTCGCCGGGGAGGACTTCCCCGTCCCCGGGCTGGTGGCGCCGTTCGACCGGACGGCGTTCCTCGCCCAGGCCCCGGACGCCCTCTCCCGTGGTGCCTCGGGCACCCGGCAGCCCCCGTCCTACGTGCTGGACGGGGAGGAGCTCGTGCGGGTCACCGGCGCCGCCCGGACGGCGCTGCCCATCGGCGCCGACGAGCCCGGCGCGCTGGCCGGCCTCGCGGTCTCCCTGGACGAGCGCCGGGCGGCCAGCGCGGCGGGCGACGGCAGCGGGGTGTGGCTGCTGGCGCTGGACCCGACCACGACGACGCGCCGGGTGCCCGCGGTCGAGGTCCGCGACCTCAGCTTCGACGTCGACGGCTCCCTGTGGTTCGTCGAGGAGGGCCGCCTGCGTCGGCTGGGCCCGGACGGCCGGGTCGCCGACGTCCCGGTCGAGGGGGACCTGCCGCCGCTCACCGCCGCGCGGCTGGCCCGCGACGGTGCCCGGATCGCGCTGGTCGCCGGTGGCCTGGCGTTCGTCGCGGCCATCCGCACCGATGGTGGTCTCGCCGTCGGCGCCCCGACCCGCACCGACAGCACCGTCTCGGACGTGGCTGCCATCGCGTGGCGCGATGCGACCTCGCTCGACCTGGTCGGCCGGCTCGGGGACGGGGGCGGCCAGGCGCTGCGGCTGTCCGTGGGCAGCGGCCAGGTGCAGCCGCTCGGCACCCCGGTCGACCCGGTGGAGCTGGCCGCCGCGCCCGCTTCGGTGTCCCTGGCGGCGGCCGCCGACGAGCGGATCCTGGGCAACGTCGGCCTGCAGTGGCGCGACGTCGGCCCGGGCCGTTCGGTCGCGTACCCGGGCTGATGGCCGCCGCCGACCCGTCGCCCGGCCCCGGGTGGGTGGTGCTGCGCCGGGCCGCCCTCGACCTGGTGGTCCCCCAGCACTGCGCCGGGTGCGGCGCACCGGGCACCGCGTGGTGCGCCGCGTGCCGCGGGGCGGTCGCCGGCCCGGTGCGGGCGGTCCCCGGCCCGGTCCCGGTCTGCGCCGCCGCGCCCCACCGGGGGCCAGCGGGCCGGGCCGTGCACGCGTTCAAGGACGAGGCGGCGCGCGGGCTGGCCCGGCCGTTGGCGGGGCTGCTCGCGGCGGCGGTGCTGGGCGTGCTCCGAGCGCCGGTCGGCCGGGCTGCCGAGCAGGCCGCCGGTCGGGCCGCGGATCCGCTTCGGATGCCCCGCTCCGGCGGGCGGCAGGGCGTCGCGCCCGTCTGGCTCGTGCCGGTCCCGGCGCGGCGTGCGGCCAGGCGAGCCCGGGGCTCGGACCACATGCGGGAGCTGGCCCGCCTGGCGGCCCGCCAGCTGCGGCACGCAGGGGTGCCCGCGCACCGGCTCGACCTGCTGGCGCACGTGGCCGCGAGCCGGGACCAGGTCGGCCTGGGCCGGGCCGAGCGCCGGGCGAACGTGACCGGGACGCTCGCCGCCCGCGGGCCAGTCCCGGCCGGCCTGCTCGTCGTGGTGGACGACGTCACGACCACCGGGGCGACGCTGGCCGAGGCCGTGCGCGCCCTGCGTGCCAGCGCCCCGGGGCGGCCCGTCCGCGCGGCGGCCATCACGTGGGCCGGTCCGCCGGCGCACCCCGCTGCGGGCCTCGCGTCACCGGCTGGGCACGACTAGCGTGGAGGGCAGGAGGAGCGCGGGAGGAAGGACCACCTGCCCGGCGTGCCGGTCACGCCGGCCAACCATCGGAGGTCGCGTGGACATCGTCGTCAGGGGTCGTCATCTCGACGTGTCGGACCGGTTCCGCACCCATGTCACCGGCAAGCTGAGCAGGGCCGACCGGTTCGGCCTGCCCATCAGCCACATCGACGTCGAAGTCTCGTACGAGCCCAACCCCCGGCAGGCCGACCGCGCCTACGAGGTGGAGCTGACGTGCCGGGGTACCGGTCAGGTGATCCGCGCCGAGGCGCACGCGCAGGACAAGTACGCCGCGACCGACGTGGCCCTGTCCCGCCTCGAGGAGCGCCTGCGCCGCGCCTCGGACAAGCGCCGGCAGCGCCGTGCGGAGAAGGTGCTGGTGGTCCCCGCCGCCGACCTGCTGGCCCAGCCAGAGGCGCCGGCGGAGGAGGCCGCCCCGGCCGAGCCGGACGACGGCACCGTGTGGGAGGAGGGGCCCATCGTCGTGCGCCTCAAGGAGCACCACGCCTCGCCCATGTCGGTGGCCCAGGCCGTCGAGTCGATGGAGCTCGTCGGGCATGACTTCTACCTGTTCCGCGACGTGGACAACGCCAGCGCCCCCGCCGTGGTCTACCGGCGCCGGGGGTTCGACTACGGGCTGATCCGGCTGGACGGCGGCGCTGACCAGTAGCGCGGCCGACCCGGCGGGTGCCTCGGCCGTCGCGGACCGGCCGGGGCGCGACGCCCCCGTCGAGGTCCTGGTCGCCGACGCCGAGCCCGTCTACCAGGCCGGCGCCGTGGCGATCCTCGCTGCGGCGGGCTTCCAGGCGCGTCCGATCGAGCTGGGTGCCCTCGTCGACCGCGCGCCCGACGCCGAGCCCCATCCCGCGCAGCCCGCGGCCCGGCCCCGGGCCATCGTGCTGGACGCCGCCCTGGGCTCGGAGCCCTACGCGCGCGACCTCGTCGCCCGGCTGGCAACCGCCAGCGCACGGCCGGCCGTGGTCGTCGTGGTCGACCGGGCGCGCCCCGAGGGCCTGCTGGCTGCCCTGGACGCCGGTGCCCGCGCGCTGCTGCACCGGTGGTGCCAGCCCGAGGAGCTGGTCGACGCCGTGCGTGCCGCGCTCGCCGGCAGCGACCGGATCGCGGCCCCGCTGGCCGGGCTGCTGCGCGCCGAGGTCCTCGCCGACGCCTCCGGGGACCACGGCCGGCGGCTGAGCAGCCGGGAGCAGCAGGTGCTGCGCGGGCTGGCCACGGGTGCCACGAACGCCGCGATCGGCGCGCGGCTGGGGATCAGCGAGCACACGGTGCGAAACCACGTCCGCGCGATCCTGGCCAAGCTCGAGGCCACCAACCGCACCGACGCGGTCACCACCGCGCTGCGCCGGGGACTCGTCGACCTCACGGTGTGATCCGGGGCGACTACCATGGATCCCCGGACGGCCCCGGAACCCCGGTCCCGCGAGCGCGGCGGGGCCCCGGCGGGCCAGGACCCCGACCGCGACCGACGAGAGGTGCCCGCGTGCCCATCATCGACAAGATCCTGCGCGCCGGCGAGGGCAAGACGCTGCGCAAGCTCGAGGGGATCACCCGGCAGGTGAACGCCCTCGAGCCGGCGTTCGAGGCGATGAGCGACGACGAGCTGCGGGCGCTCACGCCGCAGTACCGGGCCCGGCTGGCCGACGGCGAGACCCTGGACCACCTGCTCCCCGAGGCGTTCGCCACCGTCCGCGAGGCCGCCAAGCGCACCCTCGGGCAGCGCCACTACGACGTGCAGATCATGGGCGGCGGCGCCCTGCACCTGGGCAACATCGCCGAGATGAAGACCGGTGAGGGCAAGACCCTGGTCTCGACGCTGCCGGCCTACCTCAACGCGCTGACCGGCGACGGGGTCCACATCGTCACCGTCAACGACTACCTGGCGCACCGCGACGCGGAGAACATGGGCCGCGTCCACCGCTTCCTCGGCCTCAAGGTCGGCGTGATCCTGTCCCGGATGACGCCCGCCGAGCGCCGCGTCGCCTACGGCGCGGACATCACCTACGGCACCAACAACGAGTTCGGCTTCGACTACCTGCGCGACAACATGGCCTGGACCAAGGAGGAGATGGTCCAGCGGGGCCACCACTTCGCCATCGTCGACGAGGTCGACTCCATCCTCATCGACGAGGCCCGCACCCCGCTGATCATCTCGGGCCCGGCCGACGAGGCCGACGAGTGGTACCGGCAGATGGCCAAGCTCGCCTCGCGCCTGCGCATCGACGTCGACTACGAGGTCGACGAGAAGAAGCGCACGGTCGGCATCCTCGAGCACGGCATCACGCGCACCGAGGACTGGCTGGGCATCGACAACCTGTACGAGCCGCAGAACACCCGGCTCGTGGGCTACCTCAACAACGCGATCAAGGCCAAGGAGCTGTTCCGGCGCGACCGTGACTACGTCGTGCTGAACGGCGAGGTCATGATCGTCGACGAGCACACGGGCCGGATGCTGCACGGCCGCCGCTACAACGAGGGCCTGCACCAGGCGATCGAGGCCAAGGAGGGCGTGGAGGTCAAGGCCGAGAACCAGACCCTCGCGACGGTCACGCTGCAGAACTTCTTCCGGCTGTACACCAAGCTCGCCGGCATGACCGGCACGGCGATGACCGAGGCCAACGAGTTCAGCAAGATCTACAAGCTGGGCGTGGTGCCCATCCCGACCAACCGGCCGATGATCCGGGGGGACCTGCGCGACCTGGTCTACCGGACCGAGGACGCGAAGTGGTCGGCCGTCGTGGCCGACATCGCCGAGCGGCACGCCGCGGGCCAGCCGATCCTCGTGGGCACGGTCAGCGTCGAGAAGAGCGAGAAGCTCTCGGGCCTGTTGCGCAAGGAGGGCGTCCCGCACCAGGTCCTCAACGCGAAGTACCACGACAAGGAGGCCGCGATCATCGCCCAGGCCGGGCGCAAGGGCGCGGTCACGGTCGCGACGAACATGGCCGGCCGCGGCACGGACATCATCCTCGGGGGCAACGCCGAGTTCCTCGCCGACCTGTCCCTGCAGCAGCAGGGGCTGACCCCGTCGGAGACCCCGGACGAGTACGAGGAGGCCTGGCCGGCGGCCCTGCACGCCGCGCAGGAGGCGTTCGCGGCCGAGCACGTCGAGGTCACCGACCTCGGCGGCCTCTACGTGCTGGCCACCGAGCGGCACGAGTCGCGGCGCATCGACAACCAGCTCCGCGGCCGCTCCGGACGCCAGGGCGACCCGGGTGCGTCGCGCTTCTACCTGTCGCTGCAGGACGACCTGATGCGGCTGTTCAAGGCGGAGATGGTCGACGCGTTCCTGCGTCGGGCCAACGTGCCCGACGAGCAGCCGATCGAGTCGAAGATGGTGACCAAGGCCATCCAGTCGGCGCAGACGCAGGTCGAGGCGCAGCACTTCGAGATCCGCAAGGACGTCCTGAAGTACGACGACGTCATGAACCGCCAGCGCCTCGTGATCTACGGGGAGCGCCGCCGGGTGCTCGAGGGTGAGGACATCCACGAGCAGGTGCAGCACTTCCTGGCCGACACCGTCGACGGCTACGTGACCGGGGCGACGGCCGAGGGCTACCCCGAGCAGTGGGACCTTGAGGGGCTCTGGAAGGCCCTGCGCGGGCTGTACCCGATCGCGGTGACGATCGAGGAGGTCGAGGCCCACTCCGGCGGACGGTCCGGGGTGTCCCGGGACTACCTGCGCGAGGAGATCCTCGCCGACGCGCGGGCCGCCTACGAGGCCCGGGAGGAGGAGCTCGGCGCGGAGACCATGCGCGAGCTGGAGCGGCGCGTGATCCTGTCGGTGCTGGACCGCAAGTGGCGCGAGCACCTCTACGAGATGGACTACCTGCGCGACGGCATCGGCCTGCGTGCCATGGCCCAGCGCGACCCGCTCGTCGAGTACCAGCGCGAGGGCTTCGACCTGTTCAACGCCATGATGGACTCGATCAAGGAGGAGACGGTCGGGCTGCTGTTCAACCTCGAGGTGACCGTCCAGGAGGCCGAGGAGGCCGAGGAGGCGCCGATCGAGCTGGGGATCGGGGACGCCCGCGGCGTGCTGCCGGACCTGCTCGCCGAGGAGGCGCCCGCGGAGGCAGACGAGTCCGAGGAGCCGGTCGTGGCCCCTGCGGTGGCGCTGGTGGGTGACGACGGCGACGGTGCCGAACCGGCGGGCGAGGCGGTGCCGACACCCGCCGGGGGCGCGGCCGTGGCCGCGGGCGGCAAGGTCGTGAAGGGCCTGGAGGGCCTCGGGCCCCGGCGGCCGGACCACCTGCGCTACACCGCCCCCTCGGAGACCGGTGAGGTGGTCGTGCAGGCCGAGGCCGACGGCGGGGAGTTCGCCGGGGTCGGCCGGAACGCGCTGTGCCCGTGCGGCTCGGGCAAGAAGTTCAAGCGCTGCCACGGCGATCCCCGCCTGCGCAACTGACGGCAGCCTGCTGCCGCACGGCCCGCCCCGCCGCACGGCACCGAGTGGGCCATCCGGGCACGATCGGTCAAGGTGGGACCCCAAGCCGACGACGCCTGAGGTGCGCCGACGCGGCCCCGGAACCCAGTCATGTGGACGCGCGAAGCGGACGCCGCGAGGCCGCCGTCGGTTCCCGCGAGGCTGCCGTCGGTTCCCGCGCGGCTGCCGTCGGTTCCCGCGAGGTCGTTCCCGCCCCGGCGGCCTGACGGGCGCGCCTAGAATCGCGCGGTGACCCTGCCCGTCCTGTCCGGCGTGCTGCCCGACGGGCGGCCCGACCCGGACGTCGCCGCGCGCGTCGCCCGGGCCTGGCTGGGTGGTGCACTGGTCGGCCTGCCGACCGAGACCGTGTACGGCCTGGCCGCCGACGCCCAGGACCC